>JAJYYG010000106.1 GCA_021801235.1 Actinomycetes bacterium
GACGCGCTGGCCGAGGCTGGCGATGGGCACCAGGCTCTCGACGCCCATCTCCACGTCGTACTGGCGCCGGACGCCGTTGTCGACCACACCGACCTGGTGGCCCCGCCGGGAGAGGTAGAGGGCCGTCGGCCAGCCCAGGTAACCGTCTCCTCCGAGTACCAGAATCCTCACGCGCGTGCTCCTTCGTATCCGAGCCCCCGCCATCCAGCGGGGGCGACCTGACCGGCGGTGTCTCCCATGTCCGGTCCAGTATCACCCGCCAAGCTCAACGAACGCTGAGGAGCGGCTGTGCCGGACCTGAGAACAGGAGTCGTCGGGCCGTCACGACCCTCCATCCCGTGCAGTCGTGCTGTGGTGATCGCCTGCGGCACCCTTTCTACGGCAAAGAGATGAACAGCAGATGACCGTTCTGTGAAGACTCTTCGCAACCACGACCGCAGCGGACGGGCCACCCCTCCCGGTCCCACGAACGCGACGAACGGGCCGATCCAACCGCTAAGGACCCCATGCTAGCCCGCCGACGGGGACACCCGGCCGGACCGAGTGCCGGTGCCGTTCACGTCGGCGGAGGACGCCACCGGCGCGGGCCCCTGTGAGACCAGGGTCTCGACCTCGTCCATCGCCTCGCGGAGGGCGACCACCTCGCGTTCGACGGCCACCGACCTCCCGGTCACGCCGACGAACACGAACACGCAGCGCACGACGGGTCGTCCGAGGGCTCGCTCGACCGCCAGGGCGTAGGTGGCGCCCTGGAGCCGGTACCGGTCCATCGCCCGGTCGAGCTGTCCCGGCGTCGTGATCTCGTCGGTCTTGTAGTCGACCACCACGTAACCGGAGGGGGTCTCGACCAGCAGGTCGATGAAACCTTCGATCACGGGCCCGTCGGGGGCACCGGTCACCGGAGCGCCGACATAGAGCTCCTTCCAGTACCGACCGCCGGACACGGCTTCCCGGACGATGTCGGCGCCGAGCGCGGCACGTGCCCGGCCGGCGATCTCCGCGCTTCGGCCGTGGACCGCTTCGGCCACCGCCTGGGTGGCCGCCAGCGCGTCGAGACCCGCTCCGGTCGCCAGGTCGACGGTCTGGAGCACTCCGTGGACGGCGCGACCCATCGCCGTCCCGGCGCGACCCCTGCGCCACGGTGGAAGATCCACGTCGACACCGCTGTCGGTGTCGGAGCCCGGGTCGGCACCAGGACCCGGGTCGGCACCGGAGCTGTCTCGACCGGCCCCGGAGCCGTCTGGGTCGGAGCGCTCGGCGTGCGCGCCGGCGAGCGCCGCGACCGTGGTGGCCGCCAGCGTGCGCGGCCTCGATCCGGGTCCGGTAAGCCGTTCGCGCTCCGCGATCCAGCGTCGCCGTTCGGCGAGGTCACCATCGACGCCGGCATGCTCCCCGTCGTCGGCTCCACCGCCAGCTCCGACAATGCCGGCATGCTCCCCGTCGTCGGATGACTGAGCCCGGCCGTGCGCCTCTCGGGGGGTGCCTGGTGACCCCGGGGGGGCGGTACCATCCGACGGGCCCGCACCCGCCTCCCGGCGAGCGATCCTCCGGGCGAGATCCGGAGCCGAATCGCAGACGGGGAGCAGCCGGCTGGCGTGGCAGTCGCTCCCCTCCTTGTGGTGGAGGCTCACGACAAGGTGGTCGCGTGCCCGGGTCGCCGCCACATAGAGGAGCCGTAGTTCTTGCGCCCGGTCCATGCGCTCCTCCCGGGCGGCCAGGTCCGCGTATCCCGCCGTGACGAGCCCGCCGGGGATCTTGGCCTCGGGCCCGGCAGATCCCCAGAGCACCCGCGGGCCGCTCGGGCGCCTCGGCTCGCGGCCGAGACCGACCAGGACGGCGATCGGGAATTCGAGCCCCTTGGCACCGTGCACCGTCATGACCCGGACCGCGTCGTCGTCCGTTTCGGGCAGCACCACCTCGGTCATCCGCGCTCGCTCGCTGCGTTGCAGCTCCACCCAGGCGAGATAGGCCCCGAGGCCACCGCCCGAGGTGTCGGCGAACACACGGGCCTGGTCGACGACGAACCGCAGCCGGCGCCAGATATCCCGCGTCCGGCGACGGTCGATGCCGAGTTCCAGAAACCGCCCCTCTTCCAGGACCGCCTCGACGAGGCTGCTCACCTCCTGCCACCAGCGTTGCCGGTGGAACCGGTGGAGCCACGCGAGACCCGCCACCACCGGGTGATCGGCCGGAAGGGAGCCTGGCGGGACCTGGCGGTAGTCCCACCGCCCGCCGGCGGCGCGGTATGCGACGAGGTCGTCGTCGCCGCATCCGAGGGAGGCGCTGCGCAGCGCCGCCACGATCGCCACCTGGTCGCCCGGGTCGTCGATCGCCCGGAGCACGGTCACCAGCTCGACGATCTCCGGGCTCTCGTAGACGAGCGAGCTCGACTCCAACCGGTAGGCGATCCCGGCGTTGTCCAGCGCGCTCTGCAGGGTGGGCAGGCCGGTCCGGGTCGGGAGGAGGATGGCGATGTCCGACAGCCGGGCAGGCCGCCCGGCCGGGCCTACAGGCCAACGCTCCGCCACCACTCCGACGATGGTGTCGGCGACCTCGGACGCCTCGGCGGCGCGGATGTCGGCGGCCGAACGGGCGGTCAGTGGACCGCCGAGAAGCACGACGGGTGCCGGCGGATCGCCCCCCGCTGCGTCGTCAGCACCACCGGCGGAATCGAGCTGGGCGGGACGGCGTGCCTCGAGCGCCTCGTACGCCGGCTGGACGCCCTCCTCACCGTCGCCCAACAGCTCGCCGAACACGTGGTTGACCCATGCGACGACCCCCGGCACCGATCGGAAGTTGGCGGTCAACGAGAGCCGCCCGGCCCGGTGGCGATGGCGGACCGCCAGGAACTGGGCGATGTCGGCCCGACGGAACCGGTAGATCGACTGCTTGGGATCGCCGACGAAGAACAGCCGTCCGGATGGAACACCGAGCTCGATCCAGGGCACCTCCCCGGGACCGGGGTCGGTGGAACCGTCGGCGATGCGGACGGCGAGCTCCGCCTGGATGGGATCGGTGTCCTGGAACTCGTCGATGAGCAGGTAGCGGAAGCGACGGTGCAGCGCGACCCGGACCGCGGCGTCGGTGCGAACCAGATCGAGTGCCCGGACCAGCAGGTCGTGGAACTCCAGCACCCCGGCCCTGCGCCGCTCGTCTGCTCCCCGCAGGGTCAATGCCCTGATCTCCGCCGTGATCCGACGGAGGGCCGTCGTCGCCACCGCGTCCACGAGCGACCGACGGGCGGACTCGGCATCGGCCAGCAGCGCTCGCACGTCCGCCACCGGGCAGCTCCAGTTGGCCGCTCGTCCCCGCTTCGAGGCGATCGCAGGTGCCTCCACCAGCCGCCGGAGCGCATCGAGGTCTGATCCGGCGTTCCGCAGGCCGTCGGCGACGGGGCGCAGCTTCTCGACGTGGACGGCGAGCAGGTCGTCGGATGCCCTGCATGCGGCGCCGGCTGCGCAGGCCGCATCGAGCAGAGCGACCACCGGCGACGCGTCGATCGGCTCGCTCTCCGGCAGCTCCGGAGTGGCTGGGATCAGAAGGTCCCAGTTGTCGTTGTACTGCTCGGCGACCGACCGCAGGTGGTCGATCCGGACCCCGCAGACGAGGAGTCGGCGCAACGGCTCACGGAGGGCCGGCGATTCGACCAGCTCGTCGACGAACCGTTTCCACCGCTCGTCGAACGCCACCGCCGAGCGGGCGGGGTCGAGGACGCCGAAGAGGGGTGGGAGCCCGGCCTCGAGCGGGTACGAGCCCAGGATGCGTCGGGCGAACCCGTGCAGGGTACCGATCGCCGCCGCATCGATCTCCTCGATCGCCGCCGCCGCCCGGCGCCTCCTCTCGCCGCCGCCGGGACCCCAGGAAGAGGCGCCCGGGTCTCCCGAACGTTGCCCGTCCGTTGCCCCGTCCGCCACCCCCCCTCTCGTCCCGTCCGCTGCCCCGTCCGTTACCCCGGCTGCTTCCCCGTCCCCGTCGGCAGTCCGCTCGAGCGCCTCGCGCACCCGGTCGCGGAGCTCGGCCGCCGCCGCCTCCGTGAAGGTGATGGCGGCGATCTCTCCCAGGGACGCACCACCCGTGACCACCAGCTCCACGATGCGGCCCACCAGGGCTGTGGTCTTACCGGTGCCCGCACCGGCTTCGACGAAGTAGGTGACATCGAGACCGGTGCCGATGGCGACCCGGGCCTCGTCGTCCCCCGCCACGGGAGCTCCCGTACTCATCGTGCGGCCGCTCCTTCGGCTCCTTCGGCTCCTTCGGCTCCTTCGGCTCCTTCGGTCAATGCCACGTAGGCCCGGAGATCGGCGTCCTCCCGAACCCTGGACCATGCCTCCTGCCGGTCCCCTGGGCACAGCACCTCGAAACCGCACCGCCGGCAGTTCGCCCGACCTTCGCCCGGCCGCGCCGGGAACAGGCCCGCCTCGATGCCGCCGGCGAGGACGCCCACTACCTCGCCGAGCCGCCCGACCACCGACCCGTCGAGGGGATAGCTGATCCGCCGGAACTCTCCACGGCTGCTCGTGAACCAGTATCCGACCTCCACCGGCACGCCGAACCCGTCCGCGGTTCCCTGAGTGCGCTCGGTGGACGGACCGACCTCGGCGGGAGCGGCGGACGACGGGGGGGCGGCAGGCCGTTCGGCGGTGGCCGGGCCGGAGGGAACGGTGTCCCTCCCCCGCTCCACCTCGCCGGTGACGGACGACCGCGCCGCCAACCCGTAGACGGGCAGTTGGAGGGTGCCACCGCGGGAGAGGGGATCCGTCGGGACCGAGCGGTACGCGGCCGAGCTCCCCGTCTTGTAGTCGATCACGGACAGAGAGCCGTCGGCCCGCTGGTCGACCCGGTCGATGACCCCCTTGAAGGCGACCGGCCGACCGTCGGGTCGGACCAGCTCCACCCCTGGACGGTCACCGTCACCGAACGCCCACTCGACGCGCTCGGGGACCCAGCCGCCCGCAGCACGATAGGCGTCGTCCTCGCGGAGGAACCGGTGCAGATCGGCGCGGATGGTGACCCGGTCGAGCTCCCAGGTGACCGGGCGACCCACCAGTCCGAGTGCCTCGAAGCGGCCGAACACCTGATCGGTGACGGCGTCGAGGCGTTCGTGGTCCTCGTCGGACCAGGCCGTGCCGGGCCGGATCCTTTGCGCACGCGGGAGTGCGACCTGGTCCTCGAGGAACTGCTGGAGGACGGCATGGACCAGCTGCCCCTGTTCACGCGGCTGGATCGCGAGCACGTCCTCGGGCCGGTCCGGAACCTCGACCCGCAGGATCCGCTCCATCAGGTACTGGCGCGGGCACGCCGCGTACCGCTCGAGGCTCGTCGGGGACAGCGCCGGCGTCGACCCGACCGAGGGGCGTGCCGACGGGACCGCCCGGGCGCCTGCCCTCCCGTCGAAGCGGGTGAGGCCCCTCCGGCGGCGCTCCCGTTGCACCACGAGGCCGGCGCGGAGCCGGGCGTCCTCCTCGGTAAGCCAGCACGACGACGGGTCACCGCCTGCGTCGCTCCAGCGGAGCAGGGTACGGAGGTCCCTGTCGCCCAGGGACACCGGCTCGCCGTCCGACCGGACGACCGACGTGAACGACGGGAGACGACGGTAGCCTTCCCGGGGCGGGAGCTCCTCCACGTCGCGGCTGGACAAGCGCCGATCCCCTCCGGCGATCGCGGACAAGGTGTCGAGGAGCCACCGTGCAGGACGCTGCTCTCCCCCCTGACGCTGGTCGCCCCGCGCGTAGGTGAGGACGCGCTCGGGAGCGGTAGCCAGGGCGGCCAGGTAGTCGCGCCATGCGTCGTGACTGGCGGTCCCACTGAGCGGCAGATCGGGACCCGCGGCCATCCGCGCCTCGTCGGGGAGCAACGGGTCGTCGAGCTCGCGCCGCGGATACGCCCCGTCGACCATCCCGACCACGAAGACCACGTCGAAGTCGAGACCGACCAGCATGCCGACCGGACCGACGAACACCCCGGTCCCGAAACGGGTCGTCTGGGGAGCGGGCGCGCCCAGCTCGAGATCGAGCGCCTGCCGGAACCGCATCCGGTCCACCGGACCACCGAACCGGTCAAGGACCGCGAGCGACCCGACCGCGGTGCGGACCGCGTTGAGCGCCTCCTCCTCACGGGAGGGCCACGGGTCGTGCCGGCGGGATGGCCGGCCCAGGTACCGGTCGAGGACCGCCACCGCCCACGTGGCCCAGGCGGCCCAGGTGCGGGGGGGGTCGGCGAACCACCCGGCCAGCTCGTCGAAGAACCCGGCCAGACCGGTCAGGAGCTCGTGGCTCTCACAGGGTTGCGCCGGCTCCCCCTGGGACCGCCCCGATCTCCCGGTACCGGGAGGTGGCCCGGCGGGAGCGGCGGCGTGCGCCGGCGGTGACGTCTCCGACACGGTCCATGCCTCCCGGAGGGCGGCCAGCCGCGATCGCCAGACCGGGGCGCCGGCGGTGACTCCTGCCTCCCGCGAAAGCAGGTCCCAATCCGAGGCGGGGACCGGGTGCCCGTCGGTGCCCAGCACCGGACCCGCGGCGCACCATGCCACCACCTCGCCGCGCCTCCAACCCCGCTCGTACAGGTCCAGCAGGCCGAGGAGGATCCGAGCGGGCATGGTTGAGGCCAGCGCGTGCTGGGCCACTCCGCTGAACGGGATCCCGGCAGCCTCCAGCGACTCGGTGACCAGCCGCGGGTAGGGGCCGACCCCGGCGTGGACCACCGCGATGCGCTCGAACCGCGTCCCGGCCCGACGGCGCTCCATGACGAGCCTGAGGACGGCCCGGATCTCCGCGTCCGCGTTGGGCGCGCTCAGGACACCTGTCCCGAGCGTGGTCCGGTACGGACCGCCCCGCCGGTCGTCGCCCTCGACTGCGGGCTCGGACGAACCGAGGCGGGCGACGGTCGCCCGCGCGGTCGCGTCGGCGATCCGGTCCCCGGTCGTCCCGACGAGGATGCTCACCGGCCGGACCGAGGCGAGCGCCTCGATGAACTGCTCGTCGTGGCGAGACAGCCGGTGGGGAAGGTAGACGATCACCGGCGAACGGTCCGGTTGCCCGTCCTTCGGAGCGTCGGAACTGGCGCCGACCCCGATCCCGACCCCGCTCAGCACCGCGATCGCCCGGGAGATGCGCTCCCCCTCGTCGGACCAGCCATTTGACAGGAGCGCTTCCATCGCGTCCACCGCCTCGACCACCTCGCCGGCAAGCACGCCGCTGCGTGCCAGGCGCCGACGGGTGGCCTGGTCGATTCCGGCCAGATCACGGTGGGCGGCGACAAGTGCCCGTACCGTGCCCGGATGCTCCCGCACCGAGGTGAGGAGCCCGCCCGGGAGCTGGTCCAGGACCCTGCGGGCCACCCCATGGAGCACGGCCGGCGTGGCCGGCAGGAGCGGATCGGAGGTCCAGTTGGACGAAGCGATCTCCTCGGCGAGGCGGGCGACGGTGGTGAACCGCACGTTGCACACCCCGACACGATCTGCCGAAGGGGCCGGGCCCAGGTCCCCCGAGGCGAGGAGCCGGCGCACTCCGAGGCCCGTCACGTTCCGCGGGACGATCACGGTGACCGGCGCCAGCGGGTCCGCATCCTGGGCCGCTGCGATCCGGTCGCGCAGGGCGCGGGCGGCGTCCCGCCCGAAGCGGACACTTTCGACCCGTAGGCTCACCGCTGCTCGTCCCTCGAAGGGAGCGCCGGTCCGGGCCCGCCCCCCGCGTGGATCGGGCGCCCGGCGGCCTCCTCGACGGACGGTTGCATCCTCCGGGTGGTCCGATCGACCGGAGCGGGCTGGGCCAGCTCCCGTTCCCCCGTCCCCACCACGCCCATCTCGGTGAACCGGCGCGCCGTCACCAGCACCCTGCCCTCGAACGACCCGACCGCCCGGTTGTAGGAAGCGACCGCTCCGTCGAGACCCTTGCCGACCCCGGCGACGTGCTCCCCGAGCACCGCCAGGCGGTGGTAGAGCTCGGCGCCGAGCTGTTGGACGGCACGCGCGTTGTCCGCCAGCGCGTCCTGCTGCCAGCCGTAGGCGACGGCCCGGAGCAGGGCGATGAGGGAGGTCGGGGTGGCGAGCAGCACGTGGTTCGCCACCGCGTGCTCCATCAACCTCGGCTCGTGCTCCAGTGCCGCCGTGAGGAGCGGATCACCGGGGACGAAGGCGACGACAAACTTGGGAGACGGGTCGACTCGCTTCCAGTACTCCTTCTTCGCCAGCTGGTCGACGTGCGCTCTCAGCTGCCGCCCGTGGACCACCAGGTGTGCGCGGCGCTCGGACTCGTCGTCGGCCTCGTTCGCCTCCAAAAAGGCCTGCATCGGGACCTTGGCATCGACGACCACGTTCTTCCCCCCGGGGAGGTGGACCACCATGTCGGGTCGCATCCGGCCCGCATCGTCGTCGGTGGTCACCTGCTCGTCGAAGTCGCAGTGCTCGAGCATGCCCGCCATCTCCACCACCCGACGCAGCTGGAGCTCGCCCCACTGCCCCCGTGCCTGGGGGGCCCGGAGCGCTTTGACCAGGTTGCCGGTCTCCTTCTGGAGCCGGGCGTGCGAGGTCGACAGAAGGCGCATCTGCTCGGTCAGCGTCGAGTAGGCGCGCTGCCGCTCCACCTCGAGCCGCCGCATCCCCTCGTCGTACCTTCCGAGCTGGTCCCCGATCGGCCGCAAGAGCTGCTCGATGGCCTGCTGACGCTGAGACAGGTCGCCCGCCGCCGCCTGGCCCGTCTCCCGCAACCTGGTGTCCGCCAGCTGCAGGAACTGCTCGTTGTTCCGCGTCAACGCCTCGGAGGAAAGCCGGGCAAACTCGCCGGCCAGCTGCCGGCCCGTCTCAGCGACCACCGCGGCGCGTTCCTCGGAACCCTGGCGGAGATGATCGACCTCGGCGTTGAGCCGGACGACCTCCTCTCGGTGCCCGGCGATCCGGGCCTGCTGGTCGCCGATCTCGTTGCGGAGCGCGGCGACCTCGGAGGTGAGGGCCGTGCGTTGCCGGGCGGCGTCGTCGAGCCGGTCCCGGGTGGACTGCGCCGCCGCTGCCGCTCCGGTCCTTGCCAGCACGCCGACAACGGCCGCCACCAACAGCCCGGCGGCAAGACCGATGACGAATCCGGTGATCACAACTCGGTGCTCCTTGCGTGGTCGTGCGTGGTGCTGCGCGCTGTCGCGTGTACGTCAGGAGACCGGGCCGATGCCGGACCCCCCGAGCTGCGCAGACGCCCGTGCAGCGCAGATCCCTGTGCCCACCAGCTGCAGATCAGCGTACCGACGGGGTGGAGGCCGCCGGTGGACCGCACCCTACGGGACGGTCGCGACATCGGTGCCCGTCGCCGGTGCCGATGAGGTGTGTTCTGATGGCCCCATGACGACTGCCGCCGGGAGCGCCGGCCCGGGGACCCCTCGCGCTCGATCGGGTTCCGGGCGCGCACTGGGAGCAGGCCGCGGCGCTCCTCACCGGGTGGTGGTGGTCGGTGCGGGGTTCGCAGGGCTCGCGGCGGCGCGGACCCTGTCCGGCGGACCGGCCGAGGTCACCCTGGTCGACCAGCGGAACTTCCACACCTTCCAACCCCTCCTGTACGAGGTGGCCACGGCCGGCCTCGACCCCGGCGACGTCGCCTATCCGATCCGGGCGGTGTTCGGCCGCAGCCGCACGGTCACCTTCCGCAACGCCGCCGTCACCGGCGTGGACTGGCAAGCGGGAGCGGTGCTCCTCGACGACGGACGCCTCCCGTTCGACTCGCTGATCATCGCCAGCGGAGCGACGGCCGCCTACTTCGGGATCCCCGGGGCCGAGCAGTGGTCATTCCCCCTCTACACGGTGGCGGACGCCCGGATCCTGCGCGACCACCTCCTCCGCCGGCTCGAGCAGGTCGATGCCCATCCGGAGCTGATCGACGCCGGTGCCCTGACCTTCGTCGTGGTCGGCGGGGGACCGACCGGAGTCGAGGTGTCCGGGGCCCTCGCCGAACTGCTCGACGTCGCCGTCCGCCGCGACGGGTTCGGCTTCGACCGGTCCGCAGCCCGCGTCATCCTGGTCGACGCCCTCGATCGGCTGCTCACCCCGTTCGGCACCTCCGGGGCGTCGTACGCGGCCCGTGCCCTCGGACGGCGATCGGTCGAACTGTTGCTCGGCCGACGCGTGCGGCGCGTGGAGGGGTCCTGCGTCGAGCTCGACGACGGATCCCGCATCGCCACCCACACCGTCGTCTGGGCCGGTGGCGTGACCGTCGCCGGGACGCTCGCCTCGGTGATCGGTACCCCGACCGTGACCGGGGGACGGCTCGAGGTAGGGGAAGACCTGGCCCTGCCTGGTCACGAACGCGCCTACGCCGTCGGCGACGCCGCCGCCGTCCCGTGGGGACCGCAACGACCGGGAGCCGTCTGTCCGCAGCTCGCGCAGGTGGCCATCCAATCCGGCCACCACGCCGCCACCCAAGTCCTCGACCAGATCGCGGGCCGGCCGCCGCGACCGTTCCGGTACCGTGACAAGGGGATCATGGCGACCATCGGGCGCCGGGCGGCGATCGCAGAGCTTCCCAACGGATGGACGGTCCGGGGCACGGCGGGGTGGCTGGCGTGGCTGCTCCTCCACCTCGTCTACCTGGTGGGGTTCCGCAACAAGCTCACCGTGCTCGTGAACTGGTCCTGGCGCTACCTGTCCTGGACGTCCGGACCGCGCATCATCGTCGGCGCTGCCGCCGACCGTCGGAGCCCTCACGTCCCCCCGCCCGGACCGTGATCGCCGGCAGCTGCACACGCGGGGTCGGTGCGGATGTGCCCGCCATGGGACCGACCCGCCCCCGGCTCCCTGACCGCCCGGCTGCCTGACCGACCCGGCTCCGTGACCGACCCCGTCCGACGGTCACGTGGTCAGGTCCCCGGGGTACGGTGGCGCGGTGGACGAACCCCTCAGGCAGATCGACCGGAAGGTGCTCGAGCTCTTCGCCATGGTCGGCGAGCACGTCTCGGGTGCGACCCATGCCTTGCTGGCCGGGGACCGCGAGGAGGCCAAGCGGTTGGCGGACCGCGACGAGGTGGTGGACTCGCTGTACCGCGAGATCGACGAGCTGACCATGGGGCAGCTGCTCGCCGGCAAGGCGAACGGACCGAACGACGTGTGCTTCCTGGTGACGGTGCTCCGGATGCTTCCGGACCTCGAGCGCAACGGTGACCTGGCCGAGCACGTCGCCCGGCGAGCCGCCCGCGGCCTGGGCGCCGAGCTGTCCGCCCGCAGCCGGGGGCTGGTCGAGCGGATGGGCGAGGTGGCCGTCCACATGTGGAGGGCGACCGCCGACGCCTACGGCGATCGCTCCGTCACCGGGGCCGACCTCGTCGACGACCTCGACGACGAGATGGACGATCTCCACGTGAGCCTCACCGTCGAGGTGGTGGCCGGGACCATGCCCCTGCCGGTGGCGGTGGAGCTCGCCATGATCGCCCGGTTCTACGAGCGCTTCGGCGACCACGCGGTCAACCTGGCCCGCCGGGCCTCCACCCTGGCCGAGATGGCCACCTGACGGGAGCCGACACCCGGGGTGCGGCGCGTCCGCCGGCGGTGAGCCGGACCCGGCGCTCGGCGCCCGGAGGACGGCGACCGGAGGGCGGCGGACGACGTTCAGGCCACTCTTCCCGACGCCACCAGCTCCTCGGCGATCTGGACGGCGTTGAGCGCAGCGCCCTTGCGGAGGTTGTCCCCGCTGACGAACAGGGCCAGGCCGCGACCGTCTCCACCGGATCGACGGATGCGGCCGACCAGGCTCGGGTCGATCCCTGCCGCCCGGAGCGGCGTCGGCATCCCGTCCAGCTGCACCCCCGGGGCGCCGGCGAGCAGTTCGGTGGCCCGTCCGGGCGTGATGGCGCGTTCGAACCCGGCCACGATCGCCAGCGAGTGCCCCGTGAACACGGGGACCCGCACGCAGGTGCAGGTGACGGCGAGCTCGGGGATGTCGAGGATCTTCCGGCTCTCGTCCCGGAACTTCTGCTCCTCGTTCGTCTCACCCGAGCCGTCCTCCACCAGGGTGCCTGCGATCGAGAGCACGTTGTGGGCGATCGGCCCGGGGAACACCGACGCGGCGGGGAAGGAGACGGCGGTCCCGTCGAACGTGAGCGCGGCGGCCCCATCCACCGTGGCACGGAGCTGGTCGCCGAGCTCCGCGACCCCGGCCAGCCCCGCCCCTGACACCGCCTGGTAGGTGGAGGCGACCAGGGAGACGAGCCCGGCCTCGGCATGGAGCGGCTGCAGGACCGGCATCGCCACCATCGTGGTGCAGTTGGGATTGGCGATGATCCCCTTGGCCGTCGAGGCCAGGGCGTGGGCGTTCACCTCGGGCACCACCAAGGGGACGTCGGGGTCCATCCGCCAGGCCGAGGAGTTGTCGATCACCAACGCGCCGGCGGCGGCGAAGCGGGGAGCCAGCTCCCGGGAGGCACGGGCCCCGCTCGAGAAGAGGGCGAGATCCAGCCCCGAGAGGTCAGCGGTCGCCGCGTCCTCCACGACCACGTCGGTACCCCGGAACTCGAGGAGCTTGCCCGCCGAGCGGGCGGAGGCGAAGAGCCGGAGGTCGTCGAGAGGGAAGCCGCGCTCGTCGAGCAGGGTGCGCATCACGGTGCCCACCTGGCCGGTTGCC
This sequence comes from Actinomycetes bacterium, assembly GCA_021801235.1. Classification (GTDB taxonomy): domain Bacteria; phylum Actinomycetota; class Acidimicrobiia; order Acidimicrobiales; family RAAP-2; genus DASZIT01. Next base: position 12,591 of record JAJYYG010000106.1, read on the forward strand.
CCTACGACTGCGACGCGCATCGCCCCATCCTACGGGTCGGCCCCGGACCGCCCTGACGGGGCACCCGGGCGGTGATCCGGACCGCGGCCGGTGGTGGCACCGGGCGGTACCCGGGTCGGCGGTCCGGGGAGCTCCCGGCAGAGCACCGGATGCACCCGCCCGCAGGTCACCCCAGCTCGAACGCGGCATGCAGGGCGCGGACGGCCCGCTCCGCATCGCCGGCACGCACCATGCACGAGATCCGGATGGACGAGGTCGAGATCATCTCGATGTTGACGCCCTCGCCGGCCAGCGTCTCGAAGGTGAGGGCGGTGACACCCGGATGGGTCTTCATCCCCGCCCCGACCAGCGACACCCTGGCGACATCGCTGTCGGTCTCCACGCCGGACGCCCCCATCGCCGGCACCAGCGACTCGGCCACCTCGGTGCTCACCGCCAAGTCGTACCCGGGCACGGTGAACGAGATGTCGGTGCGCCCGGTGGTGGAGGTGTTCTGGACGATCATGTCCACCGAGACGTTCCGGTCGGCGAGCCCACGGAAGAGCCGGGCGGCGAGACCCGGTTGGTCGGGCACTCCCAGCACGGTCACCTTCGCCTCCGACGCGTCGTGGGTGATGGCGGTCACGACGGCCTGCTCCATGGTGGTGTCCTCCTCGTCGATCAGGGTCCCGGGCTCCCAGGTGAAACTCGAACGGACGTGCAGCGGCACATGGTGGTTCCGGGCGAACTCCACCGAACGCAGAGCGAGCACCCGGCCCCCGGTGGCGGCGATCTCCAGCATCTCCTCGTAGCTGACCTTCGCCAGTTTCCGGGCCTCCGGGACGATCCGGGGGTCGGTGCTGAAGACACCGGTCACGTCCGTGTAGATCTCGCAGGCGTCGGCGCCGAGAGCGGCGGCCAGCGCCACCGCGGTGGTGTCCGAACCTCCGCGACCGAGGGTCGTCACGTCGCGGTCGGTGGACACCCCCTGGAATCCGGCCACCACCGGGACCGCTCCCGCGGCGAGCGTCTCGAGGAGGCGCTCGGCCCGGATCTCGACGATCTTCGCCCGGGTGTGGACCGTATCGGTGATGATGCCCGCCTGGCTCCCGGTGAACGACACGGCCTCCACCCCGAGGTCGGCCAGCGCCATGCACAGCAACGCCATGGTGATCCGCTCGCCCGCGCTGAGCAGCATGTCCACCTCCCGACGGGGCTGGGTGGCGCTGACGTCGTCGGCGAGGCGGACCAGCTGGTCGGTCGTCTTCCCCATGGCGCTGACCACCGCCACCACCTGGTCGCCGGCGCGCCGGCTCCTGGCCACGTGGTCGGCCACCGCCCGGATCCGGTCGGCATCGGCCACCGAGGTCCCGCCGAATTTCTGTACCAGGAGGGACATGGCCGCTCAGGCTACCGCCGTCGGAGCGACTACCCTGTTGCACCGTGTCCACCGAGAAGCGTCAACGGCAGAAGGCCGCCCGTCAGGCTCGGCTCGAAGCGGAGCAGAAGTCCCAGAAGCGCAACCGGCTGCTGAAGCGGGTGGCCGCCGTGGTCGCGGTGGTGGCCGTCGTGGTCGGCATCTCGGTGGCGCTGTCGGGAGGCTCGTCGAAGAAGAACACCGCCGCCTCCTCCACCTCGACCACCTCGGCCTCATCGACCACGACCACGCCCGCCCCCAAGGGGGGCTCGGGCAACACCAACCCGAGCGCCATCACCACCTCCGCCGACTGCCCGACCAGCTTCACCGCCACGCTCAACAAGCCGTCCTACCCGGCACCCCCGCCCATGACCATCGACACGTCGAAGACCTACACGGCCACGGTCACCACGGACGTGGGCCCGTTCACCATCACCCTGGATGCCAAGCAGGCCCCGAAGACCGTCAACAATTTCGTCTTCCTGGCCGAGCACCACTTCTACGACTGCATCATCTTCCACCGCGTCATCCAGACCTTCATGGACCAGACCGGCGACCCCACCGGGACGGGGACCGGAGGACCCGGCTACGAGTTCGCCGACGAGCTCCCGAAGCCGGCTACGCCGCAGTACCCGCTGGGATCGGTGGCCATGGCCAACTCCGGGCCGAACACCAACGGGAGCCAGTTCTTCATCGTGGCCGGGCCGGAAGGTGAGAGCCTGGCCCCCAACTACTCGTTGTTCGGCCAGGTCACCTCCGGGATGAGCGTCATCGAGAAGATCAACGCCGACGGCGCTCCCGCCACGAGCAGCACCGGGACGCCGAAGGTCCTCCACCGGATGATCTCGGTCACCATCTCCGAGTCCTGACCGGGCTCCCGCCCACCACACCGGAGTCGCCCACACCGCCGGGCCGTCCGTTCCACCGGCCACCATCCCCACCACCACCGAAGGAGCCCCATGTCCCCCCAGATCCCCGCCGCCGACGGATCGAGCCCCAAGACCCAGCGCTTCGACGGTCCGCCGCCGATGATCGTCGACCCGGCCAAGCGGTACACGGCGGTGATGGAGACGTCCAAGGGGACCATGACCATCGCCCTCGACCCGATCGCGGCGCCCAAGACGGTCAACAACTTCGTGTTCCTGGCGCGGTGGCACTACTACGACGGCATCGTGTTCCACCGGATCATCCCCGGCTTCATGCTCCAGGGTGGCGACCCGGAGGGGACGGGACGTGGAGGCCCCGGCTACCGCTTCGACGACGAGCTGCCGGCACCGGGACGGTACGAGATCGGGTCGTTGGCCATGGCCAACGCGGGGCCGAACACCAACGGAAGCCAGTTCTTCATCGTGAGCGGGCGGGACGGGGTGTCGCTGCCACCGAGCTACTCCCTGTTCGGGAAGGTCGTGGGTGGCACCGAGGTCATCTCCGCCATCGAGGCCGTCGGCAGCCGCTCCGGCGCGCCGTCGGAGCCTGTCACCATCCAATCGGTGACGATCACCGAGGCCGACTGAGGCGACCGGGCGGGGCGGCGGCCCGCCTGGGGACGTTGGCCCCGCTCGTCGCCCGCACCGCTGCGGCGGCGACGGCGTGACCCGTCCGTTCGAGCCCCTGGGCGACCCCCTCGACGTCTGCCGGGGGGCGGTTCTGGCTCCACTTCGCCTTGGCCTCCACCCGGCTGATCACGAGCTCGATCCCGACGATCGCCCGCAGCTGGGCTGCCACGTAGGCGGGGGGTGCGTCGTCCACCGACCAGGGCCTCGGGCCCGCGGCCTCGTGGATGTCCGTGAGCCGTCGGACCAGGGCGCCGGTCCAGTCGGAGTCGTCGTGGACCACGAGCTCGCCGTAGACGTGGGCGGTCAGGTAGTCCCACGTGGGGACCACCCGCCCGTGCTCCGCCTTCGAGGGGTACCACGACGGGGACACGTACGCGTCGGGGCCGTGCACGATGACCAGCGCCTCGCCGACCACCGGCGTGCGCCACTGGTCGTTGGCCCGGGCGACGTGGCCGAGCAACGATCCGTGCCCGCTGGTTCCGGGCTGGTGGAGCACGGGAAGGTAGGTCGCCACCATGCCGTCCGCCGTCATCGTCACCAGGTCCGCCGCTCCGGGGTCGGCCAGCAACCGAGCGACCGTCGCCCGATCGGCGGAGAAGGCGGGAGGAACGTACATCAGGTGGCCACCCCGGCGCTTCGGCGATCAGGCGGGGAGCGCCGCCAGCCCTGGTCCGGCGGGCGCCCCGTCGAGGAACACGGCGACCTCGCCCTCCCCGGCCGACTCCCAGGTTCCCTCCGGTCGGCGGATCAGAGCCGTGCACTCGGGCACCCCGGCCACCGGGGTCCCGCGTGGGGCGAGCAGGACCGACCGGTGCATCTTCTGGCCGTGCGCGTCCTCGGGGTCGTTGCCGAAGTGGGGGACCACGGCCAGGTCGCGCACCAGGCCCAAGCCGAGCGTGAGGCCGCCACCCCGGGCGTCGACCATCGGATCGGTGAGTGCCATGGCCGCACCCGAGGAGGCGGCCACCACCGCTCCGCTCCGCCACGCCGCCACCAGCGCCTCCCAGACTGCGGAGTCCTTGAGGACGCTGCGGAGATGCATCGGCGAGCTGCCGTTCAGGTAGATCAAACGGGCGTCGGCGACCGTGGCGGCCGCAGCGGGGTCGTCGGCGTCGGCCCGGGAGAGGACCATCAGCCCCTCCACCCGGCCGCCCAACGGACCGAACCACTCCGCCGCCCGGAGGACCGATCGCTCGGGATGCTCATAGGCGGCAGCGGTCGGGAGCACCAGCACGCGGCCGGTCCCGGACGCAGCCAGCAGGTCGGCGTCGAACGAGCACCCGGGCTGCCACTCTCCCCCGCCGATGAGGGCGATAGCTCCAGGAAGCGGGCTCTGCGGCATGCCCGCCACTGTAGGACAGGGCGTCGAGCGGTGTGCACGGTGGAGGACCGCACCGCCCCGAACCGTGTCCATGGCATCGAGGTCGGAGCATGCGAGGCGCGACGACGCCCGGCCGGCCACCTCGGGCTAGGGTCGCGCCGGCGCACCGCGGTGCCGGCCCGGTCACCGCCGGCCGTCATGCGCACGGAGGGAACGGCGGCGGCGGAGCGCGGAGGAGTGCGTCGATGGGGGCCGCAGGGTCAGGAGAAGGTGCGGCGACCGAGGACCGGGCGCCCGGGGACGGGACGACCACGGCCCGGGTGCGAGGGGCGCGATCAGGTCCGAGCCCCGCCCTCGACCGCCTGGCGCGTTCCCGGCGCCTCGTGCTGGCCGTCTTCTGGGGTGCCGCGGTCTTGCTGGCGCCGTGGATCGTCCTGCTCTTCGGCCAACAGGCGAAGGACGGCCTCGCCCACCACCTCCACGTCGTGTGGTTCGGGATCTCTGCGATCACGGTCCTCGGGATGGTCGTGGTCGCCGAACGGTCCCGGTCGGGATCCCGGGACACGGTGATCGCCGGAGTCGCGACCGCCACGCTCCTGTGCGTCACCGCATGGTTCAACACCGTGACCGCCGCCGGCGACCGGTTCGTCGAGGCGCTCATCTTCGCGGTCCTCGTCCAGCTCCCGATCGCAGCACTGTGCGTCCTGGCCGCGCGGTACTTTGCCCACCCGCGTCGCGCCGGCTCCCGCATCCCGGTTTTCCTCGTGCCGTCGTTGGTCGTCGCCGCCGTCGCCTTCGTCGGCATCGCCGTCGTCCTGGGCCGCGCCGCACCCTCCGTCCAGGCGGCCAGCCATCTCCGACTGGTCTGGACCGGCCTGGACATCTTCGAGCTCATCGGTCTGGTAGCCGTCGGGTGGTGCGTGTGGCACCGGCTTCCCAGTGTCGCCCCGGCCGGCGCCTTCACCGGCACCCTGCTCTTCTGCGACGCCTGGTTCAACGTGATGGCGACGACGGGGAGCATCCGACTCGCGGGCCTGGTCATGGCCGGGGCGGAGCTCCCGCTCGCAGCCCTGTCGTTCGCCGTGGCCCGCACCGCGTCCGCGGACGGTTCCGTCGCCCTTCGAGCACCCGACGAACGGGCCGGCACTCCGGAGATCAGGGGCGCACCTGGGTGATCAGGTGGGCCGGGCAGGTGGGCCGGCCGGTGGGCCGGATCGGTGGGCAGGCCGGTGGGCCGGGCAGGTGGGCCGGGCAGGTGGGCAGGCCGGTGGGCAGGCAGGTGGGCCAGGCCGGTGGACCGGGCCGGTGGTGGACCGGATCGGTGGGCAGGCCGGTGGTGGACCGGATCGGTGGGCCGGCGACTCAGCCGCGGTTGCGGAGCCTGGGCAGGAGCCGCTTTGCGTCGCGCTGGGCATCGAGCAGTGACCGCATGGTTCTCAGCACCTCCGCATCGTCCCCCGCCCGGTTGCGCCGCTCCTCCGGGTCGGTCGTGAGGTTGTGGAGCTCGAACAGCGGGTCGGCGGCCGGCATCCCGGCGGGTCTCGCCGGGATGCCCTGGGCGGCGTGCCACTCGTCCAGCCGCTCGTAGTAGTGGTTGAGCTTCCACAGCTCACCGGTCCCGTCCGCACCCGTGGGAAGCGTGGCGACGACCGCCTCGATCCGCGACGGGAAGTCCACCGGGGTGAACGGCGTCCCGTCGATGACGTTGGCCTGGTTGAGCCCGCGGGACATGTCGTCCTCGGTCATGAAGTAGAGCGGCGAAGCCAGCGTTGCCGGGTCCGCCCTCCCGGCGATGACCGGGCTCAGGTCCCGCCCCGGGAGGGGATGGACCTCGTCGTGGTGCTCGGCGACCCCGTCGGCGGCCCGCTCGACGTCGATGCCGGCCAATCCCATCAGCGTGGGGACCAGGTCCACGTGGCTGGTCGGCATGGTGATGCCTCCGGCCACCGGGGACACTCCGGGACCTTTCACCACGAGGGGGACCCGGATCGCCTCGTCGTAGGCGTTGTACCACTTCTGTTGCAGCCCGCCGTGCGCGCCCACCAGGTCGCCGTGGTCGGAGGTGAACACCACGACGGTGTCGTCCGCCATGCCCGAGCGCTCCAGAGCGGCGAGGATCCGGTCGATGGCCGCGTCGACCAGTGCGTGGAGGTAGTAGTAGAAGCGGCGGTAGCCCTCGTCCGCCGGCTGCACGTAGGCCATCTTCCACCAGACGTCCTTCCACTGCTCCTGGCAGGGGGGCCGGCCGGCGAAGGAGTCGCCCTGGGACGGAGGCTCGGGGATCGTCGGCACCCGGTCGTCGGGTGGGGCGAACTTCCAGATCTGCTCCCAGACGAACCCGACGACGGCGATGTCGTGCGGATTGACGAAGGACGCCACCGCCAGCCAGGGGCCTTCGGCGCGCTTCCCGGCCAGGTCGTCGAAGAGCGCGATCACCTGCTCGGCGAAGAGCCCGTCGCGCACCGTCCCGCTGTCGGCCCGGTTCGACCCGTGGGGCTCGCGCCCGATCCATCCCGAGAACCCGAACGGGTCGAGGCGATCGGTCCGGCGGTACGCCTCCACCGCCTCGGCGAGCACCCTGCCGTCGACATCGGAGGTCATCAGCGCGTCGTGGGACCCGGGGACGGGGAGCCCGGCGTTGGAGAGGTGCCACTTCCCGCGGTAGTGGGTGGTGTATCCACCGGCCCGGAACCAGTCCCCCAGGGTGGGGACCGACCCGGGGTCGAGCCACTGCATGGCCGGGTCGTCGAGGTGCTTGGCCAGGCCGTCGGTCTGGGACGCACCGTGGAGCGAGGGGTACTGGCCCGTGAACAGGGTGGTACGGCTCGGGAGGCAGGCAGCCGAGCCGGCGTAGTGCCGGTGGAACTCCAGGCCACCGTCACGGAGCGACGCACGCGCCCCGAGATGGTCGCGCCGGAACCTCCCCACCGCCTCCGTCTCGTAGGGGGGCGGGTAGCGCTCCTCGTCGGTCATGATCAACAGGATGTTGGGGCGATCCATCCCGGCACGCTATCCGCCGGAACTGCGCCGGGACTGCGCCGCCGATCGGCCGGATGTGGCCACCACCCTTGCACTACGCTGCGTCCCACTCGCCGCATGCTCCTCCCTGCGGACCGCGTCCGCTGTTGAACCGGGCCGGCGAGTGAACCGGGCCGGCGAGTGAACCGGGCCGGCGAGTGAACCGAAGTGGAGTCGCAATGGGGAATCCTGAGCACGTGGGACACGCAGCGGCGCGGGCAGACCGCCGGATAATCGGTGGATCCACCCACCGGCCGGCGGGCGACCTCCGCCGGGCGTCGCTCGGGGCCGGACGGCGGCGGACGGTGCGGGCACCGTCTCGTCTGGCGGCACCGTCTCGTCTGGCGGCACCGTCTCGTCTGGCGGCACCGTCTCGTCTGGCGGCACCGTCTCGTCTGGCGGCACGGTCCCTCGCCGCCATCGTCCTGGCGGCGACAGCCGTGACCCTGGCGGCTCCGGTCGGTACCTCCGGGGCAGCCGGGGCCCCCACGGGCAGCCACCTGCTCCCGTGCAACGGTTGCGAAGTCCCTCTGAGCGGAGAGGTCACCGTGGCCGGCTCGCCGGTGGCCGGATCCCAGGTCATCGTGTTCAACGCCACGTCGGCGGGCGCCGTCGCGCTCGCCCGGACCACGACCTCGGGGAGCGGCACCTTCTCGCTGTCCTATGGCGCTCCGAGCACCGGCGAGCTCTACGTCACCGCCTCGGTCCCCGAAGCACCCAGCCCGACCGACCTCCTCGGGGTCGTCGGACCGGCGTCCCTGCCGGCGGGCACGGTGACCCTCGACGAGCTCTCCACCGTCGGAGCGGTCTGGACCCTCGACCAGTTCTTCCATGCGTCCCCGACGTCCGCGACCCCGGCGGTCTACGGTCCCTCGCCCGGCCTGGGCATCGCGGCCGCGACCGACCAGTCTCTGGTCGACACGGCAACCGGGACGTTGACCCCGGTGATGACCGACGCCCCCAACGGACCGGCGACCGAGGCGCAGGCGACCTTCGACGCGCTGGCCAACCTGCTGGTCGTCTGCACGTCGGGAACCGGCACCCCGGGCTCGTGCGCGCGGCTCCTCGCCCTCGCGTCCCCGTCCCCAACGGATGCCCCGGTCGGTGCGGTCCAGGCGTTGATCGACGTGGCCAGGGACCCGTCCCACAATGCTGCGGCGCTGTACGGCCTCATCGCGGCGACCCCGTACCGACCCACCCTCGTCACCTCGCCCACTGCGTGGATCATCGCGGTCAAGCACGCTGCCGGGGGATTCGACGCCCCGGGGAACATGGCGTTCCAGGCCAACGGCGACATCTGGTCGACCAACAACTTCCAGCCACCCGGCACGACCACGGGCCTCGGGGTCTCGGTGCTCGGACCCACCGGGCAGCCGATCCTCGGGAGCCCGCTCTCCGGGGGCGGGGTGGACGGGACCGGCTTCGGCGTGGCGATCGACCAGCACGGGGACGTCTGGTTCGGCAACTACCACGGCAACAGCATCAGCGAGTTCTCACCGGCCGGAGTGCCCCTGTCGCCACCGGGCGGGTACACCAACGGGGGCATCGACAAGCCCCAGGGGATGGCGGTCGACCAGTTCGGCAACGTCTGGATCGCCAACTACGGCAACAACTCGGTGACCGAGTACGTCGGTGGGGACCCGGCTCGGGCGCGCTCGTTCACCGCCCCGGGGATGACGTACCCCTTCGACGTGGCCGTCGACTCGCAGGGGCGGATCTGGGTGACCGGCGGCAGTGCGTTCACCGCCTTCGAGCACACCGGCGACCTGCAGGGGACGGTGACCGTTCTCAACCAGCAAGGCGTTCCGGTGCTGAGCGGCATCGCTCCCGCCGGTTCGCGCCGGCCACTCGGGATCGCCACCGATCGGGCGGGCAACGCCTGGATCGCCAACTTCGAGTCGGCGAACTTCAGTGAGGTCGGCCCGTCAGGTGCGTCGACCACGTTCCCCTCCACCGGGCTGACCGGTCCGTGGGGCGTGGCAACCGACGGAAACGGCAACGTCTGGATCGCCGGGTTCGCCTCCGCAAACCTCGCCGAGTACTGCGGGGCCACCTCGCAGTCGTGCCCGGCGGGCGTGAGCGTCGGCGGAGCCATCTCGCCTCCGACCGGGTACACCAGTGCGGCGTTCTCGAACCTGACGGCGGTGCACATCGATCAGTCCGGCAACGTCTGGGTCGCCGACAACATCGTCAATGCCGCCAACTACCCCGACTATTCGGGCGGGGAGGCACTGGTAGAGATCCTCGGGCTGGCGGCGCCGGTGCGCGCACCCCAGTTCGGCCCGGCGCAGTCGCCGCCCTACCCCGGGTACACGGAGGTCGCCGCCGACGGCGGGGTGTTCAGCTTCGGCGACGCCCCGTTCTACGGCTCGATGGGCGGGACCCGCCTCAACGCCCCGATCGTGGGGATCGCCGCCACGCCGGACGGGCGCGGGTACTGGGAGGTCGCCGCCGACGGCGGGGTGTTCAGCTTCGGCGACGCCCCGTTCCTCGGCTCGATGGGCGGGACCCGCCTCAACGCCCCGATCGTGGGGATCGCCGGCTAGCGCGGCGGGTCACCCCTCCCGGCCAGCGTCCGGCCGGGAACCCCGGTGCATCAGGCGACCCATCACCTCGCACACCTCGGTGGAGAGGGCGAGCGAGTCGTCCAGGATCCCCATCCCGAAGAACCCGTGGACCTGGTCCGGGTAGTGCCGGTGCTCGACCTCGACCCCGGCGTCCGCCAGGCGGTGGGCGTAGGCGTCCCCGTCGTAGCGCAGCGGGTCGAACCCGGCCGTCACCACCACGGCCGGCGGCAGGTCCCCCAGGTCCCCGACCAGGAGCGGCGAGACGGCAGCGTCCTCCCAGACCGACTCGTCGGGCACGTAGGCGGCCCGGTAGGCGTCCATGCCATCGACGGTGAGGAAGAACCCGTCCGCCAGCGGGCCGTCGATGGCCTCGGGGCCGAGCCGGGCCTTGACGACCGGGTACACCAGGCACTGGGCGACGGGAGGAGGGACCGGCGGCCCGGCGCGGAGGGGATCCGCGGCCGCAGGACCGGCGGAGCCCCGCCCGGACCCCTCCCGGGTCCCCCCTTCGCGGGTGAGGAGGGAGAGCACGGCCGCCATGTTCCCGCCGGCGCTGTCCCCCATCACCCCGATCCGCCCGGGCTCGATCCCGAGCTCGCCGGCGTTGCGGTGCACCCAGGCGTAGGCCGCCATGGCGTCGTCGATGGCCGCGGGATAGGGATGCTCGGGCGCCAGACGGTAGTCGACCGCGACCACGACACACCCGCTGACGGCGGCCAGCAGACGGCACGAGGCATCGTGGGTGACGAGGTCGCCGGTCACCCATCCCCCTCCGTGGAAGTAGACGATGCCCGGGGGACGGCGACCGAGCCTCAGCCCGGCTCCGACGCCTGCGCCGAACCGCCGGTAGACCCGGACCGGGATGCCGTCCGACCCGTCGGGGCTCTCCGCCGCGGGCACGACCCGGCCGGTGACGTGGACGTCGGTGCGGACCGGCATGGCGATCGATGCCATGCGCCGGAGCTGGCTGCGCATCCGTTCGGGGTCGGGGGCGACGCCGGGTGCAGGTGCAGGGAGCGCACGTCCCTGGATCCGGTCGACCACTGCCAGCATGGCCTGCACACTGCGGTTAAGCACCCGACCCTCCACCGTCACCGGTGCCCGCCGTCCCAGAGCGGCAAGCACCGGTTCGGGATGGCGGAAGAGCCACGCGTTGGCTCGGGCGGCGGGGGACCACCGCTCGTTGTCCCGCTGCAACTTCCGGTTGTAGAGCGCCCGCCGGCGGCCGCGGCCGGGTCCCCAACCCGGACCGAACCGGGGGCCGGGCCCCGGACCGCCCCACCGACCCGGGAACCGGGGGACCGCTTCATCGTGTCCGCCGTCCATCTGCTCCACTCCCCCCACCTGCTCCACTCCCCCCACCTTCTTCGCAGCGGCCGCCTTCTTCACCGCTCCCGCCTTCTTCGCAGCGGCCGCCTTCTTCACCGCTCCCGCCTTCTTCATCCCGCCGACCTGGCGCGGGCCGCCACTCCCGGCGATACCCCCCGCACCGGCGAGCGCACCGTCAGGCCGAACCAGATCGGGCGCGTCCCCGCCGCGGGACGGCGGCATCAGGGGTGGACCGGGACGGCCGCCTCCACCGTCGCTGGGCTGGTTCGGCGGGGGAACGTTCGGTGTGCTCATCGACTCCATCGTGTCGGTAGGGTCGGGTCCAAGGCAAGGCAGCCCGGGTGCCGGCCCCGACCGGGCAGATCGGTTCCCTGTCGGGGCTGTCCGGCGTCGTCGGGAGCTGTCCGGGAGTGCCGGCGAGACAGGAGGGTCGATGAACCGGCGTGAGGAACGCAGCAGGGAGCTCCGGGAGCACTACCGCGGCACGGTCGCCCTGGTCACCGGAGCGGCCTCCGGGATCGGTCGCGCCCTGGCGACCGAGCTGGTCGCCCGGGGTGCGACCGTGGTGGTCGCCGACATCGACCGGGAGGGTGTCGTCGCGGTGGCCTCGCGGCTGGAGCAGGCGGCCGGCGGGGTCGACGCCGTCCCCACCCGCGCCCTGCCGGCCGTCCTCGATGTGACCAACGCCGACGACGTCGCCGAGCTGGTTGCCCGGACCGCCCGGGACCACGCCGGTATCGACTTCGTGTTCAACAACGCGGGCATCGGCGTCGGGGGACCGGTGGCCGATCTCACCCTGGCCCACTGGAGGCGGGTGCTGGACGTCAACCTGTGGGGGGTCATCAACGGGGTGCAGGCCGCCTACCCGGCAATGGTGGCCCAGGGGCACGGACATATCGTCAACACCGCCTCGCTCTCCGGCCTTCTGCCGAGCCCGATGCTGGTCCCCTACTCCACCAGCAAGCACGCCGTCGTGGGCTTGAGTGTCGGCCTCCGGATGGAGGCTGCCGGGCGCGGGGTGAAGGTGACCGTGGTCTGCCCCGGTGTCATCGAGACGCCGCTCCTCGACAAGAGGAACCCCGACGACCTGCCCCCGGTGGGGTCTCCCGACATCCGGGCGATGCTCACCCGCCTGGTGGGGAGGCCCTACCCCGCCGCCTCGCTGGCGACGGACGTGCTCGACGGGGTGGCGCGCAACCGGGCCATCATCGTCACGCCCTTCCACGCCCGCCGGGCCTGGGCGCTCTACCGGGCCTCGCCCGGGTTGCTGATCGACCGGGGTGCTGCCCGGATGCGCGGAGCACTCCGGCCGTCCTCCTGACCGCCGGTGGTCGTCCTGCGAGCCGCCGGTCGCCGTCGGTCGCCGGCCGTGGCGTCCACCGATAGCATCATCCCCCATGTCAATCGCTCGTGTGGGAATCGTCGGCTCGGGGATCATGGGATCCGGGATCGCGGAGACAGCTGCCGTCAGCGGGTTCGAGGTCGTCCTGCGTTCGCGCAGCCAGGCCACTGCCGACGCGACGCTCGCCGCACTCGAGAAGTCGCTCAACCGTCAGGTGGAGAAGGGGAAGCGCACCGAGGAGGAGCGGGACGGCGCCTTGTCCCGGGTGACGGCGACCTCGGAGCTGTCGGCCCTCCGGGACGTGGACCTGGTGATCGAGTCGGTGGTCGAGGACCTCGCCGTGAAGAAGGAGCTGTTCAACGAGCTCGACCGGATCACCGACGACCGCGCCATCCTGGCCACCAACACCTCGACCCTCCCCGTGGTGGAGCTGGCCATGCAGACCGGACGCCCGGACAAGGTGTGCGGAGTCCACTTCTTCAATCCCGCCCCGGTGATGGCCCTGGTGGAGCTGGTCCGCCCGATCACGGCATCGGACGAGACGATGGCCGCCACCCGGCAGTTCGCGGAGGCCTGCGGCAAGTCGCCAGTGGAGGTGAAGGACCAGGCCGGCTTCATCGTGAACGCCCTCCTGTTCCCGTACCTGAACAACGCGGTGCGTCTCTACGAGCAGGGTGTGGCCTCCATCGAGGACATCGACACCGCCATGAAGGGCGGGTGCGGGTTCCCGATGGGGCCCTTCGCCCTGCTCGACCTGGTCGGCCTCGACACCTCCCTCGCCATCCTCGACGCCCTCTACGCCGAGTTCCGCGATCCGAACTACGCAGCGGTTCCGCTGCTCCGCAGGATGGTCGCCGCCGAGCTGCTCGGCCGGAAGTCCGGCCAGGGGTTCCTCGACTACACCAAGCGGTAACCGCCGGGAGGACGAACGCCGCGCACGGACGGGCCCGGGAGCCGGCTCCCCGCCAGGGTCGGCAGCGTCCCGGCCGGCCGAAGGAGCCCGGCGGAGCGGTGGGCTTCTCGTCGCACCGCGAACCGGGCAACAATAGGGACATGACCGACGCGCACCAGGCCACCTCCGGATCAGAGCCCGGACCACGCGCAGAGCCCGCGCAGCGCGACCGACCGTGGGTCATGAGGACCTACTCCGGGCACTCCACCGCCGAGGCTTCAAACCGCCTCTACCGGACCAACCTCGCCAAGGGGCAGACGGGCCTGTCCATCGCCTTCGACCTTCCCACCCAGATCGGCTACGACCCCGACGCGCCCGAGGCGGCCGGCGAGGTGGGCAAGGTCGGCGTCCCCGTCGCCCACGTCGGCCACATGCGCCAGCTGATGGACCAGATCCCGGTGGCGTCGATGAACACCTCGATGACCATCAACGCCACGGCGGCGTGGCTCCTCGGTCTCTACATCGCCAATGCCGAGGACCAGGGTGTCGATCCCGCCGTCCTGTCTGGCACCACGCAGAACGACATCGTCAAGGAGTACCTGTCGCGGGGAACGTTCATCTTCCCGCCCCTGCCCAGCCGGCGCCTGACCGTGGACACCATCGCCCACACGGTGCGCAACGTCCCCAAGTGGAACCCGATCAACGTGTGCAGCTACCACCTCCAAGAGGCCGGAGCCACGCCCCACCAGGAGGTCGCCTACGCCCTGGCCACCGCCATCGGGGTCCTCGACGCGGTGCGCGAGTCCGGCCAGGTGCCCGAGGACGAGTTTCCCGAGGTGGTCGGGAGGATCTCGTTCTTCGTCAACGCCGGGGTGCGCTTCGTCGAGGAGACCTGCAAGATGCGCGCCTTCACCGCCCTGTGGGACCGCATCTGCACCGAGCGGTACCGGGTCGGTGACCCCAAGTTGAGGCGGATGCGCTACGGCGTGCAGGTGAACTCCCTCGGACTGACCGAAGCCCAGCCGGAGAACAACGTGCCGCGGATCGTGCTGGAAGCACTCGGCGTGACCCTTTCCAAGCGGGCGCGGGCGCGGGCGCTGCAGCTCCCGGCGTGGAACGAGGCGCTCGGGCTCCCCCGCCCGTGGGACCAGCAGTGGTCGCTCCGGATCCAACAGATCCTGGCCTTCGAGTCGGACCTGCTCGAGTATGGGGACATCTTCGACGGTTCGGTCGTGATCGAGCGGAAAACCGCCGAGGTCGCCGAGGCGGCGTGGGCGGAGCTCGAGGACGTGCTCTCCCTCGGGGGGGCGTTCGAGGCGATCGACGAGCTGAAGGCGAGGTTGGTCGGCAGCCAGGCCGACCGGGTACGGCGCATCGAGAGCGGTGACCTTCCGGTGGTGGGCGTCAACTGCTTCACCGAGACGGCCGACTCACCGCTGTCGCCCGAAGGGGACGCGGAGGCCATCCTGCGGGTCGACCCGGCGGTCGAGGCTCAGCTCCGGGCCGACGTGGCCGCGTGGCGGTCGCAGCGTGACAGCGGCGCCGTGCGTGACGCCCTCGCCGACCTGCGTCGGGCGGCGGCGGGAACGGAGAACGTGATGCCGGCGACCATCGCCCTCGCCCATGCCGGGGGCACCACGGGCGAGTGGGCCGGCGTCCTGCGCGACGTGTTCGGGGAGTACCGCGCCCCGACCGGGGTGGGGGGTGGCGTAGGCCACCGGGGGAACGAGCTGGCTCCGACACGGGAGCGCGCGAAGGTGCTCGCCGAGCGGGCCGGCGGGCCACCGCGGCTGCTGGTGGCCAAGCCGGGGCTCGACGGACACTCCAACGGTGCCGAGCAGATCGCGGTGGCAGCCAGGGATGCCGGCTTCGAGGTGATCTACCAGGGGATCCGCCTCTCCCCCGCCGAGATCGCCGCGGTGGCCCGGGACGAGGACGTGGACGTGGTGGGCATCTCCATCCTCTCGGGAAGCCACCTCGAGCTGGTCCCGGACGTGGTCGACCGCCTTCGGGCGTTCGGGCTGGACGTGCCGGTGGTGGTCGGCGGGATCATCCCACCGGAAGATGCCCAGATCCTCCTGGGCAAGGGTGTCGCCAGGGTCTACACGCCGAAGGACTACGAGATCGGGCGGATGATGGACGACCTTCTCTCCCTGGCCGAACAGCACCGGAGCGCCGAGGTCGGCTGACC
>JAJYYG010000149.1 GCA_021801235.1 Actinomycetes bacterium
GCGGACCAGGGCACCTGGCGGAGGCCCGGGCCGCACGGGTAGCCGCCCACCGTCGTGCCGGCAGAGAACGGCGCGTTCATCGGGGTCTGACCGGGGAGGGTGGTGACCCGGGTGGTGAGGGCCGCCGTCTGGGACGAGGTGACCTTCGGGAACGCCAGCAGGGCGATGGCCAGCACGAGGATGGCGCCGACCGCAGCGAGGCGCCGCGCCCGGACCCTGGGGTCGATCCTCCGGCGGTGGGGCGAGGCCATCTGGTCAGCGTGGGCTGGGCCATCGGGTCGGACGGCGGCTGCTTGTGACACGGTACCCTCCCTGAATGCCCAGCCGGCACGGCGTACGGCGGGTCGACGCACTACTGCGCAACACGACGATACAGAAGATGTTGCATCGCCTCAACTGATGATGCCGGACGCCCGTCGGCTGGGCCAGGGCCGAAAGTCCCCGGTACGGCCCGGGCCGCGTGCCCTGCCCGGGGCAGTGCCCACTCCCTGCCGGCGGGCGATCCTACTGCGGTCGCAAGGGCTCGTCACCGGATGGAGGGGACCCTTCCGTCCGCTTCACCCCGGCCAGGAGTGGTCACAACGGGCCACGATCAAACGCAGACGAGGAGGGCCGGACCCGCCAGTTGCGCTCCGTGTCCGGCGCGAGGACGGCCCTCGGTGCAGACAGGCGGCGGACCCGGTCCGGGAGAGTTGTCCCGATCGCGGGCAACCGCTGAGCGATCAGGTGGTCCCGCGCTTCCTCCATCGGAGGACCGAAAGTCCGGCGGCACCCGCCACCAGCAGCATCCCGCCCACGAACAACGGCCAGTTGCCACCGGCCGGTGGCGTCCCGCCGGTGCCGGGGGGTCCGGTAGGCACCGGCACGGTGGTGCCGGTGGGACCCGGCACGGTGGTGCTGGTAGGCACCGGCACGGTGGTGCCGGTGGGACCCGGCACGGTGGTGCTGGGCACTGTGGTGGTGGGCACGGTGGTGGGCACGGTGGTGGGCACGGTGGTGGGCACGGTGGTGGGCACGGTGGTGGGCACGGTGGTGGTGGGCACGGTGGTGGTGGTGGTGGTGGTCCCGGTGGTGCAGGCCGGAGTGTCGATGACGTCGGACTGCAGGGTGACCTCACCGGTACTGGCGAGCAGCCGTCCGTCGACGGTGGCTCCGGTCCCGGCGGTGATCGAAGTGAGCGCCAAGATGGTCCCGTCGAAGACCGAACCGCTGCCGAGCGTGGCCGAACTGGTCACCTGCCAGAAAACGTTGCACGCCGATGCCTGCCCGGTCAGCACGATCTGGCTCGAGGGGCCGGTGATGAGCGAGCTGGCCGCCTGGAAGATGAACACGGCATCGGGGTTGCCCTGACCGTCGAGGGTCAACGTCCCCGTCAGTCCGATGGAGCCTCCGGAGTAGACGCCCGGGCCGAGGGTCAGCCCGCTCAGGTCGGCGGGCTCGGGGGTCGCAGGGCCCTGACCCGCGGCATTGCCGTACGCAGTGGTGAGGGCGGCTTGTGCGGCGGCGGAATTGCCGGCGGGGACGGTTCCGTTGCTGACGGTACCCGGCGGGAACCCGGTGATCGAGGTCCCTGGGCTCACCCCCACGTCACCGCTGATCGTGGACGTTCCTGCATTGGTCACGGTGGTGCCGGCCAGCACCGCGAAGGCGGCCGCGGTCCCCAGGTCGATGGGCGCCTGAGCAGCCGCCGCGGGTCCCGTGGTGGCGGCGGCGAGCGCAGACGCAAGCAGCAGAGGCGGAGCGGCGCGGAGCAACGCACGCAGCGGGCGGGTGGATCGGTCTCCCATGGCGGGCACCTGGCTTTCTTGCGGACGATCCGCTCGGTGGAGCAACAACAGCCCGCATGGCGGCTCGCCGCAGAAGCGCCGGATCGTTCACGAAGGGACCGTTGCCCCAGTGAGACCCTACTCCACTCTCGCCGGTCAGTCACGGGACCGGTTCGACCCCTGGTCTGCCACGAAGACCGGCCGGCACGGCGTGGGCGAGGGGGGACTTGAACCCCCACATCCTTTCGGACACAGGAACCTGAATCCTGCGCGTCTGCCAATTCCGCCACTCGCCCGAGCGACGTGAGCAGATTACCCGATGAACCGGAGGTCGCTCTGGACGCAAGGACACCTTCCCGTCCCGGAGGAAGGGGTCCGGGCCCACCGGCCCTACCCACGACCTGGGTGTCCGCACCGGTAGGCTGTCGCGAGGATGGGACTGCAGAAGTTTGAAGGGCGCCTCGAGCGCATCGTGGACGGCACGTTCTCCAAGGCGTTCCGGGGCGACCTGCACCCGGTGGAGATCGGTCGCCGGCTCACCCGGGAGATGGACCTCAAGCGACGGCTGGGGGTCCACGGGCTCCTCGCGCCCAATTCCTTCGTCATCTACCTCTCCTCCGCCGACTTCGGACGGTTCGAGAGCTTCCTCGACGCCCTGGTCCGGGAGCTCGAGGAGGCGGCCCGCGAGCATGCCCGTACCGAGGAGTACGTCTTCGTCGGCCCGGTGACGGTCTCCGTGGTGGAGGATCCCGGGGAGCGCCGGGGTAGGTTCTCCATCGAGTCGGACGTCCACGAGGGACCGGCCGGGCTGACCGCGGCCTCGATCGTCCTGGCCGACGGTGAACGGATCGTCCTGGGGGCGGACCCGGTAACCATCGGGCGCCTCCCCGAGAGCACCGTGGTCGTGTCCGATCCGAACGCCAGCCGGCGCCATGCCGAGATCCGCCGCTCGGGCAACGGGGTGGTCGTGATCGACCTCGACTCGACGAACGGCACCCGGGTCAACGGGATACCCGTCAGGGAGCGGACTCTGGTGGACGGCGACGAGATCGTCGTCGGAACGACGTTCCTCCGGTTCGAGACGTCGTGACCCGTTCGGGCAACTGACCACGCATGCCGCTCGTCCTCGTCTTGATCCCGTCGCCGTCCAACGACGCCCCGGCGCTGCGCGCCATCGAGTACGGCGTGATCCTGCTGCTGTGGCTGTTCTTCATGTGGGTGGTGCGCGCGGTGTGGGTCGAGGTCCGACCGCTGAAGCGGAAGCGCCGGCGGGACGATGACGAGCTCGATCCGGCGCTCACGGGCAAGGCTCGGCGCGGCAAGCGGCTCCGGCTGCACGTCCTACGGCCCGAGGAGCACGCGGGGCGGATCTACGACGTCGGCGAGGAGACCACCGTGGGTCGTGCCGCGGGTTGCGGTGTCCCGATCGACTACGACGCCTTCGCGTCGAACCTCCACGCCCGCCTCTACCGGTTGGACGGCGACCTGTGGGTCGAGGACCTCGGGTCGACCAACGGGACGTGGGTGAACACCCAGCGGATCATCGAACGCACCCGGATCGACAAGGGGGACCTTCTCCAGATCGGCGGCACGGTCTTCGAGGTCGGGAAGTGACATGACCGTCCTCCGTTCGGGCTCGGCTTCCGATGTGGGGCTGGTGCGTTCCTCCAACCAGGATCTCGCCCTCGAGGCGGGCACCCTGTTCGCAGTGGCCGACGGGATGGGGGGCCATGCCGGCGGGGAGGTGGCCTCCCGCCTTGCGATCGACGCGCTCAAGGCGGCGTTCGGCCGTCATCCCACCGTCGCCGGGCTGGCCGGCGCGGTGGAGTCGGCCAACGAGGCGGTCTGGGAGCACGGCGTGGCCAACAGCGACCTGCGGGGGATGGGGACCACCTTGACCGCCGTCGCGCTGGTCGCCGAGAGCGGCCGGGACGTGCTGGCGCTGGTCAACGTCGGGGACTCCCGTTCCTACCGCTACCACGACGGCGAGCTCGTGCAGATCACCCGCGACCACAGCCTCGCCGAGGAGATGGTGCTGCGCGGCGAGCTCACCCCCGCGGAGGCAGCGGTACATCCCCACCGCCACATCCTCACCCGGGCACTCGGGGTCTCCCCGGATGTCGACGTCGACGTCTGGGAGATCGTGCCGACCCGGGGGGACCGGTTCCTGCTGTGCAGCGACGGTCTGACCAACGAGCTCGGGGACGGCCAGATCGGCGAGGTGCTCTCACACATCGGCGGCCCCCAGGAGGCGGCGGACACCCTGGTCCAGGCGGCCCGGATCCACGGCGGCAGCGACAACATCACCGTCGTGGTGGTGGACGTGGTCGTCGGGGAGGAACACGACGGCTCGATCCCGTTGGTCAGCGCGCTGGCGACGACCGGAGGGGCCGCATCGTCGGTCCTCGCCGACGGGGGACCGGAGGGACAGCACCCGCCGTCCGGCCAGTCGGAGGGGGCCTCAGGGGTTCCGGACGGACGGATGCGTCCGAGGGCGGTCCCCGAAGCATCCGAGCCGGGACGGCGCGAGCGGAACCGTGCCCGCCGACGAGCGCGTCGCTGGGCACGGGGACGGCGGCTGGTCACGTTCCGGACCCTGCTCTTCGTGGTGGTCCTCGCCGGGATCGTCGTCGGGACGCTTTCTGCCCTCCGGTGGTACGACACCAACTCGTACTTCGTCGGCCTCGACGGCAACGAGCTGGTCATCTACCAGGGGCGGGTGGGCGGTCTTCTCTGGTACCACCCGGTAGAAGTGGAGCGAACGGGTGTGACGACCGGCGACGTGACCCAGGACTACCTCAAGGACCTCCAGTCCGGCGTCCAGACCGCCTCCCTGGTGGCGGCGCGCACGTACGTGGAGAACCTGGTGGCGGCGCACGCCAGCATCACCACGCCCACGGCGACCGTGCCCACGGCGACCACGTCTCCGACCCCGACGTCTCCGACCACCACGTCTTCGGCACCGGCCGGGGGAGGCACGTGATGCGACCCGCACCGCATCCCCGTCGCGTCGCCGCCCGCGGGCTCGAACACACCCCGCTGTGCGCATGCCCGCACTCTCGCGGGGCTCCCCCGACCACACCGGGCCCGACAACCCCGGTCGACGAAGAATGCAGGAATAGGCTTTGACCCACATGGACCCCACCCAGGCGCCGCGCGTCTTCTCCGAGCGGTACGAGCTCAACCACCTCATCGCCCGCGGCGGCATGGCGGAGGTCTACCGCGCCCACGATCGGCTGCTCGACCGACCGGTGGCGCTCAAGGTGCTCTTCCCCGAGCTGTCGGTGGACCGGTCGTTCGTCGAGCGGTTCCGCCGGGAGGCCCAGGCCGCGGCCAACCTCTCCCACCCGAACATCGTCCCGGTGTTCGACTGGGGAGAGGACACGGGCACGTACTTCATCGTGATGGAGTTCATCGACGGTCGTCCGCTCTCTTCCATCCTGAAGACCGCCGGACCCCTGTCGGCCGAGCGTGCCGCCGACATCGGCTCCCACGTCGCCGCCGCGCTCGGCTACGCCCATCGCCACGGGGTGATCCACCGGGACGTGAAGCCTGGCAACGTGCTCATCACCGACGAGGGCCAGGTGAAGGTCACCGACTTCGGCATCGCCCGGGCCATCAACACGGAGGAGAGCCTGACCCAGACCGGAGCGGTCATGGGTACGGCCACCTACTTCTCGCCGGAGCAGGCCGAGGGGATCGGGGTGGACGGCCGGAGCGACATCTACTCGCTGGGGGTGGTGCTCTTCGAGATGGTCACCGGTCGGGCACCCTTCCTCGGCGACACGCCGGTGGCGGTGGCGTCGAAGCACGTGCGCGACAGCCCTCCCGCCCCCCGCGAGATCAATCCGTCGGTGCCGCCCACCTTCGAGGCCGTCATCCTCAAGGCGATGGCGAAGGACCCGTCCCACCGGTACCAGACGGCAGAGGAGCTGCGGGCGGACCTCCTGCGCTTCAACGAGGGGCGCGCCGTGCTCGCCATGGACGACCCCACCACCATGTTGGCGGCGGTGGGGGCGACCCAGGCCATCGGTGCGGTCGCCGGCATGGATGCCACCCGGGCGATCGCCTCCACGCCCGGGATGGCCGGAGGCCCGGTGGCGGACCCCGACGATCCGGAGCACCAGCGCAACCGCACCCGGACCTACGTCGTCATCCTGGTGGCGCTGCTCGTGGTGCTCGCCGTGGTCGGGTTCTTCCTGGCCCGCCAGCTCGGGTACCTGGGCGGAGCCAGCTCGTTCGCCCTGCCGGGCAACCTGGTGGGCCAGCCCGTGGCGCAGGCGACCCGGACGCTCACCTCCGACGGTCTGACGGTGAGCACGACCGACCGGACCACGTCCGCATCCACGCCGGGGACCGTCCTCGCCACCGATCCGGCGGCGGGGACCCTGGTGAAGAAGGGCGACACGGTGACCTTGACCGTGGCGACGGCACCCCCCGTCGCGAAGACCACGGTGCCCAACGGCATCACCGGCACCGACCAGGCGACCGCGGAGGCCGCGCTGGCGCAGGCCGGGCTCCAGTACACCGTCCGCTACGAGACGAACGGCATCACCAAAGGCCAGGTGATCAGCGCCAGCCCTCCTCCGGGCGCCACGATCGACCAGGGTGGCACGGTGACCCTGGTCGTCTCGTCGGGCCCGACCAGCGTGTCGGTGCCGTCCCTCATCGGATTGGGGCAGGCCCAGGCCGGCCAGCTCCTCGGTCAGGTCGGGCTCTCGGTGGGGAACGTGACCTCCCAGGCCTCCACCCAGTACCCGGCGAACGTGATCATTTCGTCCAACCCGGGACCGGGAGCATCGGTGCCGCCCGGCACCACCGTCGACATCGTCGTCTCGACCGGATCCCCTCCGCCCACGACGACCACGACGACGACGACCACCACCACCACCACGACTCCCACGACGCCCACGTCGTCCTCGGTGCCCGGACCGTCCGGTGGGCCTACGGGTGCCAAGGCGGTGCCGAACGGACGTTGAGCCGTGGCGAGCGGCGCCGTTCGAGCTCCGCGGAGCCGGCCTCGAGCCGTCGTCGACCGGGGCCGGGCGTTCCGGGGTGGGGGCCGGAAGGCCCGGGGTGACGGTCAGGCCCGGGCCGCCTCCGCCTCGGCCAGGAAGTTCGCCAGCAACGAAGGACCCTCGGGAGTCAGCACCGACTCCGGGTGGAACTGGACGCCGGTGATGGACAGCTCGCGGTGACGGAGGCCCATGATGACGCCGTCGCCCGTGGTCGCGGTCACCTCGAGCACTTCGGGGAAGGACGAGGGCTCCACCACCAGTGAGTGGTACCGGGTGGCGACGAACGGATCCGGGAGACCGCGGAAGATCCCGGTGCCGCCGTGGTGCACCGGCGATGTCTTGCCGTGCATCAGCGTAGGTGCCGCGACCACCCGCCCCCCGAAGGCCTGACCGATCGCCTGGTGGCCCAGGCAGACCCCGAGGATCGGCAGCTCGCCCGCCATCTCCTCGATGACGGTCAGGGAGATGCCGGCGGTCTCCGGGCGGCCGGGTCCGGGGGAGATGAGCACCGCGTCCGGCCGTAGAGCCCGGATGCCGTCGACGTCGATGCGGTCGTTCCGGTGGACGACGGGTTCGGCTCCGAGCTCGCCCAGCTCCTGGACGAGGTTGTAGACGAACGAGTCGTAGTTGTCGATGACCAGCACCCGGACCGTCATGGACTCGCCAGCGTACCGGCAGGCGCCGGGCAGGGAGGCCTGGTCCCGTCCAGGCCCCGGACCGGAGCCGGGAGGTCCGTAGAGCAGGGACGGGTCGTGCCGCCACCCGGTGCCGGAGGTGTGGCTAACCTTCCGGCCATGGCAACGCGTACCAGGAACGGTCCGGGGAAGGCGTCACGGAAAGGGCGCTCGTCGGGTGGCCGCGCCACGGCCCGCCAGCCGGGGGAGCGGGCGACCAACGACCGGTACACCCCGCCGATCCCGAAGAACGCCAAGGTCAGCCCGCCGTGGATGGGGTGGCTGATCATCGGGCTCTTCGTGCTCGGCGTCCTGATCATCATCCTCAACTACGCGGACGCGCTCCCCGGTGGCGTCGACAACTGGTGGCTGGTGGCCGCCATCGGTTCGGTGTTCGCCGGCCTGATGGTGGCGACCAGGTACCACTGATCCGGTCGGGGGACCGCGTCCGGCGGACCGACCCCGGCGGTCGGTCGGGCGGATGCCGACGGTCTCCGCCCAGGGTGGACAAGAACGACCGGCCTGAGGGCCGGTCGTTCTTGTGTGAGCCATGTCGGGCCGGCCCGGGCGCCACTCCCGCGGCGGGCGCAGGACCCGAGGTGGGGATCAGCCCAGGCGCTCGATGATGGTGGCATTGGCCATGCCGCCGCCCTCGCACATGGTGAGGAGGCCGTAGCGTCCCCCGGTCCGCTCCAGCTCGTTGAGCAGGGTGGCGGTCAGCTTGGCGCCCGACGCACCGAGGGGGTGGCCGAGGGCGATCGCCCCGCCGTTCACGTTCACCTTGTCGAAGTCGGCGCCCAGCTCCTTCTGCCACGCGAGGACGACCGAGGCGAATGCCTCGTTGATCTCGATGAGGTCGATGTCGTCGAGCGTCAGCTTGGCCCGGTCGAGGACCATCTTTGTGGCCGGGATGGGGCCGGTGAGCATGCGGATCGGGTCGCTGCCGACCACGGCGAAGCTGTGCAGGCGGGCACGTGGGGTGAGCCCGAGCTCGGCAGCCTTCTCTTCGCTCATGATGAGCACCGCGGAGGCCCCGTCGGTGATCTGGGAGCTGTTACCGGCGGTGACCTTGCCGTTCTCGGGCCGGAAGGCGGGCTTCAGGTTGGCGAGCACCTCTACCGACGAGTCGGGCCGGATACCCTCGTCCGCGGTGACCAGCTCGCCGGTATCGGCGCCCTGGTCGTCTTTGACCGCCACCGGGATGATCTCGCGGTCGAAGCGGCCTTCGGCGGTGGCCTGGGCGGCGCGCTGGTGGGAGCGAACCGAGAACGCGTCGAGGTCCTCGCGGCTGATGCCCCACTCGTCGGCGATGAGCTCGGCGCCCTCGCCCTGGCTGACCAGTCCGCCGCGCTCGGCGTAGCGGCTCATCACCCGGGGACCGAAGGGGAAGCCGAGGTCGCGCACGACCGACGATCCCATCGGGGTGCGGGTCATGACCTCGACGCCGCCGGCGATCACCATATCGTACGCACCGGCGATGACGCCCTGGGCGCCGAAGTGGACCGCCTGCTGGGACGACCCGCACTGGCGGTCGATGGTGGTGGCGGGCACCGACTCGGGGAACCCGGCGGCGAGGGCGGCGTTGCGGCCCACGTTGAGGGACTGCTCGCCGACCTGCATCACGCAACCCATGATCACGTCGTCGACCATGCCCGGGTCGATCCCGTTCCGCTCGACGAGGGCCCGCAACGGCTCGGAGGCCAGATCGGCCGAGTGCCAGTTGCGCAGCTTCCCGTTGCGCTTCCCTCCGGCGGTACGGACCGCGTCGACGATCACGGCGTTGGTCATGGTTGGTCTCCTAGTGCTGGTCCGGCGGAACGGTGCCTGCCGGCCGTCCGGGGTTGGACGGGGATGGTCGTGGTCTGGCCCAGTGCGTTCGCGTCCGGGGCACCGCAGGTGTCGGGGAGTGAAACTTGACTGTGCGGTCAATATCTTAGGCGAACGACGCCGAACGTCAAGAACGTTCATCCGGGTCGGGACGCCGCACCGGGCCGGTCACCCGTCGACGGGTGACCATCGTCGGAGCTACGGTCGGTGCCGTGAGCCGCCGGGTGAAGGACATGGACCGCTGGTTGGGCGACGGGGGGATGGAGCTGATCGGCACGGTCGGTGCTTCGTTCGACGACTACGGCGTCGACGGGGAGGACCTCGGGTGGGCGCTCGGGACGTTCGCACCGGCCCGGCCGGCGTGCAACCCCCACGGGATCGTCCAGGCGGGGGTCCACGGCCTCCTGCTGGACGCGGCGATGAACTTCGCCATCAACGCGGCGCTCGCCGGGCGCGACCGGACCAAGGCGACGCTCGAGATGAAGATCGAGACGATGCGCCCGGCCCTGCTGGGGGAGCCCTACCGGTTCCGGGGCGAGGTGGTGCGGATGGCCCGTCAGGTGGCCTACGGGGAGGGAACCGTCCGGGACGGGTCCGGTCGGCTGGTGAGCCGGTCGACCGGGACCTTCCTGCTCGAACGCGCCGGCGCCTGACCCCGGCGGCGGCTCGCGGCCGGGGGCCGCCGGAGGAACGGCCGGGCGGTGCCCGGCCCGAGCGGAGGCCGGACCTTGATGCGCCCAGCCAGCGGTGGCCCCGGACGTGACGTGCCTGTCGGCGCGACGACCACGGAACCGACCGGGGTGCGCCGCGGATCACCGGCGGCGCCCACGGAATCGTTCGGGATCTGCCGGCTGTGCGGCGGTCCCACCCGGCCCGGGCTCGCGGTGTGCTACTGCTGCCGGCAGGTCACGCGGTCCCTCCGCCTCCCCCTGGCTCCGGTGATCGCCGTGACCACCTACCGGGTCGGTGACCGGATGCACCGCCTGCTGCGCGGGTACAAGGACGCCCCGGTGGCCGCCGGCCGGTCCGCCTGCGCCGTGCGGCTGTCCGCCACGGTCGACCGATGGCTCACGCAGGGGGGCGCCGGTTGGTGGGCACGGGTCGGCGCGTCCTGCGACGCCGTGGTCGGTGTCCCCTCGACCTCCGGACGTCGCGGGCCCCCGCCGGTGGACCGGTTGATCCGGGGGGTTCCCTTGCTGCATGCCCGCCACCGGACACTGCTGGTTGCCGGCCCGACACCACCCGACCATCTGGTCGCCTCGCGGATTGGCTTCGCCGTCCGCGAGGATGCGGCCCGAGCGGCCGGGGTCGGTGGCGCCGTTCTGGTGGTGGACGACACGTTCACCACCGGGGCACGGGCCCAGAGCGCGGTGGCGGTGCTCCGGCGTGCGGGGATGACGGTCCGCGGCGTCCTGGTCGTCGGCCGGGCGATCGACCCCGACGCCGCGCCGTGGCAGGACGCGTATTGGCGGGCGACCGGCCCGCCGATGTGACGGCCGACGTGGAGGGCTCAATCCGAGTGACCGAGGCGGTAGCCTCGCGACCATGGGACCCGCATCGCGCTGCACGCCGACGAAGACAGCGGGGCACATGTGGGGCGACCCGTGGTTCCGGAGGGCGACCGTCACACGACTCCGGGGGCGGCGTGCTCCCGATCATTCCTGGTCGGGGTATTGAACATGGGGGCGGGCGCGGCGCTGGTGGCCCCTCCACCGGTGGCGGCGTTGCCGGTCGGCGCACCCGGTACCGCAAGAGGATTGCCCGGCGTCGGGGGCGCGTCGGCGGCGCTCGTCGGCACCGGCCGGTTCCTCCTCGGCGGGGCGGGGATGCTCGAGGTGCTCCGACGGTGGCGCCGGTCGGCGTGATGACGCGGCTCCGGGTGGCCTCGGTGGGACTGGTGGTGGTGGTGGTGGTGGGTGCCGGCTTCCTCGCACTCGGGATCGTCCGGTCGGTCGGCCCGTCCCAGACGCCCCCGTTCCACCAGAGCGCCCACCCGACCGCGCGGCCCCCCCGTCCGGTTGCCGCCCCGGTGGCGGGGGTCATCGTGAACGCGGCGCCCCGGTCCGCCCCCGTCTCGGTCGCCATCCCGGCCATCGGGGTCTCCTCGGTCCTCGGTCCGGAGCGGGGCCTGAACCCCGACGGGACGATCGACGACGCACCGCTCAGCGGTCCGACCTGGGCCCTCCCCTGGTGGTATGACGGCGGGCCCGCTCCCGGGCAGGACGGGTCCGCGGTCATCCTCGGGCACGTGGACTCGGCGGTGGGGGCCGGTCACCTCGGGGTCTTCTACCGGCTGGGCGATGTCCAGCCCGGTGCTTCCATCACGGTCACCTCGGCCGACGGCGCCACGACGGACTGGGTGGTCGTCTCGACGGTCCTCTACCCGGACCAGGGGTTCCCCGATGCGGTGGTGTATGACCCGACCGGCCCGCCGACTCTCCGCCTGGTCACCTGTGGAGGCGCTTTCGATCCGCAGACCCACTCGTACCAGTCGGCGGTGGTGGTGACGGCCCGGCCGGCGTGACCGCCGCTGTCTGAGCAGATCCCGCGGCGGGCGCTGTGTGCGGGCCGGACCCCGCAGTTCGCATCTGTTGCCCGCTGGTCACCCCCGGGTCAGGTGGAGCAGCACTTCAAGGGTCCCGTGGTCGGCGGTGGTGACGAACCCGGCGATGCTCGGGTTGTCGATGCCCCAGTCGGAGAACACCAGGTCCGTGTCGCCCAGCACGTCGATGGACGTCGCCAGCCGTTCGGCCGAGAGCGGGACGGCGACCGTCCGGGTGACCCCGTGCAGGGTGAGCGCTCCGGTGGCGGTGACGTGCACGGTGTCGCCGACGGCTGGAAGCGGCCCGAGCGGTATCGGGTGGGTGAGCTGGAAGGTGGCCGTCGGGTACCGCAGCACGTCCATGATGCGCCCGTCGAACTGCGCGTTGCGCTGAGGCTGGTTGCTGACGACGCTGGCCATGTCGACCGTGAACGAGGCGTGCTCCACCGTGGTGCCACCGATCTCGACCTGGCCGGTGACCTGTGAGGTCCTTCCGACCGCCGTGGTCGACTGGCCGAGGAGGACCTCCTGGACGCGGTAGCCGGCCGAGGAGCCGGCCGAGACCTTCCACGTCCCCCCGATCCCCGACGCGGTGGCCCCGGCCCCGGTCCCGGACGTCGTCCCGGCCTTGGGGAGGACCAGCCTCGGTGCCGGAGGGCCCTCGATGAAGTGGATGAACACGAAGGGTCCGCCGACCGCCACCACCGCCACCACCACGACGACGGCGATCACCCAGCGGAGCCAGCGTCGTCGGCCGGTCCCTGGGGCCGGAGACGGACTGTTGGCGGCCTCGCTCACGTCTCCCACGCTCCCACGGATCGTGCCCCGCGACAGTGCAGGCCCCCGTAGTTGGGGACCGCCGGGCTCAGGTCGGGACCCCGGCGCCGAGACGCGCCCACTCCTCCGCCACCAAGGCGAGCGACCGAACGCGCACCTCGAAGGCGTGGGCCCGGGTCACGACCATCAGCTCGTCGGCCGCGGTCCGGCGCTGCAGCGCCACCAGTCCCTGTCCGACCAGCCCGGGATCGCCGATCAGGTGGGTCGCCTGGGTGTCGGCGACCAGGGCGCGCTCGGCGTCGGAGAACCGGTAGGCGGCCGCCTCCTCGGGCGTGGCCAACGGGCCGAGCCTCCCGGTCCGGAGCTGCAGGATGCTCAGCGCCGAGGGCCCGGCCAGATAGGTCGCCTCCTCGGTGGTCGGCGCGCACAGGACGGACACCGCCACCATGGCGTGCGGCTCTCCGAGGAGCACCGACGGCCGGAAGGAGTCCCGATAGCGGGCGAGCGCCGCGTCCACGTACCCGGGGCTGAAGTGGTAGGCGAACGAGAACGGCAGGCCGAGGAGGCCGGCGAGCTGGGCGCTGAACAGGGAGGAGCCGAGAAGCCACACCTCGGGGAGGTACCCCCGTCCGGGCACCGCGGACGGATGCCCGGGTGGCCGATCGGACTCCGCAAGGTATCCGATCAGCTCCACCACGTCGTCGGGGAAGGTGTCGGCCCCCGTGTCCATGCTGCGCCGCAGGGCGCGGGCGGTCGCCGGGTCGGTGCCGGGGGCCCGGCCGAGTCCGAGGTCCACCCGGCCCGGATGCAGCGCTTCGAGGGTACCGAACTGCTCGGCGACCACCAGGGGCGCGTGGTTGGGGAGCATCACGCCCCCTGCGCCGACTCGGATCGTCGTGGTGGCGTCGGCGAGGTGACCGACCAGCACGGCCGGCGCGGAGCTCGCCACCGCCGGCATGCCGTGGTGCTCGGCTACCCACAGCCGCCGGTACCCCAGCTCCTCGGCCGCCCGGGCCAGCCGGGTGGTGTCGGCCAGGGCGTCCGCCGCGGTCGACCCCCGGGTGACGGTGGCCAGGTCGAGCACCGAGAGGGGGATCACGACGGGTACAACCCCGCCGGGTGCCCGCTGCTTCCGGTGTGGAGCGCGCGACCGCGGGACCGGGGGCTCAGGACGGTGGCGCCTCCGCGGTGAGCTCCTCGATGCGGGCCAGCGTCCGCTCCATGTTGGTGCGGGTCGTCTCCGGGAGCTTGCCGAGCTTCAGCAGGGCCCGCTGGTGGTCCTTCGACACGTCCCAGCTCTCGCGTACCCGGGTCCCCCCGTCCACCGGCTCGAGCTCGTACCGCCAGATCCGCCCGGCGAGGAACTTGCCGAGGACACCCCCCGGGCGGGCCTGCCAGGCGATCCGCCGGTTCTCCTCGAACTCGACCACGGTGTTGGTCATCGAGTAGTTGATGCCCATGTGCATGGACATCCCGAACGTCGAGCCCAGCGTCAGGCGCTGCGGCGCGCCGTCCTTGGCGCGCTTGACCGTCCCGGAACCGTCGATGTCCGGGTGGCGGGCGGCGTCCGCCACCAGTTCGAAGATCGCTTCTGCCGGAGCGGGGATCACCCGCTCGACCGTGACGACGTCACCCTCCATCCGATCCTCCGTCCTGCCGGCCGGTCGCGCCGCCCCCGCCAGGATGGCGGGGGGTCGGCACCGGGCAGGCTCCCAGCATGCACCGGTTCGGACACGTCCGCCAGTGTGGTGCTCGCGCGGTCCCGGGTCAGGCCCGCTGACGCCAGCCCCGCTCGAACGGGAGGCGCCACGCCCGCGGGGCGATGAGGTCGTCGATCGAGCGGGGACCCCACGAGCCCTGGGGGTACGGCTCGAGTGGCGGCGGATGTTCGAGGAGCGGTGCCGAGAGCTCCCACAGGCGCTCGATGTCCTCGGCCGCGGTGAACAAGGTCCGGTCACCGCTCATGGCGTCGTGGATGAGACGTTCGTAGGCCTCGAGGGCGTCGGTCTCCCTACCCGTCTCGTGGAGGGCGAACTGGAGGCTCAGCTTGTCCAGGGTCATGCCGGGCCCCGGGCGCTTCCCGTAGAACGAAAGGGAGAGCTTCGACGAGTCCGCCAGGTCGAAGGTCAGGTGGTCGGGGCCGTGGTCGCCGATGCCGGAACCGGCGGGGAACATGCTCTTGGGTGGCTCCCGGAAGGCGATGGAGATGATCCGGGCCCCCTCCGCCATGCGCTTGCCGGTGCGGAGGTAGAAGGGGACCCCGGCCCACCGCCAGTTGTCGATCTCGCAACGGAGAGCGATGAAGGTCTCCGTCTCGGAGGCGGGGTCCACCCCGGGGGTCGAGCGGTACCCCTCGTACTGGCCCCGCACCACGTGGCGCACGTCGAGAGGGCGCATCGACCGGAAGACTTTGTTCTTCTCCTCGTTGATGGCGTCGGGCCCGAGGGAGGTGGGCGGCTCCATCGCCATGATGGCGAGCACCTGGAAGAGGTGGGTGACCACCATGTCCCGGAAGGCTCCCGTGCCCTCGTAGAAGCCGGCGCGGCTGTCCACCGAGAGGGTCTCGGGGACGTCGATCTGGACGTGGTCGATGTGCCCCCGGTTCCAGATCGGCTCGAACAGGCCGTTGGCGAACCGGAAGGCGAGGATGTTCTGGGCCGCCTCCTTCCCTAGGAAGTGGTCGATCCGGAACACCTGCTCGGGCGCGAAGACCCGGTGGACCGCCTCGTTCAACGCGGCTGCCGATCGCAGGTCGGTCCCGAAGGGCTTCTCCATGATGATGCGCGACCGCTCGACCAGTCCGGCCTCGTCGAGTGCCTTGACCACGCCGTGCGCCGCCGAGGGGGGCGTGCTGAGGTAGTGGAGCCGACGGTGCTCGGTGCCGAGGACCGCCTCGGAGCGGGCCACCGTGGCCGCCAACCCGGCTGGCCCGGCATCCTGGGGGACGTAGCGCAGGCGCTCGGCAAAGGCGTCCCACTCCCCGGCGACGATGTCCGCCCGGGCGAACTCGTCGCAGGCCTGCCGGGCGAAGGAGCGGAAGGCGTCGTCGTCGAACCCGTCGAGGGAGGTTCCCACGATGTGGCACTCCGGGAGCAGGCCTGCGTGCGAGAGGCGGAGCAGACCGGGGAGGAGCTTCCGGCGGGCCAGGTCGCCCGTGGCGCCGAAGAGGACGATGACGTGCGGCCGGAGGGTGGCCACGGCCTGCATCGAGGCGTCTGCTCCCCACTCGGCCCGCTCGATCGCGGTGCCCTGACCGGGGTGTGCGCTCATCTGGTCCCTGGGTCCTCCACTGGGCTCGGTACGGTGCTCTTCTGCACCCGCCCAGGGTACCGACCGGCCTCTCGCGACCGGGTTCGCCGGTCATCTCGCCGGGCCGCAGGGGCGACGTCCCCGTCACCCCGGTCATCTCGCCGGGCCGCAGGGGCGACGTTCAGGGAATGCCGTTCAGGGGGCCGGCAGGACCGATCCCGGGGGTGGGATCGTCCCGGGGCCGGTAGTGGCACATGCCTGCGGGAAGGTCGTCGGGCCGGCCAGCGTGGGTGGCTCGAGGAAGGCGGGGGGCGTCGAGAGGTCGATCAGGTCGGTCAGGTCGTTGGCGTTGGCGTCCCGGTAGGTGAGCGCCGGCAGGTTCCACTTGCGTTCGACCATGGCGAGGACCGAGGTGTGGTCGTGCACCGTGCTGCTCACCAGGTTCGGCACCGAGTAGGGCGACACCACGACGGCCGGCACACGGAACCCGTACTGGTTGAAGCCGTTGTAGGCGCTCTCACCGGCCGGCACCAGCGGAGCGATCGCGTCGGGTGCGATGGCGGCGGGGGGTGGGACGTGGTCGTACCAGCCGCCGTGCTCGTCGAAGGTCCACACCAGCAGGGTCGACGGCCAGGCCGGACTGTTCATGACCGCGTTGACGACCTGGGCGACGAAAGCCTCACCTTGGGCGATGTCCTGGGGGTTCTCCTCCGAGCCGGTGTCGAAGTTGGGGTCGATGATGGCGAACCCGGGCAGGGTGCCGGCCGCACAGTCGGTGAAGAAGGTGTCGATCGACACCAGGTTCGGCGACGAGTTGGCCGGGTCGGAGAGGTACACGCCGGTGGTCGGAGAGGTCGTCGTGTGGTAGTAGTCGCGCCAGGTGATCCCGTAGTGCTCCAGCACCTCGAAGATGGTCCCGTTCGGCGGCTGCGTGGAGAGCTCCGAGGCGGTGTCGTCGACCATGCCGGCCGATGTCGCCGCGATGAGGTACCGGCGGTTGGGGTCGGTCTGCCCGAGGAGCGAGCAGAACCACCGGTCGGCCAGGGAGAACGTGGAGGCCAGCGAGTAGGAGACCGGGAGGTCGTCCCCGGTCCAGTACCCCATGGCGACCGGCCCGCTCGGCGAGGTGACGAACCCTTGGCAGGTCCCGTTGTCGAACTGCTCGTGCGAGGCCTGCCACTCCTGGCTGACCGAGAAGCCGGTCTGACAGTCGGTCGGCAGGCGGAAGGAGCGCTGGAGGGAGCCGTCGGCGTAGGGGTTGGTGTTGGTCGGCTGGCCGTTGGCACCCAGAGTCAGACCGTCGCCCCGCGGTGTCTGGCCGGGGCCGCGACCCAGCATGCCGAGCCAGTTGTCGTAGGAGTGGTTCTCCATCATGAGGACCAGGATGTGCTCGATCTCGGGCATGGTGTCGGTGCCGGCCGCCACGGTGGGAAAGGGAAGGGAACCCGGGGCGCGGATGGCGTTGACGTGGGCGACCCGGCGCAGTCGGCCGGCGATGTCGGCCGGCGCGGCCTGGGCCCTCGGTGGCCCGCCGGGCCGGAGCACCCCACCGGCCAGCGTCCCGCCGAGCGCGATCGCGGCACCGCCCGCCACGCCGCCACGCAGGAGGTCCCGTCGGGAGATGCGCTTCACGATCGGCCTCCGTTCCCGTTGCCCACCCGGACCGCCGGTCTCGATCCGGAGGCGGCGCCGGCTCCACCGGGAGCGGCGACCGCCGGGCTGGCCACGGCGGCTCCACCCGGCGCCATCCCCACGATCGGCTGGTTCAGCGGGTGCCCTCCCATCGAGCCGAAGAACGACGCGTCGCCGAAGGAGAAGACGCCCCCGTCGGCGGCCACTGCCCAGTAGCCCTTGCCGTCCGGGGTGGCGGCCATCCCCACGATCGGGGCGTTCAGCGGGTGCCCTCCCATCGAGCCGAAGAACGCAGCGTCGCCGAAGGAGAAGACGCCCCCGTCGGCGGCCACCAGGCGGTACCCGGCGCCGGAGGTGGGGGTGGCGACCAGGGCGAGGCTGTCCATGGCGTCGGGGCCGCTTCCCACCGCCAGGGCGGGCGAACCTGCCGGCAGGGAGACCGCCACCGGCACGTCGTGGGTGGCGCGGTTCCCGGTCCCGAGCTGACCGTAGCTTCCGGCACCCCACGTATAGACGACGCCAGTCGTGGTCAGAGCCATGCTGTGGGCCGCACCGGCGGCCACCGAGGTCACCCGGGCTCCGGCGGGGAGCGCCACCTCTACCGGGACGCCGCTCTCCGAGGTCGAAGCGTTCCCGAGCTGGCCGCTTCCGTTCGCCCCCCAGGCGAGGACCGCCCCCGAGGAGGTGACGGCCAGGCTGTGGCCACCGCCGGCGGCGATGGCGGTGACCCGCTGGCCCGCCGGGATCGAGACCGCCACCGGCACGTCGCTGTCGGTCGCGGACCCGTTCCCGAGCTGGCCGTCGCTGCCGGCCCCCCAGGCGTAGACGGTGCCGCTCGCGGTGAGCGCCAGCGCGTGGGCGGCACCACCGGCGATGGCGGTGACCCGCTGGCCCGCCGGGATCGAGACCGCCACCGGCACGTCGCTGCCGGCCATGGACCCGTTGCCGAGCTGGCCGTCGCTGCCGGCCCCCCAGGCGTAGACGGTGCCGCTCGCGGTGAGCGCCATGCCGCCGTCACCCAGGGCGGCGATGGCGATCGCCACCGTCCCCGTCGGCAGGGAGACCGCCACCGGCACGTCGCTGTCGGTCGCGGACCCGTTCCCGAGCTGCCCCTGGTCGTTCGATCCCCATCCGTAGACCAGGCCCGTCGAAGTGAGTGCCAGGGTGTGGAACCCGCCGGCAGCCACCGCGGTGGCGAACGTGCCGGCGGGAAGATCGACCGGTACCGGCGTGCCGACCTCGCCGGAGGTGCCGGCGCCGGCGGTCGTGCCGTTCCCCAGCTCGCCGTCGGTGTCGTAGCCCCAGTCGTAGACGGTGCCATCCGTCCCGAGCGCCACGGTGTCGTCTACTCCCGCCGCCAGTTGGGCGGGGACGAACGACGCCGGGAGGCCGAGCGGCTCCGGCGCCAGGTCGTCGGTCGCACCGACGAAGCCGACCTGTCCGATCTGCCCCCAGCCGACCGACGTCCGGGGGACGGCAGGAATGGTGGTGGTGAGCACAAGGGGGGGTGAGTCCGCCACCTGCACCGGGTCCGACGAGTCGGTCGCCACCACCGACACGACCGACGTGCCGGCGGCGGCCGGGGTCCCCGAGATCACCCCGGTGCTCCCGTCGAGCGACAGCCCGGTCGGGAGCGAGCTCCCCGTGGCCAGCGCCCACCGGTACGGGGGAGTGCCGCCGACCGCGTCCAGCACGGCCCGGTAGGCACGCCCGACGGTGGCGACCGGGAGCGACGTCGTGGTGACGCCGAGCTTGCCCGGGACGATGGTGGTGGTGGCGACCACCGGTGCCGGTGTCGTGGCCAGGGTGCAGGGGATCGTCTTCTGCCCGAGCACCGGGAACGTCCCGGTGAAGGTGAGCGCTCCGGGGGCCACCGTGGCGGTGCCGTACGACCCGGCGGTGAACGGTCCGGCGGTCACCGCGCCGATCGGGAACGACGCGGGCTGCCCCTCGGTCAAGGTCGCGGAGAACGGCAGCGGCGTCGACGCCGCGTTCAGGCTC
Source organism: Actinomycetes bacterium (assembly GCA_021801235.1). GTDB lineage: Bacteria > Actinomycetota > Acidimicrobiia > Acidimicrobiales > RAAP-2 > DASZIT01. The sequence continues at coordinate 19,487 of JAJYYG010000149.1, forward strand.
GACGGCGTCGCCGAGGTGACGTCGACGTCTTCCACGGTCACGTCGCCCGACACGGTGGAGGCGCCCAGGGCGACGAGCTCGTCGACCAGGGCGGCGGGCATGACCAGGGTCATCTGGTAGCCGGTCACCGAGATCGTCGACCCGGCCGGCACGCTGGCGGGCGTGGAGCCTGCGATGGTGGCGGTGAAGGGGACGGCCCCGGCGACCGGCACCGCGCACGAGTAGGTGGCGGCGACGGAGACGTGCGGGGATGCGGTCGCGGCGGCGAGGCGGGCGGGTGCGGGATGGGACGAGCGCGGCGACGCACTGGAGGAGTCGGACGCCGACACGGACGCGGCGCCGGCCACGGAGGCCAGTGCCAGGGCGACGGTCACACCGACCACGGTGCTGCGCCGAAGTCTCCCTGCCGCGGGCCCACCCGGTGACCGGCGCCTTCCCGACGGGCTGGCTGTGGGTGATGTCACGTCCGGTCCTCCCGGGGCTCGGCTCCGGTCCGGTCCGTTCGATGGCGTCGGAGCGCCCTCGACTCAAGGTGACCGGGTACTCCGGCTTCCTAACACGTCGAAACTGCCGGCGCCAGGCACCCCCGGGAGCACTGGTTCGCCGGCCGCGGCACCGGGGTGGGGACCGGGGGTGGTGGCAACAGTGGTGCCACACTGTCGAGGTGGGGAGTGCAGAGGAGCGCAACGGAGACATGGCCGTTCCCCTCGACGCGGTGCCCGTCCCTCTCGCCGTCGTCGACGGGGACGGCGTGCTGACCGCGGCGAACGCTCGACTGCTCGGGCTGCTCGGTGCGGGGGTGGTGTGCGGGAGACGGCTCGAGGAGCTCGGCATCGGGTCCGGGGCGGTCGATCGGCTCCTCCGTCCGTCGCCGGGTCCGGGTGGTGACTCGGGGAGGCGACCTGCGGTGGACCCGGACCCCGGCCCGGTCACGGTGGAGCTCGTCGGCCGCCCGCACGCGGTGACCCGCTCCGAGCTCGTCTCCGACGGGAGCCGACGGCGGATCCTCCTCGGGTTCCTCCCGGCGCCCGATCCGGCGCCGGCGCTGGACGAGCTGGTGCTGTTGGCGCACGACGTGCTCGGCGAGGGCGTGATCGTCGGCGACGGCAGCCGGATCCTCCACGTCAACGACGCGACGTGCGGCATCTACGGGTTCGGACGGGACGAGCTGCTCTCCATGCAGTCCCTCTTCGGGCTCTTCCGACCCGACGAGCAGCGGCGCATCCAGAGGATCGTGGAGGGGCGGGCCGAGCGGGGCGAGCCGCCGCCGGAGCGGTACGAGACGGTCATCGTCCGCGGCGACGGCGCGGAGCTGGCGGTGGAGGTGGCGGTGAAGGCGGTCGTCTCGTCGGGCCGGATGCGGACGCTGACCATCGTCCGGGATGACAGCCTGAGGCGGCGCACGCACGCCGAGCTCACCCGGCTGGCGTTCCACGATCCCCTGACCGGCCTTCCCAACCGGATGCTCTTCATGGACCGGGTCGAGCGCACGCTGGCCCGGTTCCGCCGGGAAGGCGGCTCCGGAGCCCTGCTCTACCTCGATCTCGACGGCTTCAAGGCGGTCAACGACGGCTTCGGGCACGGTGTCGGCGACCAGGTGCTCACCGCCGTCGCCGATCGTCTCCGCGGTGCGGTCCGCGACGCGGACTCGGCCTCCCGGCTCGGGGGCGACGAGTTCGCCGTGCTGTGCGAGGACGTTGCCCATCCGGACCTGGCCGCCCGCCTCGGTGATCGGATGGCCGCCGCAGTCGAAGGTCCGGTGGCGACGTCATCCGGTGCGGTGGAGGTGCGTACCAGCATCGGATGGAGCATGCTCCGGGCGGAGGCCCGTTCCGGCGACGAGGTGCTGCGCGACGCCGATCGTCGGATGTACCTCGCCAAGCACGCCCGCAGGGAGGGGGGCTGACCCCGACCGGGATGTGCTCCGGTCGGGATCAGGCGACCCTCCGGATCGCTTCCTGCACCGCCGACCGGGTCGCCGGCGTCAGCTCGACGTCTGCGTGCGCCTCGGTCGCATGTCGGACGATGTGGTCGAGGAGATCGGACTCCTCGTCGGCATGGAACTCCGCCGCGCAGCCGGGCATGACGTCTCCGCACCTGATCGCGTAGGGCACCGGTCCTCCTTTCACCGCGGTCTCGCCGCGGTTGCACCGCGGTTGCACCGCAGTGCTGGTTCACGGACGACCCTCGGGGCCGTCGACCGAGCCTACCGGGAGCCCAGCACCTCCCCCACAACTGCCTCGACACAGGCGATGGTACCCCCGACGGCGAGGGCCTCCCCGTAGCGGTCGGTCAGGCTGACCACCTCGACCACCGTCCCACCGGCACCGCGGGCGATCTCCCGTCCATCCGTCCCGACCCGTCCGGCGACGACCAGCACGGGTACTCCGAGAGCGGCAGCATCCCCGACGACGCCGCCGACCACTTTGCCGGTGAAGGAAGAGGCGTCCAGGGCGCCCTCCCCGGTCACCACCAGATCGGCGCGCCGCAGCGCGTCATCGAGGCCGAGGATCCTTGCCACCAGCCGGTAGCCGGACTCGAGGTGCCCGCCCAGAGCCATGATCGCGCCCCCCATCCCGCCGGCGGCGCCCGCCCCCGGCTCGGAGCGGACGTCGACGCCGTACGTCTCGAGGTACCGCTCGGCCAGCCTGCCGAGGCGGGCCCGCAGCAGCTCCACGTCGGCGGGGGTCGCACCCTTCTGGGGTGCGAACCGCCCGGCCGCCTCGACGAACAGGGCCCGGACGTCGTAGGCACCCACCAGCTCCACGTCGCCGAGCCCACCCTGCTCCTCGACGGCTTCGAGTGCCGCCAGGCCGCCGTCCGTGCTGGCGGATCCGCCCAGCCCGACCACCACCGTCCCCCCGTCCCCCACCGCCCTCGCCGCGGCCACCATGAGCTCGCCGGTCCCCCGGGTGGTCGCCGCCAGAGGGTCGTTGCGCCCGGGCCCACCGGCGAGGGCGAGGCCCGAGGCGCGAGCGAGCTCGATGACCGCGGTCGACCCCGTCAGCAACCAGGGTGCGGGCACCTTCGCACCGTTGGGCCCCGTGACCTCGGTGACCCGGAGTCGGGAGCCCCCCGGATCGAGCACCGCAAGCAATCCGTCGCCGCCGTCGGACAGGGGCACCGCGTCGGCCGTCCATCCGCACGAGGTGGCGGCGCGCCGGACCGCCCCGGCGACCTCACCGGCGGTGGCGGTGCCCCGGAACTTGTCGGGGGCGGCGAGGAGCCTCGGCACGGCGCGACGGTAGCGACTCCCGACCGGGTGGCGGAGACCTCGAGCGCCGCCGGGCTGTGCCGGTGTGCCCCTGGCCTGTTCGCGTCGGTGCCCGGTGCCTGTGTGCCCCGGCCTACGGAACCACGAGGGGCCAGGGGCGCTCGCGCTCGGCGATCCGGGCCAGCTCGAGCAGGAGCTGCTCCTCGTGGTGGCGGCCGATCACCTGCAGGCTGACCGGCAGCCCGTCCACCGTGCCGGCCGGGATGGCGACCGCGGGGTTGCCGGTCAGGTTGGCGGGGATGGTGAGGGAGCCGTTGTTGCTCATCGCCTGCTCGATGCCGTACTCGGCCACCAGGTCGACGTCCCCGACCGTGGTCGGCATGGGTCCTTGTGCCGCGAACGCCACGTCGGGGTTGGTGGCGGCGAAGACGAAGTCGACCTGCTCGAACAGGTCTGCCATCGTCTCGTTCGCCCGGATCCGGAACATCTCGGTGGCCCCCGCCGTCTGAACGTTCAGGTTGTGGGTGGCGAGGTTCATGCCGAGCTGGAGCTCGGGGGTCAGGTCGTCGTTGCAGGCCGGATAGCGGTCGCCCAGCTCGCCGGCCAGGCCGATGAGGTTGGACATGACCCATTCGAGGCCACCGCGGGGAAGCCGGACGGCCACGTCCACCCGCCGGAGACCGGCCGCGGCGATGAGGGTCTCGGCCGTCTCGGCGACCGCGGCGGCCAGCCGGGGCTCGACGACGGCCGCACCGAGGTCGACGGAGACCACCGCGCGCTTCCCGGCGAGGTCGAAGTTGCCCAGGCCCGCCTCCCAGCCTCCGACCCGGGGGAGGCTGAGGGTGTCCCGAGGGTCGTGACCGTTGCAGACGTCGAACCACCGGGCCGCGTCCCGGACCGAGCGGGCCAGGCACCCGACCACCACCGTGAGCGGAGGCTGGAGCGTTCCCGGTCCGCGCGGGATGCGACCGTAGGTCGCCTTCAGACCGAGCAGACCGGTGTACCCGGCGGGGATCCGGATCGAACCGCCCCCGTCGCTTCCTGACGCGATCGGGACCATCCCTCCGGCCACGGCCGCCGAAGATCCTCCGGACGAGCCCCCGGGGGTCCGCTCGGGGTCCCACGGGTTGCGGGTCGTGCCGTGCAGCTTCGAGTGGGTGTAGTTGACCCCGCCGAACTCCGGTGCGGCCGTCTGGCCGACCAGGACAGCCCCGGCCCCGCGCAGACGCGACACCTGGGTCGAGTCCGCCGCCGCCACCCGGTCGGCGAAGACGAGCGACGCCTCCGTGTACGGCCAACCCGCCACCGGCTCGAGCTCCTTGACGGCGACGGGGACTCCCCCGAAGGGGAGCGTCACGTCCGCCGTCGCGGCGGCCTCCCGGGCGCGGTCGGGATCGAGGTGGGTGAAGGCGTTCAACTCGGACGCCCCGATGGCTCCGAGCGTGGCCTCGAGCGCTTCCGTAGGGGAGAGCGTGCCGGCCCGGAAGGCGTCGACGAGCGAGCAGGCGTCCTCCTGCCAGGCGGTGTCCGTCATGCGGCGACGCTACCCCGATACGGATCCCCGGTGCCGGGGGCGGGCTGCCCGGCGGGCCGGTCCGATCGGGGATGCCCGGGCGTGCTCCGTGCCCGACCGACAGCGGGGAGTGGCCGACTCTTGACACAGCCTCGCCGATCGGTCATAACCGAGGCAGGCCACCGTGGCGGTGGCCGCGTGCGGGGTCGGCGGAGTCTGCGGGCTCGGGCCGGGGCACCGCACGTACGACGTGGGGGGGAACTATGGGAATGCTGTCTGGTAAGCGACGCGCGCGTCGGCCTGTGCTTCTTGGGGGGATGGTCCTCGGCGTGGTCCTCACGCTGTTGTTGAGCGCGGCACCGGCGTCGGCGACGCCGCTGCAGGGTGAGGCGTCGAGCTTCCTCGGTTCGACGCTGGTGTGGAACTGGTACGCGTCGCCTCCGGGCGCGAACAACGGCTGCCGTCCCTCGAGCGCGCATCCCTACCCGGTGGTGCTGTCCGAAGGAACCTTCGCCGACATGTACAACAGCTTCGGGGCGCTCGCACCGGACCTGGCGAACCACGGCTACTGCGTGTACGCCTTCAACTACGGCCAGACGATCGCCCCGTCGATGTTCGACGCCATGGGGAGCATCCCCTCCTCGGCGGCCCAGTTGGGCTCCTTCGTCAACCAGGTGTTGGCAGAGACGGGCGCGTCCAAGGTGGACATCGTCGGCTGGTCCCAGGGCGGGATGATGCCGCGGTACTACATCGACAACCTGGGCGGTGCGAGCCGCGTGGCGCGCATGGTGGCACTGGCCCCGTCGAATCACGGGACGACGCTGGACGGGATCGCGACCCTGATCAGCAACCTCGGCGGCCTGGGGGTGGCCACGTGGCTGATCTCCCCGTGGTGCACGGCCTGCGTCCAACAGATCCAGGGCTCGTCGTTCCTGAACAGCCTCAACGCCGGCGGCGGCACCGTCCCCTCGGTCCGGTATGTGAACATCGAGACCCGCTACGACGAGGTGGTCACGCCGTACACGAACGCGTTCCTGTCGGGTCCGAACGTGCAGAACATCGTGCTGCAGAACCAGTGCTCGGTCGACCACAGCGACCACCTCTCGATCCCCTACGACACCAACGCCCTCCAAGACGTGGTCAACGCCCTGGGGGCCGATTCGGCCAACTTCCAGCCGTCCTGTGCGTCGGTGGGTCCGCTCATCGGCAACGCGTGAGCTGCGACCGGCCGGGCGTGGCGACCCCGGCCGGTTGCAGGTCCCCTGGTCGTCCTGCTCACCGGGACCGGCCGTCGCCGCGGCGGAGGGGTGGGCGTCTAGCTTGTGGGCATGAGCCACGACGAACAGCCTGACGAGCGCGAGGACGGTCCGGCGGCCGCCGACATCGGGCAGACCGATCCCCACCACCCGCTGACCCTGGCGGTGGACATCGGCGGGACGGGGCTCAAGGCCTCGGTGCTCGACGCCGACGGGGCCATGGTCGCCGACCGGGTGAAGGTGGCCACCACCTACCCGCTCCCCCCCGAAGGGCTCGTCGCCGCGCTCACCTCCCTGGTCGGCCCCCTTCCGAAGGCCGAGCGCGCCTCGGTGGGGTTCCCGGGGATGGTCCGGGCCGGTCACGTGCTCTCGGCACCGCACTTCTCCACCACGCACGGACCGGGGAGCGAGGTGGACCCCGACCTCTCCAAGGCCTGGTCCGACTTCGACCTGGCGACCGCGTTGTCTCGAGCGTTCGAGGTCCCCACCAAGGTGGCCAACGACGCCGACATCCAGGGCGCCGCGGTGGTGACGGGGCACGGGCTCGAGTTCGTGATCACGCTCGGGACCGGGTTCGGCAGCGGGCTCTTCTACGACGGGCGGCTGATGCCCCATCTCGAGATCGCCCACCAGCCGTTCCGCAAGGGCGAGACCTACAACGACCAGCTGGGAGAGGCCACCCGCAAGCAGATCGGTGACGCGCGCTGGAACAAACGGGTGTTGAAGGCGATCGACAACATGCGCTCGCTCCTGTTCTTCGACCACCTCTTCATCGGCGGCGGCAACTCCCGGAGACTGGTGCGGGACGACCTGGACGGGGACACCACCGTCATCGACAACACCGCCGGGATCCTCGGAGGCATCAAGCTGTGGGAGTACGACCACATCGCGGTCAACACCGCCGGCGGCTGAAGGATCGGGGCCGGGCCGCCCGGGTGCCCGGGGCTCGAAGGTACGTGCCTCGTTCGTATGTGGTCGGCCGTCCGGGAGGAGGGGCCGGGCGCTACCGGCGCCACCGGCGCCACCGGCGTTCGACCTCGTTGAACTCCTTGCGCCACCCCGCCCTGGTCGAGGCGGCGACGGCGAGCTGGGCCTCCTGGAGCGGGGCGGCCACGGGCCCGAGTTCGGGGGACGCCTCGCCCACCGACTCGAGCCAGGCGGCGGCCCCGCATGCATCGTGGAACGTCCCCAGGCGCTCCTGGAGCGCCTCCGCCGCCCGGGCCGTCTTGCGCGCGGGCGCCCCGGCCACCAACGAGACGGTCTCGCAGCCGTAGCGGAGCGCCTTCATCCTGATCCGTAGCGCGTGGAGGTGTCGGTCGTCGGGGTGCCGCCTGGCCGCGCGCGCCGCCTCGCGCGCGTCACGCCAGGACCGTTCGAGCAGGGTGGGCAGCAGCTCGTCGGCCGGGCTCTCCGCCTTGTCTCCGAAGGGGGCCTGCCCGGCGAGGAGCTCGATCGTCCGCACGAGTGCGGCATGGCGGTCACTAGCCCGCGCCTCGGCGAGCGAGGAGTCCGCTTCGGCGAGGGCGAGGTCCAAGGTGGCCAGGATCGTCGCGAGCTCCGACGGCTCGACCTCGGGGGGGCAGTGCAGCACGAGCGAGTCGCGTAGGACGTGGAGGTCCCGCGACGCCCCCAACCGGTCCGTGTACCAGGCCAGCTCGGCCCGTACCGAGGTGTTCCACGCCGGGTCGAACAGCACCCGGAACGTGCGGAGGTTGGACCGGATCCGGCGGAGTGCCACCCGGCTCTGGTGGACCTGCTCGGTGGGATCGAGGGGCGTGGTACCTGTGTCCGCGCCCGGCCCTGACCCCGAGGCCGGTGGCTTTGAGGGCGGTGGCTCCGAAGGCCCCGACCCCGCATCAGGCACCGAACCCGCATCAGGCACCGAACCCGCATCAGGCACCGAACCCGCATCAGGCACCGAACCCGCATCAGGCACCGAACCCGCATCAGGCACCGAACCCGGCCCGTCCGGGGCTCCGGGCGGGCCGTCTCCGTTGCCACCATGACTGTCGTTGAGGAGGAAGCTCCTCGCCGAGCGGGCCAGGACCGCGCCGACGACCTCCCCGGTGGACGGGGTGTCCGGCCGGTCCTCGTCGGGACGCTCGGGGCGATCGGGTCGCTCCCTGATCGGAGGACCTCCGGCGGGCGAGGGAGTCACCGTCGCCACCACCGCCTCCTCCTGACGCTCATAACCCCAGCCTACGGCGCCGACTGCCGTCCGACCGCGGGACCTGCCGTCCGACGCGGGCGCCACTGTCGGCCCGCGTCGCGACCGTCCAACCGGACCGGGTGGTCAGAGCGTGCTGGAGCGACCGGTGGGCTCGTGGGACCAGGCGGTAGGTGTCGCCTACCCTGGGCCGATGCATGCGGTGACGATCGTCGACGGAACGCTGGTCTGGGCGGA
>JAJYYG010000011.1 GCA_021801235.1 Actinomycetes bacterium
CCGAGCTCGCTGGCGCGGTCCAGCCATCCGCGGCCTTCGACGGTGTGGCCACGGATGTGCCAGAACCAGCCCAGGGCGAGGGTCATCCTGAGCAGCCCGCCAGCGTCTCCTGCGGCATGGAAGGTCTCGAGCGCGGCGACCAGGTTCTCGTGGTCCAGGTCGAGGCGGGCCAGCCACTCGTTCTGGGCCCGTCCCTGGAGCCCGACGGACGCCTGCTCTGCGTACGTCAGGAAGAGGGACGCATGCCGGCGCTCCCACCGATCCGCCTCACCCGCCGCCACCAGTGCCGCATGAGCGAAGTCGCGGGCAGGTACGGGCAGGATCAGCCGACTGCCGACGGGGGTCCGGATCCGCTGGACCAACGAGCCATCGAGGAGCGCGACGATCGCCGATCGGGCGGGCGGCCCGCCCCGGAGGAGCCCGTCCACAGCGGCGACCATCGCACCGCCGCGGAACACGCTGAGCGCCCGCAGCACTCGCCGCTGCCTGTCGTCGAGGTGCTCGTAGCTCCACGCCACCGACCGACCGAGCGTGCGGTGCCGGTCGGGGCGTCTTCCCGACTCGTCCTCGAGCTCCGCGTTTCCCGATGCGAAGGTGGCCACCAGTTCATCAGCGGACAACAACCGCATCCGTGTGGCCACCAGTTCGAGCGCGAGCGGGATGCCATCGAACTGGCGACACAGCTCGCCGATGGCGGCGAGGTCGTCCGCGCTGTCGGCGGTCGCCCCCGTCGCCCGGGCGCGGTCGATCACCAGGCGCACACCGGAGTTCGCCGCCAGGTCTTCCGGGGTGGCGTCGGGAGCGGGCACGGGCAGCGGGTGGAGGTGGACCAGATGCTCGGTTTCGAGGTGGAGGGGGGATCGGCTGGTGAGGAGCACCCGGAGCACGGGGCAGCGACCCAGTAGGGAGGCGACCAGACGGCCCAGTGGTGCGATGAGGTGCTCGCCCGTGTCGAGGATCAGGAGGTGCCGGTGGGGTCGCAACGTCAGGGCGAGCTCCTCGTCGGGCGGACGGAGTCCGGCCAAGGCCAGTCCGAGGCTGGTGGCGACGACCACCGCGAGATCGTCCTCCGGTCGGGCACCCGAAAGGTCGGTCACCGAGTACGGCCAGGGGTCGCCGGGCCCGCATCCTCGCTCGCCGACAGCATGGGCGACCGCGGTCTTTCCCACTCCGCCCATGCCGGTCACCGTGACCAGCCGGCGTCCCTGCGCGAACCCGTCGAGCACCGCGGTCACCTCGGCCTCGCGACCGAACACGGCAGCAGGGAGGGGCAGGTGCGGTGGCCGCGACGGCAGCGGCGTCCGCCGGTCGTGGTCGGGATACAGGCGCCGTGCGATCGACTGGGCGAGGTGGAGCGTCTCCGGTTCGCAAGGGTCTCCGGTGCTTGCCTGATGCGTTCGGAAGCCGCGGTACGCGTCGAGCGCCTTTTCGCCCCGACCGATGCGATCCATGGTGGTCATCACCAGCCGCAACGACCGTTCGTTCGTCGGGTCGGCGGACCGGAGCGCCTGTAACAGACGCATGAGTTCCCGGGGCGTCGTTGTGGCAACCTCCATTTGGTCGATCCGGCTGTTGATGATCGACGTCAGAACGTCGACTTTCACCTCGCGGATCTGGCTGTCCATCTCGCGGATCCATGCTTCGAAATCAGGCGCTTCGGAAAGCTCCAGTCCTTCGAGGAACGGACCGGACTCGGTGGCGAGGAAGGCGACCGCCTCCTCGTCGAGCAGGTCGGGATGGCCGTGGTCCCGGAAGGCGAGCCAGCGGGCGTAGTCCGATCGCACCTGCGCACCGGGAGCGATGGCGACGGAGTGGGCGTCGACCGCCACCAGGTCACCCAGGGAGGAGCGCAGGTCGGCGAGTACCACGCGCAGGTTGGCCTTGGCCCGATCGGTCGGCAGCCGGGGCCAGAGGAGCGACGCCAGGGCTGGACGTGGAACAGGGACGGCCACGCTGTGGACCCGGGCGACCACCGCCTTGGACTTCGAGTAGCGCAGGCTCACCGGACGTCCGCCGACGGCCAAGCGGAACCCGCCGAGCAGTACGAGGTCGAGCTCCGGCGACAGACCCTCCCCGGTGCGCGCCGGATCGCCGTCCGCCACCGTGGTTGCTGACCGCCTACCCATGCCAGTCCATCGTTCCTGCACCCCGTTGCATCGTCCCTGTACTCGGTAGCGTGTGACACACCCCCTGAGCTGGTTGCTAACGATCTTCTAACGTCCCCATTCTACAGTAACCCAATTCTTCGCATTGCGTGATTGCGTTACTACTCTCGGAGGTCGTTGGTGCAGGTGAAGGTACGGGGAAACGTTGCCCGCAGGCGCGCTCTGAGGACGACGCGCCTGGACGGGGTCGGTGGCGCCGGAGCAGGGGACCGGTTCTCCATGTGGCCGGGATACGGGCGACGTGTGGCGTGCGCACCGTGCGACCGATCCCTCCCGTCGGTTCGCTCCGGTGGGTATCCCTCCCGGGGGGTCCGCTCGTGAGCGTCGGCCTGACGGACGGCCCGGGCAAGCGATTTCGCTCCCGCCGGGCCGGACGCCGGATGAGCGCGTCGGCGATGCTGGTAGTGACGCTGGTCGGGTCGGCCCTCTCGACCGTGGCCGTCTCGACGGTCGCTCCCGTACCGATCGCCTCGGCAGCCACGCTGGTCTGTGCCACGCCCGGACGCGACGGGAGCCCGACCCTCTCCGGAGTGGTCAATACCTACTACCCGGGAGTCGGGACGACGGGGACCAATGGGACGTCCGTTTCGGTAGGGGCGATCAATGCCAACGGCGCGCAGACGCCGATCGCCGCCGGGGACCTGTTGCTGGTGGCGCAGGTGCAACAGGCGACGATCAACGCCACCAATACCAGCAACTATGGAGCCGGCAACGGCACGGCCACTGGCGTAACCGCACTGGGTGGGTCGGGAACCTACGAATACGTCAAAGCGAACGGTCCGGTAACGGGGGGCGCGATCTCGATCACCGGCGCAGGGCCCGGTGGAGGCCTGATCAACACCTATACGACGGCACCGGCGACGGCAACGAACGGCCAGCAGGCGTTCGAAGTGGTCCGGGTGCCGCAGTACCTGAACCCCACGCTCGGGACCGGGCTGACCGGCGCACCGTGGAACGGTTCCTCGGGCGGCATCGTCGCCATCGACGTGGCCGGGACCCTGAACGCCTCGTCGGGGTCGGTCGTCGCCGACGGGCTCGGGTTCCGCGGGGCGGGCGGGGTGAACCTGAACGGTGGGACGGGCGGGTCGGCCACCGACTACGTAGTGCCGTCCACCGCCGGGTACGACGGCTCCAAGGGCGAGGGTGTCGCCGGTACCCCCCGCTACCTCTACAACGGAACGACCGGAGCCGTCGTTCAGGGCACGTCCACCGACAGCTACCCGAACGGCAGCTTCGCCCGCGGTGCCCCCGGCAATGCGGGTGGCGGTGGCACCGACGCCGATCCGGTTGCCAACGACCAGAACACCGGCGGCGGGGGCGGCGGCAACGGGGGTGCCGGCGGCCAGGGCGGCAACAGCTGGACGTCCAACGTGGCGTCGGGAGGGTTCGGCGGATCGGCGTTCGCACCGGCCGCCGGCTCGGTCTTCTTCGGGGGTGGCGGGGGAGCGGGCACGCAGAACAACGGCGGCAGCGGCGGCGTCGAGCCGGTGGGGGCGTCCAGCGGTTCGGCCGGAGGTGGGTCCGTACTGATCCGCGCCGGCAACGTGACCGGCACCGGCGGCACGATCTCGTCCAACGGCGCGGCCGCCTTCAACGGCACCCTCAACGACGGTGGTGGCGGTGCCGGTGCCGGTGGGACGGTGTCGCTGACCGCCGTCGGATCGCTGAGCGCGGTCGGCATCACCGCCGACGGAGGCGCGGGAGGGGACGCATGGGCGAGCCAGATTCCCGGCAGCGCGAAGGCGTCCGGCGGGTACGCCAACGAGCACGGACCCGGTGGCGGGGGCGGCGGGGGGGCGGTGCTGCTCTCCGGAACCGGTCCGACCGTGAGCGTCGCCGGGGGAGCGAACGGCATCACCACCACCGGCAACTACCCCTACGGCGCGACCCCCGGCGCAACCGGTGCGACGGCGACCGTCACTCCGACGCAGATCCCCGGCATCCTGTCGGGCGCGCAGTGCTACTCGGCCATCACCCTCAAGAAGACGGCCAGCGTCAGCTCGTTCACCGCCGCCGGCCAGCCGATCACCTACAGCTATCTGGTCACCAACACCGGCAACCTCGGCCTGTCCGGCGTCACCGTCACCGACCCGATGAAGGGGTTGTCGGCGATGAGCTGCCCGAGCACCACGCTGGCAGCCGGAGGCTCGGAGACCTGCACGGCGACCTACACCACGACGACGGCCGACGTGACCGCGGACGTCGTCACCAACACCGCCACGGCCACCGGCACGCCCTCGGTGGGCACCGCGCCGACAGCGACAGCGTCGCTGTCCATCCCGGGGCCGGCGGCGCCGGCCCCCGCTCTGACCATCCAGAAGTCGGCGACCCCGACCACGTTCTCGGGGGCGGGTCAGACCATCGACTACAGCTACCTGGTCACCAACACCGGCAACGTGACGCTGTCGAACATCGCCGTCAACGACACCCACCCGGGGTTGACCGGCCTCAACTGCCCGTCTTCCTCCCTGGCGCCGAACGCGACGGAGACCTGCACCGCCACCTACACCACGACCGCAGCCGACGTGACCGCCGGAAGCATCGTCAACACGGCCACCGCCCAGGGGGATGCCCCCGGGACGACCACCCCGACCGTGTCGCCGGCCTCGACGGCGACGGTCACGCTCTCCCTGAGCT
>JAJYYG010000079.1 GCA_021801235.1 Actinomycetes bacterium
ACGGCGACCACCTTCCGAACCGACGGAGCCCGACGGAGCCCGACGGAGCCCGACGGAGCCCGACGGAGCCCGACGGAGCCCGACGGAGCCCGACGGAGCCCGACGGAGCCCGACCCTACTGCCGCGAACCTCCCGGAGCGGACCACCCCGAGGCCAGCGGCGTCCGGCAGCTCCCGAAGGTCCCGGAGGTCACGACCGGCTTGCCTCCACGCCGTTGCCCACGCCGGCGCCCGCAGGACGCCCCCCACGGAGCCACCCCGCTCCGGGTTGGTGTAGACAGGCAGCGGCGACCCGACCGGCGCACCCCACCCGAAAGGACCCGACCATGCCAGCACCCGGAATGCACTCCGGCCTCCCGGCCGACGACGCCCTCAACCTGGCCATGTCCGAGGGCGCCCTGCCGCTATACCAGGCGGTCCGGACCTTCGTGGCCGAGGAGATCGACCCGGTCACCGAGGAGTTCTACCGGCTCGGCGAGGGCCGGGCCGACCACTGGGGCTTCGGCGACGGACAGCTCGAGCTCCTCGACTCGATCAAGGCCCGGGCCAGGGCCGCCGGACTGTGGAACTTCTTCCTGCCCGACGCCGAGACCGGGGAGGGGCTCTCCAACCTCGACTACGCCTACATCGCCGCCGAGCTGGGACGGAACCCGCTGGCGCCCGAGTGCCTGAACTGCAGCGCTCCCGATACCGGCAACATGGAGGTCCTCGAGCGGGTGGGGACCCCCGAGCAGAAGGCGCAGTGGCTGGCGCCGCTGCTGGCCGGCGAGATCCGCTCGGCGTTCGCCATGACCGAACCCGACGTGGCGTCCTCCGACGCCCGGAACATCCACAGCCGGGCCGTGCGCGACGGCGAGGAGTGGGTGATCAACGGGGAGAAGTTCTACATCTCCGGCGCCGGCGACCCGCGCTGCAAGATCATGATCGTGATGGTCCAGACGTCCCCCGAGGGTCCCGCACACCGGCGGCAGTCGCAGTTCCTTGTGCCCATGGACACCCCGGGCGTCGAGGTGGTCGGCGGCATGGAGGTGTTCGGCCAGGACGACGCCCCTCACGGCCACATGCACCTGCGCTTCCACGACGTCCGGGTCCCGGAGGCGAACCTGCTCCTCGGCGAGGGCCGGGGCTTCGAGATCTCCCAGGTGCGCCTCGGCCCGGGCCGGATCCACCACTGCATGCGCTCGATCGGGGCGGCCGAGCGGGCCCTCGAGCTGATGGTGACCCGCGGGCTCAGCCGGGAGGCGTTCGGGAAGCCCCTGGCCCGCCTAGGCAAGAACACCGAGACGATCGCCAAGGCCCGCATCGAGATCGAGGCCATGCGCCTGATGGTCCTCCGGGCGGCCAAGGCGATGGACACCATGGGCAACGCCGAGGCCCGGGTCTGGGTGAGCGCCGTGAAGGCCATGGTTCCCGAGCGGGTGTGCCGGATCATCGACGAGGCCATCCAGATCCACGGGGCTGCCGGGGTGTCACAGTGGACACCGCTGGCCCGCATGTACGCCGGCCAGCGCACCCTCCGCCTGGCCGACGGGCCCGACGAGGTCCACTGGCACGTGGTGGGCCGGGCCGAGCTCGCCCGGTACGAGTCCGGTGAGGCCTGAGCCGTCAGCCGAGCCGGTCCGCCGGGTAGCCCGGGTAGGACTCCTTGAAGACGCCGGCGTGGAGCAGCACTGACGCCACCGGGCGGCCGTCCACGGCGTCGGTCAGCGTCGTCCGGGTCCAGTAGGACTCGGTCCGCCGACTCTGACCGAGGCCGACCACCTCGTGGGCCACCCGGTAGGGCTGCCCCACGAAGACGGGTCCGTCCAGGAGCCGGACCTCGAGGTCGAGGAAGAGACCCAGGGCCGGCGACCGCACCGGCCAGCCGGCCCCCGACCGGTGGGCGAGGACGCTGACCATCTCCATCGGGACCACCGGGCGTCCCCACGGCGACGACCGCCCGCCCTCGGCGGTGTACCAGGGGTGGGGCTCGGTGATCCGATCGAGCTTGTCGGCCAGGGAGAACGGATAGGCGGCACCGTTCGGCTCGTCGAATTCCATGGTCGCCGGAGGGCCATCCGCCGACCGCATGCCGACCTGCAGGCGGTCGATGACGAAGAGGGGTCCCGGGTCGCCGAGGGCGGCCAGCCGGGCCTCGAGCTCGGTGACCGGGTGGTCGGGCCCGACCGACGCCGTGCCGGCCAGCACCGGCGAGCCGTCGGCCTTGTGGGCCTCGATCCGCCCCGACTCGCCGCCGGTGGTGGTCAGGCTGGCCTGGACCTCCTCGCCTTCGACCACCATGGTCCGGAAGTGGCAGCTGATGCAGCCCCGTTCGAACCAGTCCGTGCCCCAGAGGGCGGCGGCCAGGGGATCGAACTGGCTGCAGTGGGTCGGGCCCTCGATCGGTGCGCCGGCGAAGCCCAGGGACGCGGCGGTGCCCTCGTCGTGGACGCTGGTGTGCTCGTCGACCACCTGGTCGGCCAGCATCTGGGCGGGCGTCCGGAAGGGTCCGGTCAGGGTGATCTCGGTGGCGAACGTCATGCCGGGACGTTACCCCCACGAGGCCGCCGCTCCCCGGCGTGCCGTAGGGTCACGGGGTGGCGTACCTGGCCCTCTTCGCCGTCGTCTTCGGGATCAACCTACTGCCGGCCTTCGGGCCACCCACCTGGTCGGTGCTCGTGTTCGCGCGCATCCACTGGCACCTCGACCCGGTCGCCCTGGTGCTCCTCGGTGCCACCGCGGCCGTGGCCGGCCGCTACCTGCTGGCCCGGGGCGCCCGGCACTTCGAGGGCCGGCTGCCCACGCGCCTGCGCGACAACCTGGAGGACGCCCGGGCCCTGATCGAACGCAAGCGGGTAGGTGCCGTCGCCCTGTTCGGGGTCTTCGTGATCTCGCCGCTGCCGTCCGCCCAGCTCTTTCTGGCCGCCGGCCTCCTCGACCTCCCGCTCGGGCTCCTCTGCATCGCCTTCTTCCTCGGCCGGCTCGTCAGCTACTCGCTCTATGTGAGCCTGGCCACCATCGCCGACAAGCACTTCGGGAACGTGGTGGGCGGCATCTTCGGGTCACCGTGGTCGATCGCCGTCCAGGTGGGGCTCCTGGCGGTGGTGTGCGTGCTCCCGTTCATCCGCTGGCGGCGTCTCGGGAGCGCCGCTCCGGGGTCGTGATCCCGCGGACAGGCGGTGCGACGGGCCGGGACCCGGCCTCCTCGTCGTCGGCCAGCGCCGACGGATGGGTCACAAGAGCCGGCACATTTCTCCGGAGATGCCGTTCCGCGCTGCAGATGCGACAGCACCTCGTGTCGCACTTCTGGAGCGGCATTCTGTGCCGCCGGCCTCTTGACCTGGTCAGCAACAAGGTGGCAGCAACAAGGTGGCAGCAACAAGGTGGCAGCAACAAGGTGGCAGCAACAAGGTGGCAGCGTCAGGCCGGACGCTGTAGCTCGTGCTCAACGGCACGACGGATCCACGAGGAGACCGAACGGTCGTCCTCGGTCGCTCGACGACGGATCTCCTCGACCAGCTCGGGGGGGAACCGAACGGGAATCGCGTCGCTCAACCGCGCCCTTCGTCGCCGGGGAGGGCCCTGGGGCTCCTGATTCTCGGGCTTGGCGTAGAAATCGTATTCCTCGTCTGGGGTCATCGGTGGCTTCATCAGCGGTCTCTCCGGTACTGGGCTGCCAATTCGGCGCTCGCCTCATAGCAGCCAATGGGTCGGCACCGGCGGGGATCGCCATCTCGGGCAGGTGTCAGTGGAACCACCAGGACCCGACCGGCCACCTCGGCGCACATGAGCCAGTGCGCTGGCGGAATCGCCGGGTAGAACAGCGGATCGCTGGCCCACACGTCATCGATGTCGTCCACGCCAAGGTGGGGATGCTTGAACAGGTGCGCAGCCTGCGCGTCGACCTCGAAGACGTCAGCACCGTCGAGAAGGTCCAGGTCGAATCGCTGAGCCACACCTCATATTGTATACCAAACAACTACAGTTGGGGTTACCAAGGACGACGACGCGGTGCCGGCACAAGGTGGGGTGCCGATCCGAACTTGTCTGCGCCGCCCGACGGAATTGAGTCTCCGTGACAGCAGGATGTCACGGTTCATGACATCCGTTCTGCGCTGACGTTCCGTGCTCTTCTCACGCACGCAACCGCACACGGGTACCTCTCGGGAGCGACGGGTGCCCATTGGCCCAGATCCTTCACGAGGCCACCCGAGCTGATCCCCATCGGCGTCGTCCCGTTTCGGGACCGGTGCCTCCGTAGACAGGGACTTGCCACACATTGACACCAAGTTCCCGATCGATCCGGTCACCGGGGTGGCATCGACCGCCAACAGGCTGACCTTGGGATCACGTGATGGGCAAGTCGCGACCAGTTGACGGGCACTTCAGCCCCTCGGGGGGACAAGAAACGCCCCCGACCTGGAGCGGACGACGGGATTCGAACCCGCGACCCTCACCTTGGCAAGGTGATGCTCTACCAGCTGAGCCACGTCCGCGTAGCAGGGTCACTGTAGCAGCCGGTCGAGGCAGCTCCGGGCCCGGGAAGCTCAGGGGACCACTTCGGCGTGCCACCACGGTACCGGCCGGTCGAGGCGGTCGGCCTCTTTGACCAGCTCGGCCAAGGCATCGACCATCCCGTGGCCGATCACCTCGAGATCGGGCACCAGGTTCCAGCAGCCCTGGACCCCGACGAAGAGCCGGTCCAGGTAGGAGAAGACGGTGACGTTGACGCCGACCCCCTCGGCCACCGGTCCGACCGGGTACATGGCCACCAACCGGGCCCCCGCCAGGTAGAGCGGAACGTCGGGACCGGGG
>JAJYYG010000003.1 GCA_021801235.1 Actinomycetes bacterium
GTGCCGACGCCAGTGCCGACGCCAGTGCCGACGCCAGTGCCGACGCCAGTGCCGACGCCAGTGCCGACGCCAGTGCCGACGCCAGTGCCGACGAGTAGCCGGCGCCTCCGTTCATCCACCACCCACCACGCAGCACCCATCGCACGACACCCAAGCAAGCAAGGAGCATCGACATGGCAGGAACCCTTACCAAGGACCAGATTCTCGACGGGATCGCAGAGCTCTCCGTTCTCGAGCTGAGCGAGCTGCTCAAGGAGTTCGAGGAGCGCTTCGGGGTGACCGCCGCCGCGCCGGTTGCCGTCGCCGCAGCCCCGGCCGCAGGGGGCGGTGACACGGGGGCCGCCGAGGAGGAGAAGAGCGAGTTCGACGTCATCCTCACCGCCGCCGGCGACAAGAAGATCCAGGTGATCAAGGAGGTGCGTGCCCTGACCAGCCTGGGCCTGAAGGAGGCCAAGGACCTGGTCGACGGTGCCCCGAAGCCGGTCCTGGAGCGCGCCAAGAAGGAAGACGCCGAGAAGGCCAAGGCCCAGCTCGAAGGCGCCGGAGCGACGGTCGAGCTGAAGTAGGTCCCCGGTCCCCGGTCCCCGGTCGCCGTCTCGGACGGGGCCGGGGACCGGAGCTTCGGGGGACGGGAGGAGTCGGCGGTTCGCACCCGCTCGGGTCGGCACCGCTCGGCGCCCCCGGCCGGGCGGCACCGGTGTCCCCGCGACCTTCTCGGACAGCCGTGGACAGCGGCGACTGCCGTCGACGTCAGGCGGATCCCGCGCCGATCCTTGACGCGGACGGGCGATGCTCCTACCCTGTCAGTGCCCGGACGGGGATCATCGCCCCCCGGGGTTGTGGAATTGAGCGCGCCCCGGTAGGATTACTGGTTGCCGTGCCTGCCCCTGACGCCTTCCCCAGTTTCCTAGGCTGAATGGCGCGCGCCCTGGCGCCCTTTCAATCCCTCGGGTCGTCGTCGTCGACCCCCGGGGGCCCGCAGTTCCCGATCCACCCGACCTACCCCATCACCCGTCCATCGCCCCCATCCACCCCGAAACTGGGAGGAGTAGGCACTTGCCTGCACGGTCCAACAGCCCGGAACGTTTTTCCTTTGCCAACATCGACGAGGCACTGCCGTTGCCGGACCTGGTCGCCATCCAGCGCGACTCGTTCCAGTGGTTCCTCGACAGAGGCCTCGCCGAGACCTTCGGCGATATCAGCCCGATCGAGGACTTCACCGGGCAGCTGAGCCTCGAGCTCGAGTTCGACCCCACGGATCCCGACCTGCGCCCCCCGCCGAAGTTCTCGGTGGAGGAGTGCAAGGAGAAGGACATGACCTATGCGGCCCCGGTGTTCGTCCGGGCGCGGTTCATGAACGCAGGGACGGGCGAGATCAAGGAGCAGACGGTCTTCATGGGCGACTTCCCCGTGATGACGGACAAGGGCACCTTCATCGTGAACGGCACCGAGCGGGTCGTGGTCAGCCAGCTGGTGCGGTCCCCCGGGGTGATCTTCCAGCCCGGTCGCGATGCGAAGACGGTCTTCACCGGGACGATCCACCCGTACCGGGGGGAGTGGATCGAGTTCGACGTCGAGGCCAAGCCGTCCAAGGACGTCACCGCCGGCTGCCGGGTGGCCCGCAAGCGCCGGCTGTCCCTCTTCGTGCTGTTGCGGGCGCTCGGGTACGAGGACCAGGCGTTCCTTGAGCGGTTCGTCCGGCACTTCGACTTCCTCGAGGGGCAGTGGGAGAAGGAGCAGAGCCTGGCTCCGACCCGCGAGGAAGCGCTGCTGGAGATCTACAAGCGCGCCCGGCCCGGTGAGCCCCTCTCGGTCGAGGCGGCCCGCCAGTACTTCGAGAACGCCTTCTTCAACCCCAAGCGCTACGACCTCACCCGGGTCGGTCGCTACAAGCTGAACCGCAAGCTCGGGCCCGAGATCGACCGGATCGAAGACATCTTCCAGATCACCCTGGACAAGCCGTCGCCGAACCAGGGCGTCCTGAGCCCGGCCGAGATCCTCGCCTCGTCCACCTACATGCTGCACTTGGCCAAGCACATGGCGGACGGCGAGTCCGGGTACCGCATCGACGACCAGGACCACTTCGCCAACCGGCGCATCCGCTCGGTGGGCGAGCTCATCCAGAACCAGGTGCGGGTCGGCCTGTCGCGGATGGAGCGCGTGGTCCGGGAGCGCATGACCACCCAGGACGTGGAGGCGATCACCCCCCAGACCCTCATCAACATCCGTCCGGTGGTCGCCGCGGTCAAGGAGTTCTTCGGTACCAGCCAGCTCAGCCAGTTCATGGACCAGAACAACCCGCTCTCGGGCCTGGCCCACAAGCGGCGCCTGTCCGCCCTCGGGCCCGGCGGGCTCTCCCGCGAGCGGGCCGGCTTCGAGGTGCGGGACGTCCACACCTCGCACTACGGGCGCATGTGCCCGATCGAGACGCCGGAGGGCCCGAACATCGGCCTGATCGGTTCGCTGGCGACCTACGCCCGGGTCAACGAGTACGGCTTCATCGAGACGCCCTACCGCAAGGTGGTCGACGGCCGGGTGACCGATGAGATCAACTACCTCGCGGCGGACGAGGAGGAGGAGCACGTCATCGCCCAGGCGTCGGCCGTGCTCGACTCCGACGGCCGGTTCACCGAGGAGCGGATCCTGGTCCGTCGAGGCCCCCAGGGCACCGGGGTGCGGGTGGGAGCCGTGTCGACCTCCTACGGCACCACGTCGGAGATCGACTTCGTGCCGCCGGCCGAGGTGGACCTGATGGACGTGTCCCCGAAGCAGATCGTCTCGGTGTCGACCGCACTCATCCCCTTCGTCGAGCACGACGACGCCAACCGCGCCCTGATGGGCGCCAACATGCAGAAGCAGGCCGTCCCACTGGTCGTCCCCGAGGCCCCCTACATCGGCACGGGCGTCGAAGCCCGTGCGGCGCGGGACGCCGGCGACGTGGTGCAGGCCGAGGGCGACGGCACGGTGGTGGACGTGACCGGCGACCAGATCACCGTCGAGTACAAGGCGGGTGCCACGGACCGCAACGGCACCCCGCTCGGAAAGAAGACCTACCGGCTCGCCAAGTTCCGCCGGTCCAACCAGAACACGTCGATCAACCAGAAGGTGATCGTCGACGAGGGC
This sequence comes from Actinomycetes bacterium, assembly GCA_021801235.1. Taxonomy (GTDB): domain Bacteria; phylum Actinomycetota; class Acidimicrobiia; order Acidimicrobiales; family RAAP-2; genus DASZIT01. Next base: position 3,124 of record JAJYYG010000003.1, read on the forward strand.
CAGAAGGTGAGTGCCGGCGACGTCCTGGCGGACGGCCCGTCCACCCACAACGGCGAGCTGGCCCTGGGGAAGAACCTCCTGGTCGCCTTCATGCCCTGGGAGGGCTACAACTACGAGGACGCCATCATCCTCTCCGAGCGCCTGGTGAAGGACGACGTGCTCACGTCGATCCATATCGAGGAGCACGAGGTCGACGCCCGCGACACCAAGTTGGGGGCGGAGGAGATCACCCGGGACATCCCGAACCTGTCCGAGGAGATCCTGGCCGATCTCGACGAGCGCGGGATCATCCGCATCGGTGCGGAGGTCGGTCCGGGCGACGTGCTGGTCGGCAAGGTGACCCCGAAGGGGGAGACCGAGCAGACCCCGGAGGAGCGCCTGCTGCGGGCCATCTTCGGTGAGAAGGCCCGCGAGGTGCGCGACACCTCGCTCAAGGTGCCACACGGCGAGGAGGGCAAGGTCATCGACGTCCGGGTGTTCTCCCGCGACGATGCCCACGAGCTCCCCCCCGGCGTCAACCAGCTGGTCCGGGTCTACGTGGCACAGAAGCGGAAGATCTCCGAGGGGGACAAGCTGGCCGGTCGCCACGGCAACAAGGGGGTCATCTCGAAGATCCTGCCCATCGAGGACATGCCGTTCCAGGCGGACGGCACCCCGGTGGACATCATCTTGAACCCGCTCGGCGTGCCCAGCCGGATGAACGTGGGCCAGGTGCTGGAGTCGCACCTCGGCTACGCCGCCCGGTGGGGGTGGAAGGATGCCGGCGACGTGGCCCGTCCGCCGCTGAGTGGCACCGAGACGAAGACCCGCCCCCGGACCGACCCGGCGGTGTGGGTCTCCACCCCCGTGTTCGACGGGGCCCACTGGGACGAGGAAGCCGATGCGGGTCGTCACCCGACCATCAAGAAGATCTTCCAGACCCTCAACCCCGACGGCGTCGACGGCGTCGTGCAGGTGACCGACGACGGGAAGTGCCAACTGTGGAACGGCCGCACCGGTGAGCCGTACGACAACCCGGTCTCGGTCGGCTACATGTACATCCTGAAGCTCCATCACCTGGTGGACGACAAGATCCACGCCCGGTCGACCGGGCCATACTCGATGATCACCCAGCAGCCGCTGGGTGGGAAGGCGCAGTTCGGGGGCCAGCGCTTCGGTGAGATGGAAGTCTGGGCGCTCGAGGCCTTCGGGGCCGCCTACGCGCTCCAGGAGCTCCTGACCATCAAGTCGGACGACGTGCTCGGCCGGGTGAAGGTCTACGAGGCGATCGTCAAGGGCGACAACATCCCCGAGCCGGGCATTCCCGAGAGCTTCAAGGTCCTGATCAAGGAGATGCAGTCGCTCTGCCTCGATGTCGAGGTGCTGGCACCGGGCGGGGAGGAGATCGAGATGCGTGAGCTGGATGAGGACGTGTTCCGCACGGCCGAGGAACTGGGCATCGATATCAGCCGGCCCGAGCGCGGGTCGGACGAGGAAGACGAGCGCCGTGCAGCCGAAAGGGGCTTCTGATGTTGGACGTCAATAATTTCGATCAGCTCCGGATCGGCCTGGCCACGGCCGACTCGATCCGCGGGTGGTCCAACGGCGAGGTCAAGAAGCCGGAGACCATCAACTACCGGACCCTGCGTCCCGAGAAGGACGGCCTCTTCTGCGAGAAGATCTTCGGTCC
>JAJYYG010000116.1 GCA_021801235.1 Actinomycetes bacterium
CGCGACCGGCAGCACCGCGCCCGCCCCGGGCGCGACCGGCAGCACCGCGCCCGCCCCCGCGCTTCCTGCCGCCGGACCGTCGGCGGCGGTCGACCGGGACCCGGCGACCGGCATCCGCAGCCGGTTCTGGTTCTGGCCGGTGGTCGCCTACCTGGCGGCCCGCGCCGTGACCCTGGTCGGCGTGGTCGTCGCCGACCTGTTCACCCACCGGGGCATCCACCACGTGCTCGACATCTGGGACGGTGCCTGGTTCATCCGGGCGGCGGAACAGGGCTGGCCGAGCCACCTGCCGATGGTGCACGGGCATGTCGCCGGCAACACCATCGCGTTCTTTCCGGTGTTCCCGCTCGCCATCCGGGCCCTCTCCGACCTCACCCCCCTCAGCCCGCTGGCGGCCGGCCTGCTGATCAGCGGCGTCACCGGCCTCACCGCGGTGGCCGCCGTGGCCCTGATGGTCCGCGAGTACGCGGGCGACGACGCCGCCCGGCGGGGGGCGTTGCTGTTCGCGCTCTTCCCGGGCACCTTCGTCTTCTCCCTGGCCTACTCGGAGGGGATCACCATCACCTGCGTGGCGCTGGGCCTGGTGGCACTGCTCCGGCACCGGTGGTGGGCGGCGGGCGTCCTGGGGCTGGTGGCGACGGGTACGTCCCCGATCGCCCTGGCGTTCGTGGTGAGCTGCGTCTGGTGCGCCGGTCGGGCCGTGGCACGGGAGCGGGACTGGCGGTCCCTGGCCGCTCCCGTCCTCGCCCCCCTCGGGTTCGCCGCCTACATGGTCTGGCTGTGGGCGCACACCGGGGTCCTGTCGGCCTGGCACCTGACCGAGCGGGGCGGGTGGAAGAGCTACCCGTCGGTGGCCTACCCGGTCCACATCATCACCACGTTCCTCTTCGACCCGGTGGCTCCGACCGAGACAGGTCAGATCCTGTTCGCCGGGACGGTGGTCACGGTGGTCGGAGCCGTCCTCGCCATCCGCCAACGCCAACCGGCCCCCGTCCTCGCCTACGGCCTGGTGGCCGCGGCACTGGCGGCGGTGGCGGCCCCGGTGGGCCTCAGGCCGCGCTTCATCATGCTGGCCTTCCCCCTGGTCGTCGCCTTCGGGACGCGGGTGCACGGGCGCAGCTACCGTTGGATGGTGGTCGTCTCCGCCGCCATGCTGGTGGCGATGACCCTGCTCGAGCTGGCGTCGACCGCGGTCTTCCCGTGAGCGACACCCCGGCGGGGGTGGCCGATGTCGCCGGCAGGACCGTCGCCCAGCGGTCCGGCTGGAGCCTGGTCTGGTTCGGTGTGCTCACCTCCGGGCTCGGGTTCTGGGGCAGCTGGCCGTCGTGGAGCGGGGCCTCGGTCCTCGCCCCGCTCCTCGTGCTGGCGGGCATCGCCGGCACCGCGGCAGCGTGGACGGCGGACCGCCCGTCGTCCCGGTCCATGCAGCTGAGCGCGGCCGGCGCCGCCTTTGTCGCCGTCGGGATCCCCCAGGCGGTGGGGATCCACGCCCGCCGCTACTACACGACCGACTCCGCCGCCTTCAACCAGGTCGCGGCCCGGGCCCTCCTCCACGGTCGGAACCCCTACACCACCTCCCTCCGAGCGGTGGCCGCCCTGCTGCACCCCGCCTGGCAGTACTGGACCTATACCGTCAACGGCGGGCACGTCACCCAGATGTCCTACCCGGCCGGGTCGTTCCTCCTCCAGGTCCCCGCCATGCTGCTCGGCTTCCACCACGAGATCGCCGACTGGACGGACCTGGTGGCGTGGCTGGTCACCGGCGCCCTGCTCTTCGTGATGGTGCCGGCCACGCTCCGCTGGCTGTCGCTCCTCGTCCTCCTCATGCCGATCTTCGTGGGCACGTTCTCCAACGGCGGGACCGATGCCCTGTTCCTGCCCTTCCTGGTGGTGGCCGTCTGGCGGTGGGACCGCTACGGCACCGGGCCGGGGGCCGGGTCGGCCGGGTGGATCGGCCCGGTCGCCCTGGGGCTGGCGTGCGCGATCAAGCAGACGCCGTGGTTCTGTGTGCCCTTCCTGGTGGCCGGAGTGTTCTTCGAGTGCCGGGCCGACGGGCGTGACCCCTGGCGGGTCACCGGGCGCTACCTGGCCGTCATGGTCGGGACCTTCGCCGTGGTGAACCTCCCCTTCGTCGTGTGGTCGCCGGGTGCCTGGCTGCACGGGACCCTGCTCCCCCTGACCCAGCCACTGGTGGCCGACGGGCAGGGGCTGGTGACCGTCGCGCTCCATGGGCTGACCGGTGGTGTGCACCTCACCCTGTTGACGGTGGCGGGAGCACTGGTCTTCGTGGCGCTGGTGGCTGCGTTCCTCCTCTGGTACCGCCGGCTCAAGCCGGTCTGGCTCTTTTTGGTACCCGCCGTCCTGTTCTTCCCGGCACGGAGCCTCTCCAGCTACCTCGTGGACCTCTTCCCGGCCGCCCTGGTCGCCGCCCTCACGGTTGCGGCAGCTCGGGTCCCGGCAGTCCCGGCGGTTCGGCCGGCCCCGTCGGCGAACGGGGTGCCGGCGGACACGCCGTCACCGGAGCGCTCCGCCCGCGGGCGGTGGGCGCCGCGGGCGGTCGTGGCCGTCCCCCTCCTCGCCGCCCTCGCGGTGACCGTGGCCGCGTTCGCGTCACCCCCCCTGCAGCTCTCCGTCGACGGCTTCCGCACGGCCGACGGCACCCAGCAGCTGACGGCGGTGCGGGTCACCGTGCGGAACCTCACCGACCGGGCGATCACCCCGCACTTCGCGGTGGACCTCGGCAGCAGCCATCCGTCCGGCTTCTGGACCCCGCCCGGAGGAGGACCGCCGCTCGTCCTCGGACCCGGCGGCTCGGCCACGGTCACCCTCCGGCCACCCGGCTTCACCTGGGCGCCGCTGCACGGTGCCCACTGGCTGGTCGAGGCCTACAGCGCCTCACCCGATGCCCTGAGCACCTCGAAGCTCCAGACCTGGACGCTCGGGACCCCCTGACACCGCGCTCCGCGGGGGTGCGACGCCCCTCCGCCTCCGCAGGGCGAGCATGACGGCGACTCCGACCTCGAAGACCACCATGGCGAGGAAGAACGAGTTGCCCCGGAGCAGTTGCCATCCGTGCTCGGAGAGCTCCCGGTTCCCCCCGTTCGGCACGGTCCAGATCGGGGCCCACCAGAACAGCGCCGCCCCCGCCAGGGCCCAGATCCGTCCGCCTGCCGGTCGGTCGGCCGCCCACACCAGCCAGATCAGGACCGGGACGACCCAGACCATGTGGTGGGCCCAGGTGATCGGCGAGACGATCAGGCCGGTGGTGGCGCACACCAGCAGCCCGAGGAAGCTGGACGACCGGCGTTCGGCCCAGGCCGCCAGCGCCACGCCCGCCACCAGCACCACGCCGCTGGCGGCGGTGATCGGAAGCCCGGCGATCAGCCGGTGGTCGAGGCGGTCCGCCACCGCCCGCAGGCTCTGGTTGCTGATGTAGGAGACGCCGCCGATCCGGGCGACATCGGTGGCGTACTTCGTCCAGTAGGACCACGAGACCCGGAGGTCGATCACCGCCAGGAGGGCGGCACAGCCGACGAACGTGGCCGACGCGACGACAGCCTCGCGGGTCCGACGGATGAGGAGGAGGTACGGGACGAAGACGAGCGGGGTCAGCTTGATCGCCGCCGCCACTCCGATGAGCACCCCCCGGGGGAGGGTGAACCGGCCGGCACGCAACGTGACGGTGAGGTCGGCGATCACCAGCACCGCCAGGACGACGTTCACCTGGCCGAAGCTCAACGTCAGGCTCACCGGCTCCATCCACACCGCCGGCGCCATCAGGACCAGCGCCCACTGGGCCCTCCCCCGCCGGTCGAGGGCCGGGCGCACCATCCGCAGGGTCAGCCACACCATGGCGTAGACAGCCGCCACGTTGACCAGGCTCCACACCACCTGGGCCGCCCGCTCCGGAACCAACGTCAACGGGGCGAACACCAGAGCGGCGAACGGGGGGTAGGTGAAAGGCAGGTGGGGTGGGGCCGGCAGCGACGCCAGGTAGAGGCGACCGTCGGCCAGATGCCGGCCGCCCATGAGGTAGACGTCCAGGTCGAGCTGGAGCTCGTCGGTGGCCAGATGGACCGCGTGCCAGGTGGCCAGGACCGCGGAACCGATCCCGACCGCCCACAGCACCGGGGTCCAGGGCACGACCCGGAGCACCTCCCACCGGTCTCGGCCGTCCGGCCTCGCTCCGGACCCGCCCTCCGGGGGCGGCGTGAGCCGGCCGGGGGCCGGGATCGTCACCGCCGACCTCGGCGAGGTCCTCGAACTGTCACGGAGGGCCGGCCCACAAGGCCCCCGATGGTAGTGCCGTCGGCCGGCTCCCCGGGGGCGGCCGGGTCCCGGAGGGCGGCGGGTCGACGCGGCGACCGGATCGGCGTGACCGTCGGATGACCGGCCGGTAACCTGGCCCCGTGCCCGCCGACCTCCCCTCCCCAGCCTCCCCCGATCTCCGCTCCGCCGCCGAGGCGGTGGCCGCCGCCGCCGCGGTGGTCGACCGGGGCGTCTCCTCCCTCGCCGCTGCCGGCGGCCCCGACGCTGCCCAGGTGCTCGCCTACGACGTCGCCCACGCCGCCGCCGCGGTCCGGACCGCCGAGGCGGTGCTCGGCTACGGAGCCCACGGAGAGGACGAGGCGCGTCTGGCCTGTGCGTTCGCCGCCGACGCGCTCGTCGACCTGTCGGGACGCACCGCCGGGCGGGAGCAGGCGTGGGGGGTCTCCGCCGACTGGCTCGCCCCCGCCGCCGGGTTCGTAGCCGCCCATCGCGATCCCGCCACCCTCGCCGCCCTGGCCGGGACGGAGGGGGACCGTCACCTCGACCCCGACTTCGAGCTGGTGCGGGACACCTTCCACCGCTTCGCCGAGGAGCAGATCCGCCCCCGGGCCGAGCACATCCACCGGGCCAACACCGACATCCCCGAGGAGATCATCTCGGGGATGGCCGAGATGGGCGGCTTCGGCATGTCGGTCCCCGAGGAGTACGGGGGGTTCGCCACCGGCGGGGAGAGCGACTACATGGGCATGGTGGTGGCCACCGAGGAGCTGTCGTGGGGGTCGCTGGGGGCCGGCGGTTCGCTGATCACCCGACCGGAGATCCTCACCCGGGCCATCGTGTTCGGCGGCACGGAGGAGCAGAAGCAGCACTGGCTGCCCAGGCTGGCCAGCGCCGAGGTGATGGGGGCGGTGGCGGTGACCGAGCCGGACTACGGGTCGGACGTCGCCGGCGTGGTGACCTCGGCGACCCGGACCGAGGGCGGATGGCTGATCAACGGGGTGAAGACCTGGTGCACGTTCGCCGCCCGGGCCGACGTGCTGCTGCTGCTGGCCCGCACCGACCCCGACCGGTCCAAGGCCCACCGGGGCCTGTCGCTCTTCCTGGTGGAAAAGCCGCGGGGCGAGGGGCACGGGTTCGTCTTCACCCAGGACCCCGGGGCCGACGGCCGCCCGGCCGGGTCGTCCGGGCGCATGGAGGGCCGCGCCATCGACACCCTGGGGTACCGCGGGATGCACTCCTACGAGGTGGCGTTCGACGGTTGGTTCGTCCCCGACGCCAACCTGATCGGCGGCGAGGCGGGGCTGGGCAAGGGGTTCTACCTCCAGATGCAGGGGTTCGAGAACGGCCGCCTCCAGACCGCGGCCCGGGCCGTCGGGGTGATGCAGGCGGCCTACGAGGCCGCCCTCGAGTACGCCCGGAACCGCACGGTGTTCGGTTCGCCGATCGTGGACTACCAGCTCACCCGGGTGAAGCTGGCCCGCATGGCGGTGATCATCCAGGCGACGCGCCAGTTCTCCTACGAGGTGGCGCGGCTGATGTCGAAGGGCGAGGGCACCCTCGAGGCGTCGATGATCAAGGCGTACGTCTGCCGGGCGGCCGAGTGGGTCACCCGGGAGGCGCTCCAGATCCACGGCGGCATGGGCTACGCCGAGGAGTTCCCGGTCAGCCGCTACTTCGTCGACGCCCGGGTGCTCTCCATCTTCGAAGGCGCCGACGAGACGCTCGCCCTCAAGGTCATCGCCCGAGGGCTGCTGGCCCGGGCCAAGGGCTGATCCGGCCGGCCCCGGCACCTCCGGGGCGGGCATCCTCGCCGCCACCGGATCCGGGATAACCGCCAGGCTACGCCCCACCGCCGCCCGCCACGGGGTCGACCTGGGCCATCGTGCCGCTCTGCTCGGCCGGCGGGCTCGTCGGCCTGGCCGTCCTGGTGGCCATCGCCATTGCGACCTTCCTAAGAGCGGGCAGCAGCACCTTCGACCGGAGCGCAGCCCGATCTGAACGCTGCACTGATCGCCACCAAGGCGGTCTACGCCGCCGCTGCCACCTTCCCCGCCGACCTGGCCGTCCAGCCCGCGCGGGCCACGCCACCCCTGCAGTCGGTCCCCGGCCCCGGCGGCCTGTGCGTCGCCCGGGACGGCCAACGTGGCGACCACGTCCCGGTCCGTGCTCACGACCACCGGTCGCCGTCCGGGACGCGCGGCGGGTCCTCGACGCGGCGTCCACCCCGTCGGGTGTCGGTCGTCCGGATCTCCCCTCCGCCCCCGGCATCTCCCACGACAGCTCTCCGGCCCTCACGCGCAAGGCGTCCGGGCATCCCAACGCCGGGTGACAGGCGAACGGGTTCCCCCCTGCCTGACCGACGAAGCCGCCCGTAGCGGGCCGCGGGAATCAGACGGCGACAACCTCCAGCAGGTCCTCGATGCCGGCCAAGTCACCCGGGTTTCTGGTGTAGAGGCGGGCGGAGTGGGCGTGGGCCGTCGCGGCGATGAGCAGGTCCATCGAACGCGACCTCGCCCGACGACCGGCGGCCACGACCGCCGCGGCCAGCTGCCCGTAGCTGGTGGCGACGGCATCGTCCACCGGCAGCGCGTCGAACCGTCGCTGGATCATCGTCAACCGCCGCAGGCGTTCGGCTCGCACGGCGGGATCGTCGGTGACCAGCACGCCGAACTGAAGCTCGGCCAGGGTCACGGCACTGATCGCCAGCTCGCCCTCCAGCGGCGCGACATCAGTGGCGATCACCAGGCTGGTGTCCATGACCGCCCTCAACGGGATACCTCCCACGGGCTGTCGAGGGCCCGATCGAGCAAGTCCGCGTCGTGCCGCCACTGCGGGTCCGGCCGGCCGGTGAACAGGTCGGCGACGTCCTCCCACCGGTGCCACCGCCTCGGGGCGGGGGGGACCATCCGGGCCGCCGGGCGGCCGGAGACGGTGATCTCGATCTCCTCTCCCGCCTCCACCCGTCTCACCAGACCGGACGCATCCTGTCGTAGCTCTCGCAACCCGACCGTCACCATCCCCCCAATATAGCACCTATGCTACATGAGCGGACGCGGAGCTCCGAGCGCACCGCAGGGAGGCGGGATCCCAGGCCCCGGTGCCGCGCTACACCCTCCATGTCCACGGCGGCAGGGGCTGCGCCAAGGAGTCCCCCGGACCGGGCCGCCGACGGCAGTCGGGGCTCTCCATCCTCGAAGGCTCCGACAGGATGGCTGCCCTCAAGGTCACCGCCCGAGGGCTGCTCGCCGGGGCCGGGGTCTGATCCCTCCGGCCCCGTACCGGGCCGTCCGCCCGGTCCGGGGGTATCCGGCAACGTACACCCCGTCCGGGACAGGGGACCTGCGTGCCGAATCCCTCGGGACCGGGCACGTGTCCGTCTCGGTCGTGAACACCCGTGATCTCGGGGGGCGAAGCCGCCGGCGAGGTCAGTCGACTGTTCCGATCGAAGCTGGACGGAGATGTGCCCATGGTGCGGGCAACGGTTCGGAGCCAACGAGGCCGACCAGGAGCGGGGGAAGCCATGAAGTTCCGACGATCGGCGCGAGTCATCAGTGTCGTCACGCTGGGGGTCTCCGGGCTCGGAGCCGCAGGGCTGCTGTCCCCGGCACTCGGTGTCACGATCAGCGGGGACACCGTCACCGGGGCCAACGACCACGGCATCCTGGCGTAGGACACCAGCGGACTCACCGTCAGCGGCCCGACCGTGCAGGGCAATGGCGTCGCCCCGAACCCCGTGACTCTCACGCCCACCTCCAACGTGACCGTGACAGACAACCAGAGCAGCGGGAACCACGGCGGCGGCGTGGTGGTCGCCGCCTACCACTCCGGTGCCGGCGTGACGTCGGTCACGGTGACCGGCAATGCGGTGACCGGCACCGTAGGACAGTTCGGGCCGCATGGACCGGTGATGGGGGGCATTGTGGTGGCGGTCGACAGCCCGGCGACGTCGGTCTCGTCGGTGACCGTCCAGAACAACACGGTCACCGGCAACACCATCGGCCACGAGTTCTACGAAGCCTGGCTGGCCGGAGACCGGGGGACCGCGCTCAGCGGCGACATGATCACCACCACGCCGGGAGGGCAAGCGGTCTTCAACGTACCCGTGGCCGGCACCGGCGCCTGGATGGGCGCCTCCGACGGCGGCGTGTTCGGCTTCGGCGAAGCCGGCTTCCGTGGCTCCATGGGGGGGGAAGCCATCTCGACGCGCCGATCGTGGGTGCCCGATCGGTGAGGGTCACCGTGGCTGCCTCACTCCCCGGCCCTCTGGGCGGCGAGTTCGAGTACCACGAACGATCCGCGGGACGGGGCCGGGCTCAGCCCGCCGAACGGCTGAGCCCGGCCCGCTCCCCGCGGGTCACGAACTTGGTGGCCATCTTCCGGGACGCCTCGTCGATCATCTCGTCACCGAACATCACCGCGCCGGTCCGGTCGTCCTCGGTGGCCTTCCGGTAGGCGTCGAGGATGTCCCACGCCTTGTCGAACTGCTCCTGGGTGGGCGAGTAGACCTCGTTGAGGACCCCGACCTGGTCGGGGGTCAGCGCCCACTTGCCGTCGTAGCCCAGCACCCGGGTGCGCTGGGAGAACTCGCGGAGGGAGTCGAGCTCCCGGATCTTCAGGAACGGGCCGTCGATCACCTGGAGCCCGTTGGCCCGTCCGGCCATGAGGATCTTCGAGAACACGTAGTTGAAGTGGTCGCCCGGGTACTCGGGGATGGCCACCCCGCCGGTCAGCACCGGCATCTCCATGGAGGCGGCGAAGTCGGCCGGGCCGAAGATGATCGTCTCCAGGCGCGGGGAGGCGGCACAGATCTCCTCCACGTTGATGAGGCCCCTGGTGGTCTCGATCTGGGCCTCGATCCCGACGTGGCCGACCGGGAGACCGCAGTTCTTCTCCACCTGGGTGAGCAGCAGGTCGAGGGCGACCACCTCGGCGGCCGACTGGACCTTGGGCAGCATGACCTCGTCGAGGCGCTCCCCGGCGTTGCCCACCACCTCGATCACGTCGCCGTAGGTCCACTCGGTGTCCCAGGCGTTGATCCGGACGCACAGCACCCGGTCGTCCCAGGGGAGGTTCTTGATGGCGTCGGTCACCTTCGCCCGGGCGTTCTTCTTCTCGAGCGGCGCCACCGAGTCCTCGAGGTCGAGGAAGCTCATGTCGGCCGGCACGGTGGGCGCCTTCGAGAGGAACTTCTCGTTGGACCCGGGGGACGACATGCACGAGCGGCGGGGGAGGTCACGGGATCGTTCGGACATGACCGAATCGTAGGCCGTCCCCGGGGGAGGTCGCATCCCGGGCCCGGGATGCGACAATGCCACCATGATCGAGGAGATGACGGACGACCAGATCGACGCCTTCCTGCGCCTCCAGGTGGTCGGGCGGGTCGGGTGCCACGCGGCGGGGCTCACCTACGTGGTGCCCGTGATCTACGTGTGGGAGCCGGGGTTCCTCTCCGTGTACACGGTGGAGGGCCAGAAGATCCGCATGATGCGGGAGAACCCGTCGGTCTGCTTCGAGGTCGACGAGTACGGTCCGGCGGGTGGCTGGAAGAGCGTGATCGCCCAGGGGGAGTACGAGGAGCTCGCCGGCGAGGAGGCCACCCACGTCCTCGACCTGCTGGCCCGACGCTTCGCCGAGCGGTCGTCCGGGGGAGCCAGGCAGCGCCCGTCCCGCCAGGACCGCCAGCCGGTCGCGTTCCGGATCCGGACCACCGAGGTCACCGGGCGCATGGTGGCGACCGCCGACCCGGGCCCGTCGCCGGCGGAAGACCGTCAGTCGTCCCCCGTCAGCTGAGGAACGCCGGTGACCGACGCTCGGGTGCAGGCGCGCCGGAGCCGGCGGCCGGATGACCGCCGCCGCTCAGACCGCCGGTTGGTAGGAGCAGGTCGGGTCCTCGGCCAGGGGATCGCCGGTGGCTGCGAACGCCTGGGACCGCGAGCCCCCACAGACCCGCCGGAACTCGCAACGACCGCAACGCCCACCCAGGCGGTCGCCGTCCCGCAACGCCCGGAGCAGCGGAGCGGTCCGGTAGATCTCGGTCAGGGGGGCCTCGCGGACGTTCCCGACCGCGAGGGGGAGGAGGCCGCTCGGGAACACCTGGCCGGTGTGGGAGACGAAGACGACGCCACGACCGTCGCCCACAGCCAGGGGTGCCCGGCGGGACCCGTGCCCGGCCGGGGCGTGCCCACGGGGATGCTCGTCCCGCCGCCGGGCGAGCGACGCCTCCAGCCTCGGCTGCAGGCGCCGGTAGAGGGCACCGCGGTCAACCCCGGCCCCGGCCGCCCGCTGGTGGAGGACCCTCCGGAACTGGGGAGCCTCGGTGGTCTTGAGGGAGAGGACCTCGGAGGCGTCGGCCAGCAGGTGGAGGGCGTCCTCGGTGCCCTCGGCGTCCAGCGCCCCGAGCCGTCGGCCACGGCCGGTAGGGACGAGGAAGAACACGCTCCAGAGCCCGGCCCCGAGCTCGCCGACCAGGCGCGCCATCTCGGGAAGCTCCTCGACCGTGGCCGCGGTCACCGTCGAGTTGACCTGCAGGCGCAGGCCCACCCGGCGCGCGGCGCGGCAGGCCTCCACCGTCAGGTCGAAGGAGCCCGGCACCCGACGGAAGGCGTCGTGGACGTCAGCGGCCGCCCCGTCCAACGAGAAGGACACCGCCCCGGCCCCGGCCGCCCGCAGGCCCCCCAGGTTGGCTTCGGTGGCGAGCGGGGTGCCCGACGGGGACACGGCCATGGCGAGCCCGAGGGACGACCCGTGCTCGACCAGGCGGCGGAGGTCCGCCCGCTTGAACGGATCGCCACCGGTGAGGACGACGATGGGCCGGGGGGCGCCGACGCCGGCCAGGTCGTCGAGCACCCCGGTCACCTCGGCGGTGGTCAGCTCGTCGGGATGCCGCTCCGGTTGCGCCTCGGCCCGGCAGTGCCGACAGGACAGGTCGCAGGCGCGGGTGACCTCGAACAACACCAGGAAGGGCCGGGTGTCGAGGTCGAAGTGGAGCCGACGGACTCCCGGAACCTGCTCTTCCACAGCACTGATGCCCATCGCCCCATCATGCACGGCGGAGATCGAGGGTCACAGGGCCATAGGTCACAGGGCCCTCCGGTCAGCCCGGGGCGGCGAGGTCGGCCGGGGTCAGCTGCTCCGAGAGCAGCCGGTCGAAACGCGCCGGGTCACCGCCGACGAAGGACCGGCACAACGGCAGGCCCTCGACGTAGCAGGTGAGGTAGGCACGCCAGGTCGGATGGGTCAGGAACTCGACCGCCTTGGCCGCCCGCTCGTGCGGGAGCAGCCCCCAGCGGGCGACCTCGGCGGTGACGGTGTCCACGTCCGCACCGTCCTCGTGGAGCCGGAGCGCCGCGTTCTGGCGGACCGCACCGAGCGCCTCGCCCGCCTCGGCCACGGCCGCCACCACCTCGGTGTCGTAGCGGATCCCGAGGGGGGCCAGGTGCTCCGCCACGACAGGCTCCGGCCGGGCGCCAAGGACCACTTCGAGCCCGAGGTCCGCCAGGCCCTCGGCCAGCAGGCACTGCGGGGTGCCGACCAGGAAGGCGGTCTCCTCGTTCCACCGTCGCTTGCGGACCAGTCCCACCTCCTTGCGCGTGTGTTCGGTGTGGTGCCCCGGGTAGGCCTCGTGGGCCACCAGGTGGGCCAGGGAGGTCGACAGCACCGGGAGGTCGGTGTTGATCGCCACCCTGCTGTGGAGGTTCCCGAGGTAGTAGTTGAACCCCGACCACGGCTGGTGCGCGACGAGCTCGAAGTCGACCCGCTCCCCCTCGGGCAGGCCGAAGAGCCGGCGGGTCCGATCCCGCAGGTCCTCCGCCAGCGAGCCGACGGCGGAGGGGAGCAGCTCCACCGGCACCGCGTGGGCCTCCCGCCAGGCGCCCAGCCGCTCTCCGAGCGGACCCCCACCGGGGAGCACCTCGTCGAGGCGCCGGTGGGCGCCGGCGAAGACCTCCTCGTCGACGCGCCCGGGGCGGACCCCGTAGCACGCCTCCACCTCGTCCGCGTAGCCGATCGGCTCCCCGGCGAGCCGCCGGGCGGTGGTCAGCACTCCGACCACCTGGGCGCGCACCCAGCGCCGCCGGGCCGCCGAGCCGGCGGCGACCGGCTCCCGGCTCCCGTCCAGGGGCTCCCCGGCGTCGAGGTCGGCGCACAGGCGGCGGGCCTCCGCCGCGAGCCGGTCCGGCGGCCGGAGGGGCTCCGCCGCCACCCGTCCGGCCCGCGCGGGATCCCCGTAGTACGCGTCCACCAGGCCGTCGACGTGGCGACCGAGCCGCAACCCGAGGTCGAGGTACCGGCCGACGAGCCCCGGCGACCCGTCCTCCGCTGCCTCCGGTGGCACCGTCAGCCGTCCACGGGGCCCGAGGGGCCGGGGCTCATCCCAGGTGCTCGTGGAGGAACGCGACCGTCCGGTCCCACAACAGGGCGGCGGCCGCGGCGTCGTACGCCTCCGGCCGGTCCTCGTTGAAGAAGGCGTGTCCCACCCCGTCGTAGACATGACACGTCACGTCCCGACCCAACGCCGCAAGCTCCGCCTCGAGCGCACGGGCCGCCTCCGGCGTGAAGTAGTCGTCGTCGGCAGCGGCGTGGCACAGGACGGCCGCCGTCATGGCGTGGTAGTCGGGCTGGGCGTCGGGCCAGGGGATGAGCCCGTAGGCCGGCACCACCGCCGCCACCGCGTCCGGCCGCTGGGTGCCGAGCACCAGGGCCAGCCCGCCCCCCATGCAGAACCCGACGACGCCCACCTGTGGTCGCCCGGTCCGCCGGACCAGCTCGTCGACCGCGCCGCTCAGCTCCTTGGCGGTCGACGCCATCTTGAGCGCCATCATCTGCTTGCCCGCCTCGTCCGGCTCGGTCAACGGCACCACGGTGCCGTGGTAGAGGTCGGGGGCGAGCGCGGTGAAGCCGACGGCCGCCAGGCGGTCACAGGTCCGGGTGATCTGGTCGACCAGCCCCCACCACTCCTGCAGGACGATGACACCGGGGCCGGGGGGCCCCGTCCCGTCGGTCTCGGCGAGGTAGCCACTGGCGGCGTGTCCGTTGCTCGGGAACTCGATGATCTGGCCCATGCCGACGACCTTACCGGGCGGGCGGGCGGCCCGCCCAAGCGTTCGTCCGGAGCGTCGTCCGGTCACGGTAAGGTCCGCGGAGAGGCGCCGGTCGCTGTGGAACCAGCGCAGAACCGGCACGGATCCGGTACCGCCTCGGGTGGCGTCTTCCCAGCTCAGGGGGCCTGCACTCCGACCGGTCCTTGCATCCGCGACCCGTGTCGACTAGACAGTTGCGGGTTATGACTCACGCCGAGCAGTACTCGACGTCCGAGCCAGGTGTGCCTCCGGTGGCACGCACGAGGTCCCGATCGAGGGCGGGTGCGGTGCTCGCACTGGCCGTCGTTGCGGGAGTCGCCTCTCTGGTTGCGGTGCCCACGCACCCCGCATCGGCCGACCCGCTTGCCAGTGCCCAGGCCCAGGCCGCCGCACTGAGCGCGAAGTTGAACGCCGAACAGCAGCAGATCGCCGACCTGACCGGCGAGTACAACGCGGCGGCGTACCACTTGTCCCAGCTCGACGCCCAGATCGCCCAGACCCAGGCAGGCCTGGCGAAGGACCGGGCTGCGGTCAACGCCGACGAGAGCCAACTCCGGAGCCAGGCGGTGGCCGACTACATGAGCAGCGGCACCAGCAACCAGCTCACCGAGATGTTCTCCTCCGGCAGCAGCAACGCGGCGAGCGAGCGGTCCGAGTACACGGCGATCGCCACCGGCAACGTGACCACCACGGTGGACAACCTGAACACCGCCCGGACCCACCTCCAGAGCGAGCAGAGCGCGCTCCAGCAGCAGCGTTCCCAGGCGGCGGCCACCGCTGCATCCTTCTCCACCGCCCAGTCCGAGGCGACCGCCCTCGCCGGTCAGTACCAGAGCCAGCTGAACAGCGCCAACGCCAACGTGCATGCCATCGTCCTCGCCCAGCAGGCGGCGGCCCAGGCGGCAGCGGCCCAGGCGGCCCAGGCACGTCTGGCGGCGGCCCAGGCGGCGCAACGTGCCCAGCAGGCTGCCGCCCAGCAGGCTGCCGCCCAGCAATCCCAGGCCGCTTCCGGGTCGGGCGGCAGTTCGGGCGGTGCGCCCGTCACCGTCTCCTACGCTCCGCTCCCGCCGTTGGCCCCCGGCGCCGCCGGAGCGGTACAGGCCGCCGAGCGCGAAGTCGGCGTCCCCTACCTCTGGGGCGGCACGACGCCGGCGGGCTTCGACTGCTCGGGTCTGGTCATGTGGGCGTACGCCCAGGTCGGCATCAGCCTGCCCCACTACTCCGGCGCCCAGTACGACGACACCACCCAGATCCCGTTGGCCGATATCCAACCCGGCGACCTGCTGTTCTACGGACCGGGTGGCGACCAGCACGTCGCCATGTACGTGGGCGGCGGCATGATGATCGAGGCGCCCTACACGGGTGCCACGGTCCACATCACCCCGATCCGCACCGGTGCCGGGTTCGTCGGCGTCGGCCGGGTCAACTGACGCCGTCCGCCGGCTGAGGTCCGCCACGTCACGAGGCGCCTCCCCGAAGGGGGCCCTTCCGCGGCCCGACTCGTCGCCGCGGGGGCCATGGGGCATACTGGGACCGCTCGGAGTGGGGCGCTTGCCGGAGGCGGCATCCCCGGTCCACGGCAACTGATCCCATGAGACCCATACCCGTCGCCTTTCACATCTGGTTCGTCGAGGTCCACACCTACGGCATCGGCCTCGCCCTGACCTTCTGGTTCGGGTTGCGCTACACCGAACGTCGACTCCGCAAGGCGGGCTACCCGTGGCAGTGGGTCACCGGCATGTTCCTCTGGGTGATCCTGGCCGCCATCGTCGGGGCGAGGGCGCTCCACGTGATCGCCAACTTCGGCGACTACGTCCACAGCCCGGGACAGATCATCGCCATCTGGCAGGGGGGGCTCTCCTCGTTCGGCGGCATCCTGTTCGCGGTGCCGGTCGCCATCGTGAGCGCACGGCGACGGTGCCCCCAGCTCGCCACGCTCCGCTTCGCCGACCTCATGGCTCCGGTGCTGATGGCCTCGTGGGCCCTCGGGCGGCTCCTCGGACCCCAGCTGATGCGGGCCGGGGGTGGGCATCCGACCCACCAGTGGTTCGGGATGTACTACGCGGACCAGGTGGGCAAGCGCCTCCCGGTCCCGCTCTTCCAGGCCGCCGAGGACTTCTCCATCTTCGTCGTCCTGCTGCTCGTGGAACGTTGGCTCCGCAAGGTCGCCCCGCAGCCGATCACCGCGGCCGCCGGAGCGCCCGTCCCGGAAGGTGTGCTCCCGCCGGCCGGCATCGTGCTCGGCGCGGGCATGCTCCTGTGGGGCATCGAACGGTTCCTCGACGAACACCTCTGGTTGAGCGGCGGTGGCCTCGGCTCCGACCTCACCCAGCTCGCGGGGGTCGCCCTGGCGCTGGCCGGCCTCGTGCTGCTGGCCAGCCGCTACCGGGCGTTCGCCGCCTGGCGGTCCGGGACGCCGGCGGAGGCGGTGTCCGGCGGTGCGCCGGGTGAAGACGCCGGATCGGGAACCGAAGCACCGGAGCGGTCCGACGCGGACCGGACGGCAGAGGGAACGGCCGCCCCGAGCGGGGTCGCCGGCCTGGACGGGGCCTTGCTCCCCGAGTAGGAGCGGGGCCCCGTGCCCCTGGCCCGCCGCCGCAAACCCGTGCAGGCGAGGGCTCCCGCCACCAGCAGGGCCGTCCATGCCGCCCACGGGGCGACCAGCCGACCCAGCACCACCGCTGCCGCCAACTGCCCGACGACGGTCACCCGGGCGACCGGAGGACCCAGCTCGGCGAACCGGCGGTGGAAGGCACGCAGCCCGTCGAGGTCGACGATGGACCGGCCCAACAGCACGGCCAGGCCCCGTACCAGCCCGAACGCCCCCCCGAGGGCCACCGCGGCCCACGGCCGCACGCTCAGAGCACCGAGCACCACCACCAGGTAGACCGCCGCCGTGGTGATGTACGTCGCCATCCCGCACCCGATCTGCCATCCGAACCCGGCGCCGTAGACCCAGGGCCGGAACCGGTCGAGCCACCGCTCGTTCACCTGCCGGTGGTGGACGGGCAGGTGGATCCCGCAGAGCCCGACGTCGGAGACCGCCCCGGTCAGACACGCCATCGCGCCGGCCCCGACCAGGGCGCCCTGTGGAAGGGCCAGGGTCCGGACCCCGGCGGCCAGAGCGGCCGTCACCCCGCCGAGAGTGAGACCGCCGAGGACGCTGCCGAGGACGAACCAGGTGACCGTTACCCCGTACCGGTGCCCGCGCGCCCGCTCGGCCAGGGGCGTGACGGTCGCCAGCATCGACAGCCCGCACGGCGACCAGGTGGAGCGGACCCCGGCGAGCACAGTGACCGCCGCCGCCGTGGACACCAACCAGACCGTCATCGGATCCCCCAATCGCTCGCCGGCAGCGGCCGGTCGCTCTGCCTCACCGGTACCACTAGGCGGGTGACCCCAGGAACGCCACGTCGAAGGCGAAGATGCCGCCGTCCGAGGCCACCAGCCAGTAGCCATGGCCCGGGGAGCCCGCCGCCATCCCCACGATCGGTCGGTTGAGCGGCTGGCCGCCCATCGACCCGGAGAACGGCGCGTCACCGAAGGCGAAGATGCCGCCGTCGGAGGCCACCAGCCAGTAGCCCTTGCCGGTCGGAGTGGCCGCCATCCCCACGATCGGCTTGTCGAGCGGCTGGCCGCCCATCGACCCGGAGAACGGCGCGTCACCGAAGGCGAAGATGCCGCCGTCGGAGGCCACCAGCCAGTAGCCCTTGCCGGTCGGAGTGGCCGCCATCCCCACGATCGGTCGGTTGAGCGGCTGGCCGCCCATCGACCCGGAGAACGGCGCGTCACCGAAGGCGAAGATGCCGCCGTCGGAGGCGGCGAAGTAGTAGCCATTCCCGGGAGTGACCGCCATCCCCACCATGGGGGCGTTGAGGGCCAGGGAGGAGACGTCACCGCTGTCGGCGAGGTCCCCGTAGGTGAACAGCCGTCCGAACGACGTGAGGATGCCGTAGCCGGCGCCGTCGGCGGAGGCCGCCATGGCGACGGTCTGGCAGTTGGTCGCCGGCGAGTAGCAGGGGGGAGGCGGTGGGGATGGAGGGGCGGCCGTCCAGCACGCGACGTTCTGCTCGGCGGTCCCGTCGTCCTGGGCGTTGGCCGTCGTGCACGTCGGGTCGACCTCCCACGGCGGCACGCAGGCGACGACCCGGCACACGATCCGGCCCACACAGGGGACGTCCTGGTTGCACTGCCCGTAGCGGAACTGGAAACAGCCGGTCAGGTACGCGTCGCACCCACCGGGACCGCAGCCGCAGGTGAGCCCGTCGCACCCGGTGTCGCAGAACCCGAACCCGTTGCCGCACCCGTCGGCGCACTGGCAGGTGGCGTTGCAGTCCATGTAGTAGCGGGGGCCCCCGCAGTAGGACGAGTTGTCCGCCTTCCACCAGCCCCCCATCACGGTTCCCGTCGGGCAGTAGTTGTACCCCCCGTTGACTGCGCAGCAGAAGTCGGTGTACCCGGCGCAGCACGTCGACCCGCACCCGCAGTTGGGATCACCGCACGAGCAGATGGCGCCGTAGGCGGTCCCGGGGGTGAGGGCGAGCTCGAGGCCGGCGCCGATCATCACCGCGCTGCCGGCGAAGGCGGAGCGGTTGATGAAGCTCCGACGCGAGAGCCTGGTGGCGAGCATGCCCGAGGTGCGCTCCACCAGCACCGACGTCAACCCCATCGGCTCAGTCCCATCTCCGGTGGGTGACCCCGAGCAGGGTCCGGGCGCCTTGCAGCCGGGCCAGCGCGCCCAGCACCAGGAAGGTGAGCCAGCAGGCGAGGCCGCTGGCGGCGAGCAGCGGCACGCCGTGCATCGGCTGGTGCGCGATCACCTGTGCGAGGGTGCCTCCGGATGGCGCAGCGAGCGCCACCAGCACCGCAGCGATCCCCACGGCGACGTTGACGACCAGGTGTGCCACGGTGGCCGGCGTGTCCGGCCTGCCGAAGCAGCCGCAGGTCGCCACCGCTCCCCCGGAGGCGAGCGCCCGGACGACGACCCCGCCGAAGGCCGCGTAGGAGGCGGCCACCAGCCAGGCGGTGACCGGCCGCGGCGCCACGAGGGCGGCGACCCCGATCGCCGTCTCGACCGCGGCCCCCGCGACGAGCAAGCCGCGCACCGTCCGGAGCCCGACATGCGGGCGGATCCGCGCAGGGACCATCCCGTAGACGGCGCGAGCGGTGTCGCCGGGTCGGAACGTCTTCATCATCCCGGCCACCACCAGCAGCAGGCTCCCCGCCAGGTACGGCCCGATCAGTTCCACGGCGCCGCCCCCTGCTCGACCGGAACCGGAGCCGGGCTCACCGCCAGGCCGGCCAGCAGGGCGTTGACCCGGGGGACCAGTGCATGGCGGCGGGCGTGGCTGCCGAGGACCGCATAGAGCGTGAACGGGCGGCCGGCCTCGGTGAAGAACCACTGGGTCCCGGCCTGGCCACCGAGGCCCCGCCGCAGCAGGTAGGGCTTGAAGTCGGACGCACGCAACGTCCTCGGCATCCCCCGGCGGGCGAACAGGCGCGTCCCCGCGCTCTCCGGTCCGTACTCGAACAGCACGACGAACAGGTCGTCGACGCCCATCAGGTTCACCGCGCCACCGCCGAAGTCCCCGGTGTCGTCCGGGAGGGGGAACGTGGCGAAGTGGGCCACCGGGTACGGGGTCTCGGCGCCGACGGTCGGGCGCACGAAGATCCGTCCCTCCATCCCGTGGGGAAGGGACGCCTCGATCCCGTGCGCCCGCAGTACCGGCACCGTCAGCCCCCGTCGCCGGTGCCTCGGGCCGCACCGGGGGGACCGGCGGGCGGGAAGACGTCGGCCAGGGACCGGGGGTACAGGCTCGGGTCCCCGGGCAGGATCCCGGCCGCGGCAAGCACCTGGTCGTTGGCGGCCTCCCGACGGGGACCGTCCAGGCCGACTCCGCCGTGACGGCCGTCGAGCCCGTCGAGCCCGTCGGGGTCGTCGGGGTCGTCGGAGCGGCCACTCCCGTCCCGGACCGCCGTCTCGAAGGAGCGGGCATCCACCCGGGCCCGCCGCACCAGCTCGGCCACCTGCTCGAACCGATGGGCGACCCCCTCCCCGACCCGGCGGCCGGTGGTGCCGTCGACGAGCACGAAGAAGGGCGACCCCGGAACCTCGTAGTCGCCCCACGCCTCGGTGGACATCACCACCGCCAACCCGGGACGGGCCCGGGCCCTCACCTCTCCGGGGATCTCCATCTCCGGACCCTTGGTGACGACCACCAGCCGTACGTCTGCGGGAAGCCCGGTCCTCCGTGGGTCCTCGAACGCCTGCCAGAAGGCGGCACAGGTGGCGCACCCCGACGAGAGGAACGCCAGCAGGGTCAGGTGGTCGTGACCGGAGACGGCCACCGCCAGGGCGTCACCCGTCGGGGTGACCCCGGCCACCGCAGGAGCCGAGGCGGTGTCGCGCTCGGGAGGGAGCGGTGGGCCCATGGCCACCAGGCCCGGAGCGCCGTCCCGGCCGGTCGCTCCCCGCGCGGTGGCGAGCAACCGGACGTCGTGGTGGGGGACGCCCCCCGGGCCGGGCGCCGCCGGGTCGCCGACCCCGGCGCCGAGGTCGTGCAGCGCCTTGAGAATGTCGGCATGGCTGCGGAGCAGCCCGGCGACGAGCAGGCCGAGAAGGAGGACCACGACGGTCAGGACGACGGCCAGTGCGACCATGGGCACCTCCCAGTTCCCGTTCCCTGTTCCCAGCTCCGGCCGGCTGACCGTGGGTGGACCCGCACGGCACCGACCGGACCGGACGAACCGGACCCTAGGGGCGGGAGGACTCCGGGTGGTGGACCCCCGGATCGGCCGGAGGGCTAGCGTGCGTGCGTGCGGGGACCAGCTGGAACGGCCGGGGACTGGGGGACACACATGACCATGGGCAGCGAGCCGGTGAGCGAACGGCCGCAGACGTCGACGCGGGACTACGACCAGCTCCGTGACCGGCTCGAGGCGTGGGTCGGTGGGCGCGTCCCCGGGGCGACCGTGTCGGAGCTGGTGGTGCCCGAGTCGAATGGCATGTCGTCGGAGACGGTCCTCTTCGACCTGTCGGCGCCCGGGTCCGACACCAGGCGGCTGGTGGCGCGGATCGCCCCGGACCCGGCGGCCGACCCGGTGTTCCCGGTCTACGACATGGCCCGCCAGTTCGAGACGATGCGGATGGTCGCCCGGCACACCCGGGTACCGGTCCCCGAGGTCCTGTGGCTCGAGGAGGGGGACGAGGCCATCGGCGTCCCGTTCTTCGTCATGGAGCGGGTCGACGGAGTGGTGCCGCCGGACGTGCTTCCCTACACCTTCGGAGACAACTGGTTCTTCGACGCGGCCCCGGAGGACCAGCACCGCCTGGAGCGCGAGGCGGTGCGGGTGCTCGCTGCCCTGCACGAGATCCCGGCCGAGGGGCCCGCCGCGTTCCTCGCCCCGAGCGGCGGGAGCGGGGACCCGCTGCGCGACCACGTCGACGGGCAACGGCGGTACTACGAGTGGGTCGCCCGGGACGGCGTCCGGTCCCCTCTCATCGAACGCGGCTTCGACTGGATCGACGAGCACTGGCCGGCCGGGTCGGGAGGTGCCACCTTCAACTGGGGGGACGCCCGGATCGGCAACATGCTCTTCCGTGACTTCACCCCGGTCGCCGTGCTCGACTGGGAGATGGCCTCGGTCGGCCCGCGGGAGATCGACCTGGGATGGATGGTCTACCTCCACCGGTTCTTCCAGGATCTGGTCGAGGACCTCGGCATGCCGGGCATGCCCCACGTCTTCACCCGCGAGACGGTGACGCGGCTCTACGAGGAGGCGTCGGGCCACTCGCCGCAGGACCTCGAGTTCTTCTGCACCTACGCGGCGCTGCGCCACGGCATCGTGATGTTCCGGATCACCCGGAGGGCGATCCGCTTCGGTGAGGCGGTGATGCCCGTGGACCCGGACGAGGCGATCCTCCACCACGCGCACCTGCGCAGGATGCTCGACGGCCGGTACTGGTAACCCGCCCCGCCCTGCCCCGCACGGCTCCGGCACGGCTCCGGCACGGCTCCGGCGCCCGACCCGAGCCGCCCCGCGGGACACGCGGCGGTCAGGCGCTCCCGGCCGCTGCCGCCTTCTCCTCGGCCGCCTTGCGGTACGCCTCGAGCTGGTCGAGGAGGGGCATGCGCTCCTGGCCGACGGTGGAGTCGAGTCGTTCGGCGATCGCCTCGGGGGTCCACCGCCCGTCGGCGTAGACGGCCCGGACCTCGCGGGGTTGGTTCCACACCGCGATCTTCGGGCCGACGGCGGTGTAGACCTGGCCGGTCACGTGCCTGGCCCGGTCCGACAACAGGTAGACCACCAGCGGGGCGACGTCCTCGGGGTCCCCCATCTCCGCCAGGTCCATGGGGACGTTGGCGGACATCCGGGTCCGCGCCACCGGGGCGACCGCGTTGGCGGTGACGCCGTAGCGGTGGAGCCCGGCGGCGGCCGAGCGCACCAGGGAGACGATACCGCCCTTCGCAGCCGCGTAGTTGGCCTGGGCGACGCTGCCGGCGAAGGCCCCGGAGGTGAAGGCGACCAGGGACCCGCCGCCGGCCTGCTTGCGCATGACCGCCGAGGCGGCCCGGAAGACCGTGAAGTGCCCCTTCAGGTGGGTCTCGACCACCGCGTCCCACTCGTCCTCGGACATGTTGAACAGCATCCGCTCCCGGAGGATGCCGGCGATGGCCACCACGCCGTCGATCGACCCCCACCGTTCGACCCCGGCGGCGACGATCCTCTCGCCGCCGGCGAGGGTGGTGACGCTCTCCCCGACGGCCACCGCCTCACCGCCGCCCGCCTCGATCTCGGCGACCAGGGCCTCGGCCACCTCGCTCTTCGGGTCCTCGCCGGCCAGACCGACCCCGATGTCGGCCACCACCACCCGGGCGCCCTCGGCGGCTGCGGCCAGCGCCACCGCCCGACCGATCCCGCCGCCGGCGCCGGTGATGGCCACGACCTTCCCGTCCAGGAATCCGCTCATGCCTGCTGCCTCCTCCTGCGCCCGCGGGCTGTCCGCCGGGTGCTCGTCGACGTCACGCCGCCCCTCCGGGGGGTTGACCGAAGACGAGAACATGTTCTAGCGTTCCGCTCGGGTCGGCGCCACCCGACACCGCCCGTCGCCACGGTCCCGGCCCGGCCCCGATGCCGTCGCCGGGGTTGTCCGCACACCGCCGGGCGGTCCGAGCGTCGCCGTCACCGGTCCGTCGATTGCGGTGCAGGGGGTAGGAACCATGGGTGATCTCGGATTCTGGGCGCTGGCGCACGAGGATCCGGGGCACCTGGCCCTGGTCGACGTGGACGGCACCGAGTACACCGCCGGTGTGCTGCTCGGCCGCGCCAACCAGGTGGTGCACGCCCTCCGCCGCTTCGACCTGCGACCGGGCGACGTGGTGGCCACCCTGCTCCCCAACGGGGTGGAGATGTTCGAGCTGTACCTGGCCTGCCTGCAGGCCGGTTGGTACCTGGTGCCGATCAACCATCACCTGATCGCGCCCGAGGTGGCCTACATCCTCCAGGACTCGGGCGCCAAGGTCTTCGTGGCCCACGAGCGCTTCACCGACGTCGCCCTCGACGCGGCCGAGGAGGCCGAGCTGCCCTCCTCGGTGTGCTTCGGAGTGGGGGACATCGTCGGGTTCACCTCCTACGCCACCGCCCGCGACTCCCAGCCGACCACCGATCCCGCGGATCGGACCATCGGCGACGTGATGAACTACACCTCGGGGACCACCGGCAACCCCAAGGGGGTGTTCCGGCCGCTCAGCGGGGCCACCCCCGAGGAGGCCGCCCTCGGCCTGTCGGGCATCCTCTTCCTGTTCGGCGTCCAACCCCGCGACGACAACGTCCACATCGTGGGGTCGCCGCTCTACCACACCGCCGTGCTGCGGTACTCGGGCGCCTCGATCCACCTCGGCCACACCGTGGTGCTGATGGACAAGTGGATCCCCGAGCAGATGCTCCAGCTCATCGAGCAGTACAAGGTGACCACCTCGCACATGGTCCCCACCCAGTTCCACCGGCTGCTGGCTCTCCCCGAGGAGGTCCGCACCAAGTACGACCTCTCGTCGCTGCGGCACATGATCCATGCCGCGGCCCCGTGCCCGGTGGACGTGAAGCACAAGATGATCGCCTGGTGGGGCGACTCCATCGACGAGTACTACGCCGCTTCGGAAGGAGGCGGGACCCTGGTCACCGCCGAGGAGTGGCTTCGCAAGCCGGGCACCGTCGGCAGGGCGTGGCCGATCTCGGAGATCGCCATCTTCGACGACAAGGGGAACCGCATCGAGGAGCCGAACGTCATCGGCACCGTGTACATGGCGATGCAGACCGGGGACTTCAGCTACCACAAGGACGAGGAGAAGACCCAGAAGAACCGGATCGGAAAGTTCTTCACCGTCGGCGACGTGGGGCTCATCGACGAGGACGGGTACCTCTTCCTCCGCGACCGGAAGATCGACATGATCATCTCGGGCGGGGCCAACATCTACCCGGCCGAGATCGAGAACGTGCTCCTCGGCTTCCCTAAGGTCGGCGACGTGGCGGTGTTCGGGATCCCGAACGACGACTGGGGTGAGGAGATCAAGGCGGTGGTGGAGCCGGCCGAAGGTGCCGAGGCCTCCCCGGAGCTGGCCGAGGAGATCCTCGCCTACTGCCGCGGGAGGCTGGCCAAGTTCAAGACGCCCAAGTCGATCGACTTCACCGAGGCGATGCCCCGGGACCCCAACGGCAAGCTGTACAAGCGCAAGCTGCGCGACCCCTACTGGGAGGGCCGCGAGAAGATCTGACCCGGGGACACCGGCCTCACCACCGGCCTCGGGTCACCCACTCCTGGTCGAGGCGCCACTCGAGATCCGCAGCCAGGTGCGCGCGCCCGGTGTCCCGGAGGCGGGCGAGGTAGCGATCGACCGAGCAGGCCCCGACCGGCCCCTCGTAACGCCCGGCCTCCATCGGATCGGCGACCGGGCCCGCCAGGGTCGCGTGCACGCCCGTCCAGTCGACGAGGAGCCCTTCGAGCTCTGCCGCCGTCCCCGGATCGGTGGGAACCAGGTCGACCGTCATGTGCGGGTCCGACTCGATCGCGTAGAGCTGGGTCCGCTCGATCCGCCGGCAGCCCGGGTGCAGGGTCCGGACGTAGAGATGCCCCGGGGTCCTCACCGCCCGCTGGTAGCTGTAGGCGCCGTGGCTGAGCACCAGGTAGGGCCGGCCGTCGAACGCCTCGCCCCGCACCGCGGGAGCGAAGGACCGCCCGTCCCACCCGGCCGGCACCGGGATGCCGAGCAGATCGCAGACGGTCGGGCACAGGTCAAGGTGGTACACGAGGCCGGGTACGTGCCTCCGGTCGTCCGGCAACCCGGGCGTGACCCCGGGCCAGCGGATGACCATGGGGACGTGGTGGGAGGGCTCGTTGGCCAGCGGGTGGTCCCCGTAGCAGCCGTTCTCGCCCAGGCACTCGCCGTGGTCGGACGCCACCACGATGGCGGTGTCGTCGAGGACGCCGAGCTCGTCGAGCACCCCGAGCAGGCGCCCGAGGTGGTGGTCGAAGTAGAGGACGGCGCCGTCGTAGCCGTCGATCAGCCGGACGGCGTCCTGGCGGGTGCGGATCGCGTCCGGCATGGTCTCGGGGTTCGGCGACCGCGGCGGGGGGACCGACCAACTGCCGTCACCCTCGTAGAGATCCAGCGCGCCGTGGGGCCCGTAGACCTCGGCGTGGGCGGCGATCGTCTCCGCGTCCGGCCAGTCCGGCGGGTCACCGCTGGCGGCGGCGCGCTCCATCCACGGGCCGGGTTCGACATAGGGCGTGTGGGGGTCCCAGAAATGGACCTGGAGGAACCAGTCGCGCTCACGGCCGTGGCGGCGGAGCCACTCGATGGCGACATCGGCGACCCGGCCGGCGTCCTCGTCGTCACCGTCCGAGAGCGACGGCCGCATCCATTCGGTGAAGTTGCCGACGAACCAGTAGGCCAGGTGACGTTGAGGGAAGGCGGAGATCGAGGTGGTGGGGATCCCGTGCCGGTAGAGGTGCTCGCCGAAGAACGGGCCGTACCGGGTGCGATCGAACATCCGGATGTCCGCGGCCGGCCCGTAGTTCCCGATGGCGCCGGTGGTCATGCCGAACTGGCCGCTGGTGAGCGCGGCACGGGACGGGGCGCACGGGGAGTCGGAGCAGTAGCAGCGGTCGAGCACCACGCCGCCGGACGCCACCCAGTCGACGTTCGGCGTGGTCGCCCGCTGGTACCCGTAGGGCCCCGTGTGGTCCGCCCGCAACGTGTCGACGTCGCAGAGGAGGATCCGCACCGCCGGCCGCTCAGTCCCGGGCGAAGGAAGCCAGGTCCCTCGCGGTGTCGCGGCTGATCTCCGGGCAGGCGATGGTGAAGATCTCGGTGCCGTGCATCGTCCCCATCACCTGACGGCCCCGCGCCGCCACTCCGGCCCGCAGCAGGAGGCGGTAGAAGGCGATGCCCTCGTCACGGAGCGGGTCGCACTCGTTGACGCTGATCACCGTGGGAGGGAAGCCGGCCACGTCCTCGTCGGTGGCGAAGGCCGGCCACGCCAACGGGTTCCGCTCCTCGAACGCCTCGATGCCGTAGCCGATCGCCCCCCGGTTGCTGTGCAGGTCGAGAAGGATGCCGTTGTTCTCCACCGACGACGGGTACTCCGGCGACGGCCACCGACCGGCGAGATAGGGGCACAGCGCATAGAGGCCCTTGACCAGTCCAAGTTCACCTTGGCGCTTGAGCACCAGGGCGGTGGCGAGCGTCAGGTTGCCTCCCCCGCTCTCGCCGGCCACCACGATGCGCGCCGGATCGATCCCGAGGTCACCTGCGTGGGCCACGACCCACCGGAGTCCCGAGACGCAGTCGTGCAGGCCGGCGGGGAAGGGTGCCACCTCGGGGACCGACGACGGCGAGATGGCGTTGCGGAAGTCGACCATCACGACGGCGACGCCGTTGGCCGCGATCAGCTTGCCCCAGCCCCGGTACATGCCGTCGAAGCACGAGAGCGACGCCATCCCTCCCCCGTGGATGTAGTAGACGCAGGCGACGACCTCCTCGTCGTCCGGACGGATCACCCGCAGGTTGATGGTGTTGCCGTCGGGATCCGAGGGAACGTGCTCGACATGGATCCGCAGGCCCGCCGACGGAGCGGCGTCCTCGGAGTCGCACAGGTCCATGACCGTCCGGAACGCCTCGGCGGCGTGCCGCGCCTCGGGGGTACGCGCCTCGGCGAGCAGGGTCTCGCGGCTGTCCACGTCGGTGGCCTCGACCGTCGGGCTCATCGCCAAGAGGGCCTTGATGCGCGGGTCGAGGCGCGGGTCACGGGCAATGTCGTGGGCCATGGGCGTGCTCCTCGTCGTGGCGATCCCGGGCGTCCGGGCCGCCCGGCCAGGGTAGCGACGGGGACGGGCCGCCGCGGCCCGATCCGGTCGCGCCGGCCCCGAGCATCCGAGGCGGTCAGACCGCCGATCCGGAGAAGGGGGCGTCCCCGAAGGTGAACACCCCGCCGTCGGAGGCGACCAGCCAGTAGCCGCTGCCGGTCGGGTCGGCGGCGATGCCTACGATGGGCCGGTTCAGCGGGCGGCCCCCCATCGACCCGTGGAACGGGGCGTCCCCGAAGGCGAACACCCCGCCGTCGGAGGCGACCAGCCAGTAGCCGCCGCCGGTCGGGTCGGCGGCGATTCCCA
>JAJYYG010000102.1:0-4256 GCA_021801235.1 Actinomycetes bacterium
CGACACCCTGGCCGCCTCGGCGGCGGCGTCCGAGGCACAGGCCTTGGCCAGGGAGGCGCTCCGGGACGTCCGGTCGCGCTCGCCCGGTTCCATCGCCTCGTCCAGTGACCACGCCGCGGCATAGACCGCCGGTCGGGCGAATTCGAGCTTCACCTGCGCCCCGGCGAGGAGGTGCTTGACGGCCTGGAAGCTTCCGATCGGCTTACCGAACTGGTGGCGTTCGCGCGCGTATGCCGTCGTCGTGGCGATCAGTCGATCGGCGAGGCCGAGGAGCTCCGCCGCGGTGGCGACCGAGGCGAGGTCGGCCAGATCGACCAGAGCGAGGTGCGCTTCCTCGCCGACTGCGATCCGGGAGGAGGGGGAGGGGTCCCAGCTGACGTTTCCCATGCGGCGGGTCGGATCGAGGGTGGGGACCGGCGTCACCTCCGACTGAGCGGCGCGCACCGCGTGCAGCTCCGGACGTCGACCGTCGTCGTCGATCACGAGGAGCAACACGTCTGCGCCCATGGCTGCCGGTACCAGGTCCGTCACGCGGATCCCCAGGCCGGCATCCCCCCGCGCGCCGGAACAGCCCGTCGGAGCATCGGTGGCGGGACGGGCGCCTCGCGGCGCCACGGCAGCCGTGACATCTCCGGTGGCGATCGCCGAGAGCAGGGCGCCCGTTGCGGTGTGCGGTGCCCGGGCCAGGAGGGAGCCCGTCAGGGCAGTCGTCTCCAGAAGCGGCTCGGGCAACCCGGCCCGACCGGCCTCCTCGAGGAGCAGGACTAGGTCTGTCATCCCCAGTCCCAGGCCCCCCTGTGCCTCCGGAACGGTGAGGCCGACCACCCCGAGCTCGGTCAGCGCGCGCCACCGGGGGGTCCGGGCGACCGGCTGGCCGAAGGCCGCGCGGAGGTCGCCAGCCGTGCACTCCCGGTCGAGCAGGTGGCGCACGGTGTCGCGGAACTCGAGCTGCTGGTCGGAGAAGGAGAACTGCATGTGGTCCCAGCCCCCCTACGTCCGTCGCCTCGGATGCGCCGCTCCCACGGTCGGCCCGCCGTTCGTCGTCATCCCTCAACCACGCGGCAGGCCGAGGAGGCGCTCGGCCACCACGTTCCGTTGGATCTCGTTGGTGCCGGCGTAGATCGGCCCGGCCAGCGCGAACAGGTACCCGTCGAGCCAGGGATTGTCGTGCTGGAGCTCGGACTCCGGGCCGAGGAGGTCCATCGCCGTCCGGTGGATGGCGAGGTCCGTCTCCGACCAATGGATCTTGTTGGCACTCGCCTCGGCGCCCACCGATCCTCCTGCCAGCACCCGACTGGCGGTCCAGTAGGTGTTGAGCCGGTAGGTCTCGGCGTCGATCCAGGCCTGGGCGACTGCCTCGGCGTGGGGGAGGGCATGGTCCGGCCGTTCGGCCAGGACCGACCGGTACAGCGCGACCAGACGGTCGGCGGCCTCGGTGTAGCGGGCCGGGCTGCGGAGGTTCAGTCCGCGCTCGGAACCGGCGGTGGCCATGGCCACGGCCCAGCCCCGACCGACGTCTCCCAGCACCTGTCCGTCCGGCACAAAGACGTCGTCGAAGAACAGCTCCGCGAACCCCGTCTCCCCGTCGATCTGCGGGATCGGGCGGACCGTCAGCCCGGGCGAACGGAGCTCGATGAGGAAGTAGGTCAGTCCCCGGTGCCGCTCCGCCTCCGGGTCCGTCCGGAACAGGCCGAAGCACCAATCGGCGAACGCGCCGCGGGACGCCCAGGTCTTCTGGCCCGAGAGGAGCCAGCCGTCGTCCCCCGGGGCCCGCACCGCCCGGCTGCGGATTCCGGCCAGGTCGCTCCCTGCGTCCGGTTCCGACCAGCCCTGGCACCAGATCTCCTCGCCCGACGCCATGGGGGGGAGGAACCGCTCCTTCTGCTCTTCCGTCCCGAACTCGAACAGGGTGGGTGCCAGGAGGAAGATCCCGTTCTGGCCGACCCGCAGCGGAGCGCGGGCCCGCCAGTACTCCTCCTCGAAGACCAGCCACTCCACGATGCCGACACCCCGCCCTCCGTAGCGCTCCGGCCACGACACGACCGACCAGCGGTCGGCGGAGAGCGTCTGCTCCCAGGCCCGGTGCGCCTCGAAGCCGGCGGCCGTGTCGAGCGACGGCAGCGTCCCGCCCCGGGGGACGTTCGCTGCCAGCCACTGCCGGGCCTCGGAGCGGAACTCCTCTTCGGCATCGGAGAACCTCAGGTCCATCGCTCCTCGCATCTGTTCGTCGCTCCCGCAATCCTGCCCCGGTCCATGGCATCGACCACGGCGCGGGGTTGCTGAAGCCCGGGATCGGGCGCCTCCGCGATCGGCGCTGCGGTTCCGGGTTCCGGCCGTCCTGTCGTCAGGACCATCACCGCCCGGCTCGGAGTGATTGCGGGGGCACGAAATCTGACACATCGCCAGATTTTCGGCAAGCAGGTCCGGTCGGTCACAATGATCGGATGCGCACCGCTGTGATCGTCGATGCCCTGCGGACCCCGGTCGGGAGGCGGAACGGGAGGCTGTCCGGATGGCACGCGGTCGACCTGGCTGCCCAACCCCTCCGGGAGCTCGTCGCACGCAACGATCTCGACCCGTCCCTCGTCGAGGACGTGATCCTCGGGTGCACGATGACGGTGGGGGAGCAGGCCATGAACATCGGTCGGAACGCCGCCCTGGCCGCCGGTTTCCCCGACACCGTTCCCGGGACCACGGTCGACCGCCAGTGCGGTTCGGCACAGCAAGCCGTCCACTTCGCCGCCCAGGCCGTCCTGGCGGGGGCCATGGACATCGTGATCGGTGGAGGGGTGGAGGCGATGAGCAGGGTGCCGATCGGGTCGACCACCGTGGCCGGTCCGGGCGAGGCCTACGGACCGACCGTCCATGACCGTTTCGAGCTCATCCACCAGGGCGAGTGTGCGGAGGAGATCGCCCGTCGTTGGGGGATCGGTCGCGAGGCGATGGACCGGTTCGCCCTCGAGTCGCACACGCGTGCCGCCCGTGCGATCGCCGAGGGACGGTTCGACCGGGAGATCGTGCCCCTGGCCACCCGCCGTGCCCAGGTGGAAGGGAAGCTGGCCCGGGCGGGAACCGACGAGGGGGACCCCGACGGGGAGGGGCCGCTCTCGTTCGACGAGGGCGTCCGTGCGGACTCGACCTACGAGCGTCTCGCAGCGCTGCCGCCGGCCTTCCGGGAGGACGGGCAGGTCACTGCGGCATCGTCCTCCCAGATCTCGGACGGTGCCGCCGCCGTGTTGATCATGAGCGAAGCACGCGCCTCCGAGCTGGGACTGCGGCCGAGGGCCCGGTTCCACACGTTCGTGGTGGCGGCGAACGACCCGGTCATCATGCTGACGGCACCGATCCCGGCGACGGCGCTGGTGCTCGAGAAGGCGCACCTCTCCCTGGACGACATCGACGCAATAGAGATCAACGAAGCGTTCGCCTCGGTGGTCTTGGCGTGGGAGAAGGAGTTCCATCCCGACATGTCCAAGGTCAACATCAATGGCGGCGCCATCGCCATCGGGCACCCGACCGGCGCGTCGGGTGCCCGGCTCCTCGCCACGTTGCTCGGGGAGATGGAGCGCTCGGGTGCCCGGTACGGGCTGCAGACCATGTGTGAAGGTGGGGGCCAGGCGAACGCCACCATCATCGAACGGCTGGGTTAGACGGAACCGGGCGGGCGCCCGGGCGCCCGGCCGCTCTCGCGCTCGGGCCGAACCACTGTCGCCGCAGGAAGCCGGCAGGCAGCAGTCTCCCGGCGTATGGGCCCGGCGGAGGACGGATTGGGCCGGGGAGAGCCGGGGTCGGCGCGGGCGCTGCGGGAGCGGGCATCCGGCGCCATTGCCAGGCATACTGGGAACGGGTGGCCAGGACCGGAGGATCGGTGCAGCGGAGGGTGGCGTGAGCGCGTTCGGGAACGGGGCGGCCGCACCGGGTTCTCCGGGGTGGTGGATCGCCTCCGACGGGCGCTGGTACCCGCCGGAGTCCCATCCCCGGTTCGTGCCTCCACCGACCTCACCGACCCCGCCGGCGTTCCCCACCCTTCCCGACCTGATGCAACCGGCTCGCCCCCGGGTCGGCGCGTCGCCGCCGATCGCCCGACCGGGCCAGTACCCCGGCACGTCCGGCCAGTACTTCGGCACGACCGGCCAGTACCCCCGACCGCTCGTCGGTGGCGCCGACCGCGTCCCGGTCCGGGAGACCCGGCACGCTTCGAGGCAGCGCCGCTCTGTCCCCGGTCTCCGGAGGCTGGCGGTGGCTGTCTTCATGGT
>JAJYYG010000102.1:4266-4644 GCA_021801235.1 Actinomycetes bacterium
TGGTGGTCGTGCTGGCGGCGACCTGGGTCGTGGCACCCCGGCTTTCGACCTGGTCTCCGACCCTCAGCTCATTCGCAGGAGTCTCTCCCGCAGGTCCCACGAACCCGATCCCCGCTGCCCTCTCCACGCCCGGCACGTTGGGTGCGGTCGCCGCCACCGTCATCGTGGACGCGTGGCTGTGGTCCCACCGACGGGTACATCCGGGGATCGGGCTGGCCGGTCTCCCCCCCAGGACATCGTGACCGCTGCCCACGTCGTCGCCGGCAGTGACGGGGTTGCCGTGCAGTTGCCGGACCGGCCCCTGATGCTTGCGACCGTCGTCTCGTTCGCGGGTGCCGACGACCTGGCGGTCGTGTACGTCCCCGGCGCCCACTTCAC
>JAJYYG010000137.1 GCA_021801235.1 Actinomycetes bacterium
ATCTGGTACCGGCCCCGGAACGGCGAGCCCCGCGGCACCGTCCTGTACCTCCACGGCGGCGGTTACGTCGGCACCTCTCCGAGGATGTACGCCGCCTTCACCTCGTGGTTGTGCCGCGTCACCGGCTGCGAGGTCTTCGTCGCCGACTACCGGCTGGCTCCGGAATTTCCGTTCCCGGCCGGTCTCGAAGACGCCGTGCTGGTCATCGAGGAGCTGTTCCACCGGGGTGTCGGGCCCGAGCGGATCCTGCTGGCCGGCGACTCCGGCGGGGGCGGGCTGGCCTCCACCCTTCTCTTCGTGATGGAGGACATCGCCCACCGTCCCGTCGCCGGGGTGCTGCTCTTCTCCCCCGAGGTCGACCTGCGCCTCGACGAGCCGTCGGTGACCGGCAACGCCGGGAAGGACATCCTGCCCTGGAACGTGCCGACCTCCGCCTACCTCCACGGTCGCAACCCGGGGGCCGCCTCGGTGTCGGCGGTGGACCAGGACCTCACCGGCTGGCCGCCGACCTTCGTCGCCTTCGGTGCCGACGAGATGTTCCGCGACTCCCTCCGCCGCTTCGTGGTCCACCTGGAGCAGGCCGGGGTGGAAACCACCGCCATGGAGGAGCCGGGCATGTTCCACGTGTTCCCCATCCTGATGCCGTGGGCCGATGCCAGCCGCCGGGTCTTCCGGGCGGTCGCCGAGTTCGTGGACGCCCGGCTGCCGGCTTCCGCCGGTGTCGGGTCCACCGGGGAGGTCGAGGCGCCGGCCCGGGCCGGCTGACGCGGCCGCCTGCCCCCGCAGACCGGGCCACCCACCGGAGGCCCTCGGGAAACACCACGTCCAAGATGACCGTGGGCACCGCCTTCCGGGTGGTCGCCCCAGCGGGCGCCGGGTACCGTGAGCCGATGTCCCCCGCCCACCCGTCGGCACCCGGCCGATGACCGTGTACCTCGACGACTGGCGCCAGTGGGCCCGCCTGGGCCCGGTGGACGACCACTGGTCGCACCTGGTCGCCGACACCGCCGACGAGCTGCACGAGTTCGCCGCGCGACTCGGGATGCGGCGGGCCTGGTTCCAGTCCGACGAGCGCCGTCCGCACCGGGCCCACTACGACGTGCCCGAGCGCCTGAGGACGGAGGCGGCGGCGCTCGGGGCGGTGATGATCACCTGGCGGGAGCTGGGACGGATGCTCCGCCGCCGCCGGCAGACGGGCACGGACTCCGGGTCCGGGTCCGGGAGCGGGTGAGGGTGAGGCGGTGGCGCACCCACCGGCCGGCCGCCGACCTGGCATCCGTTCGCTCCACCCGCGCACGCCGGTGTTGGTCGGGGTGGGGACCGCCTCGGCCGGGGCCGAGCCCGCGGAGCTGATCCTCCGTGCCGTCCGGGCGGCCGCCGACGACTGCGGGGTCCCGGGCCTCCTCGCCGCCGCGGACCGCTGGGCCGTCCCCCAGGGCTCCTGGTCCTACGCGGACCCGGCCCGGCTGGTCTCCCGGGCACTCGGCGCCCACCGGGCCCGGACCCATCTGGTCGGCGTCGGCATCCCCCAGCAGACGCCGATCAACGACGCCCTCGCCGCCATCGCCGCGGGCAGGTCGGAGGTGGCCGTCGTCGCCGGCGGCGAGGCGAGGCGGTGGGCCCGGACTTCGGGAGCCGCAGAGACCGTCCAGGCGGAAGTCGTCCCCGACGTCCACCAGCTCCCGTCCGGTGCGCTGGTGGACCCGGTGGAGATCGCCACCGGCCTGTGGGAGCCCGTCCAGCAGTACGCCATGATCGACAACGCGCTCCGGTACGCGGAGGGGCGGTCGCTCGCCGAGCATCGGCGAGAACTGGCGGCGCTCGGGGCACGGTGCAACCTGGTCGCACAAGGCAACCCGGCCGCCGCCTTTCCGCAGCCGATGGACGCGGCGGCGATCGACACCCCGTCGGCCACCAACCGGCCGCTGGCCTTCCCGTACAACAAGTGGCACGTGAGCCAGTGGACGGTCGACCAGGCCGCCGCCCTCGTCCTGTGCTCGGTGGACGCGGCCCGCCGCTACGGGGTGCCGGCCGACCGGTGGGTGTTCCCCCTGGTCGGCATCGAGTCGAGCCATGCGGTGCCGCTCGTGCGACGGGCGCGACCCGAGGCGTGGCCGGCAATGGGGGTCCTTGGACGCGCTGTGGCGGCGCGCCTGGGTCGCCCGGTGGCGGCGGTGGAGCACGTCGAGCTCTACAGCTGCTTTCCGGCCGCGGTCCGGGTCCAACAGCGCGAGCTCGGCCTGGATCCGGAGGGGACGCCGACGGTGACCGGGGGCATGGTGTTCGCCGGGGGACCGTTCAACAACTACGTGCTCCAGGCGACGGTGGCGCTCGTGGGCCGGCTCCGCTCCGGGGCCGGCGACGGCGGCGACGAGCGCGGCATGGTCACCTCGGTGAGCGGGTTGCTCACCAAGCCGGGGATCGGGGTGTGGTCGGCCTCGCCCGACGGGCGTCCGGTCTTGGTCGGGGACCTGGTGGCGCCGGCGGCCCGGCGGACCGGCGTCCTGGAGGTCGTCGGGACGCCCGACGGGTACCGGGGGGAGGCCACCGTGGTCACCTACACCGTCGTGCCCGGAGGACAGGCCGGCACGATCGGCGGCACCGCCCCGGGAGGGCGCCACCCGGGCGGACCCCCCGTGGTGGTCGCGCTGTGCCACACCGCCGACGGCCGGCGGTGTGTGGCGTTTTCCGAGGACCCGGCAGTGGCCGCCGTGGCCAGGGAGACCGAGCTGATCGGGGCGGCGGTCGTCGTGGAGGCGGGGGGATTCCGGCCGGAGGGACCTGGAGCCCGACGGGGGCCGGACCCTGCTAAGACTGGTCGTGGTCGTCCGGGGTCCGGCGTCCGATGAGCGACGGGGAGGGGACATGAGCCAGGTCCAGACGGTTCGAGGCCCGGTCGACTGCGACCGGCTCGGTCGCACCTACATGCACGAGCACATCTTCGTCCTCACGCCGGACGTACAGCAGAACTATCCGGAGGAGTGGGGCGACGAGGAAGACCGGGTGGCGGACGCGGTGGAGAAGCTCGGAGCGTTGGCGGGGTCCGGGGTCGGGACCATCGTGGACCCGACGGTGATCGGCCTGGGCCGCTACCTGCCCCGGATCGTCCGGATCGCCGACCGGGTCCCCGAGCTCAACATCATCGTCGCCACCGGCTGCTACACCTACGGGGACGTCCCGTTCTTCTTCCACCACCGGGGGCCGGCGCTGGACGCGGTCCTCGGGACGGCGGTGCCCGATCCGATGGTCGACCTGTTCGTCGGCGACATCGAGCACGGGATCACCGGCACCGGGGTGCGTGCGGGCCTCCTCAAGTGTGCCATCGACGAACAGGGGCTGACCGGTGGGGTCGAGCGGGTGATGCGCGCCGTGGCGCGGGCCCACCATGCCACGGGGGCACCCATCACCGTCCATACCCATCCGGCCAGCCGGACCGGCCTGGTGGTCAAGCGGGTGCTGGTGGACGAGGAGGGGGTCGACCCTTCCCGGATCGTGCTCGGTCACAGCGGCGACTCGGGCGACGCCGACCACCTGTCGGAGCTGGCGGAGGCGGGCTTCCTCCTGGGGATGGACCGGTTCGGCATCAACCTGGGCACCACGTTCGAGGCCAGGTGCGACATCGTGGTCGAACTGTGCCGGCGGGGCTTCGCCGACCGGATGGTGCTCTCCCACGACGCCGCCTGCTACATCGACTGGATCGACCCGGCGGTCATCCCGTTCATGCCGCAGTGGCACTACCTCCACATCGGCGAGGACGTCCTCCCGTATCTCCGGGAAAAAGGAGTGACCGAGGACCAGATCGACACCATGCTGGTCGGCAACCCCCGCCACTACTTCGCGTCCTGACCCGGCCCGGGGTCGTCGGCGACAACCGGCCTGGGGTCGCACCCGACCCGTGCCCGTCGGCCGGGTCGGCCCTACCCCCCGGCGGCGCGCTCCAGGGCGCGCAGGAGCACCTCGGGGGGCTGGGCACCCGAGACCCCGAGGCGGCCCCCGATGGCGAAGAAGGGGACGCCGGTGACGCCCAGCTCCGCCGCGGCACGCTCGTCGGCGCGCACCGCGTCGGCAAACCCGTCGCCCTCCAGCACCGACGCCACCAGGTCCCGGTCCAACCCGACCTGCTCCGCCTGTGCGATCAGGCTGGCCCGTTCCCCGATGGCCACCCCCTCGGTGAAGTAGGCCGCCATCAGGCGCTCTCCCATCGGGTCGGCGCGGCCGACGGAAGCGGCCAGGTGGATCAGCCGATGGGCGTCGAAGGTGTTGCCCATCACCACGTCGTCGAGGTGGTAGTCGAGGCCGACCTCGGCGGCCAACCGGGTCAACCGGGCGTTCGCCGCCGCGGCCTGGTCCGCGGTCATCCCGTACTTGTGCGCGATCACCTCGGCCATGGACTGGTGCCGGCGGGGCGGGCCGTCCGGGTCGAGCTCGTAGCTCCGCCACACGACCGACACCTCGTCGCGGAGCCGGAACGCGTCGATGGCCGCTTCCAGGTGGCGCTTGCCGATGTAGCACCAGGGGCACACCACGTCCGACCAGACCTCGACCAGCACCGTCCCTCGCTCTCCCCGCGCCGCCATCGTCCCGTTCCCGTTCCGGG
>JAJYYG010000108.1 GCA_021801235.1 Actinomycetes bacterium
CGTCAGCACCACCGTCAGCCGGACCTTCACCTTCGAGGCTGCCCACCGGCTGGCGTGGCACCCCGGCAAGTGCCGTGAGCTCCACGGGCACTCGTACCGCCTCGACGTGACCGTCGGCGGTCCCCTCGACGCCAACGGCGTGGTCGTCGACTTCGACGATCTGAGCGAGATCGTCGGTCGCGAAGTCATCGACCGGTGGGACCACCGCGATCTCAACCAGGTGATGGACAACCCGACGGCGGAGCTCCTCGCCCACCGCGCGTGGGAAGTGCTCTCGGCGGCGGGGTTGCCTCTGGCCTCCCTGCGTCTGTGGGAGACCGCCGACTCGTGGGTGGACCTGGTCCCCGCCGGACCGGGATGACCGCCGGCCCCTCCCAGTTGGTGATCCTCTCCGGGGGGCTCGACTCCACCGTGTGCATGTCCCTGGCCGCCGAGGCGGCGGGGGGGCCGCCGCTGGCGCTCACCTTCGACTACGGACAGCGGCACCGGACCGAGCTCGACCACGCGGCCGGCGTCGCCGGTCACTTCCGCTCGGAGCACCTGGTGGTGCGGATCGACACCTCCGCCTGGGGTGGCTCCGCCCTCACCGACCCCGCCATCGCCGTGCCGACCGGGGGGACCGAGGGGGACATCCCGGTCACCTACGTCCCGGCCCGCAACTCGATCTTCCTGGCGGTCGCGCTCGGGGTCGCGGAGGCCCGCTCCCTCGACGGGGTCTGGATCGGCGTCAACGCCGTCGACTACTCGGGCTACCCCGACTGCCGCCCCGAGTTCATCGAGGCGTTCCGGGGGGTGGCCGCCACCGGCCAGCGGCGGGGGGTCGAGGGAAACCCGGTCGAGATCCATGCCCCCCTGATCGCCGCCACCAAGGCGGACATCGTCCGGATGGGGCTCGCCCGCCGGAGCCCGCTCGAGCTGACCTGGTCGTGCTACTCGGGAGGCGAGCGGCCCTGCGGGGTGTGCGACGCCTGCCTGCTGCGTGCCCGCGGCTTCGCCGAGGCGGGCGTGGACGACCCGGCCCTGACGGCACGTTGACCGCGCCCCGGGGGCCCGACGACCTCCTCGTGTCCGAGATCTTCTCGGCCATCCAGGGGGAGGCGGCGTTGGTCGGGACCCGACAGGTGTTCCTCCGGCTCCAGGGATGCAACATCCGCTGCGCCTACTGTGACCAGCCCGAGGCCCTCGAACGCCGGGCCGGGCCCTGCCGCATCGAACGGACCCCCGGCAGGCGCGACTGGTCGGTGGTCCCCAGTCCGCTGCCCATCGTCGAGGCCGTCGAGGCGGTGACGGCGCTGTGGCACGCCCTCCCCCACCACTCGGTCAGCCTCACCGGTGGTGAACCCCTGATGCAGGCGGAGCGGTTGACGGTGCTCCTTCCGGCGCTGGCCGCAGCCGGCATTCCGGTCATGGTCGAGACCAACGGGACACTGCCCCGGGTCCTGGAACGACTGGCGGAGTACGTGGGCCACGTCAGCATGGACCTCAAGCTGCCCAGCGTCGACGGGACGCGGACCGACCCGGCCGTCCAACGACGCTTCCTCCGGGTCTCTCTCGCCGCCGGCCTCGATACCTGGGTCAAGATCGTGCTCGGCCCCACCACCGACCGCGACGAGCTCGAAGCCGCGGTGGACATGGTGGCCGCAGAGGCCGGCGGGTCGGCGGGACCACCCCCTGTGGTCTACCTCCAGCCGGTCACGCCGTTCGGGCGGGTGACGGCCGGACCGGACCCCGAAACGGTCCTCGCCCTCCACGAGACGGCGCTCCGCCGCTATCCCTCGGTCCGGGTGGTCCCCCAGACGCACAAGGCCATCGGCCAGCTCTGAGGAGCGACCCGGCCCAGCCGTCGCGCATGCGTCCGGACGTTCCGATCGGGTACCAGACCACCTCCGACCACCTCCGACCGCGCACGGAGCAGCACGGAGCCGGGCCGGGGGCCGGCACGGGCGCCCGCAACGGGAGTCCGGCCGGCCCCCGGTCGGGACTACTTGTTCAGCTTTGGTGCGGGAGCCTGGCCGTTCACGACCTTCTTGAACGAGGCGCCCGCGCTCACCTTGGGGTTCTTCGAGGCCTTGATCTTGATGGCCTCGCCGGTCTGCGGGTTCCGTCCGGTGCGCGCTGCCCGCTGGGCCCGGTCGAACGTGAGGAACCCGGTCATGACGATCTTCTCGCCCTTCGCCACGTTCGCCACGACGACGTCCTCGAAGCCGGCCAGCACCGCACCGACGTCTTTCGCGGTCGCCCCGGTGTGGGCGGCCACCGCCGAGATCAGATCTGCTTTGGTAAGGGACACGCTTTCTCCTTCGTCTGCGGAAGCCACCACAATGCCCGAAACCGCGCCGCGAGTGGCGGATTTCCGCCCGGTGCCGACGGGGACACCGGGCCCGGGCCCGGCGGAAGGTCCCCGCCGACCGGACCGATCCGCCTCCGGCCCCGCCGCGCCGGACCGCCGGAGCCACCCTCCGGTGTGCGCTCCCACGCGGGTCCTGGCAGGCTGTGGGCACCATGGAGCATCCGACCGGACTGGCCGTAAGCGAGCGCCTGCCGGCGGGACAGGCGGAACGAGGGCTGATCGTCGTCCTCGTCCACGGCTCCCTCGACCGCTCCACCAGCTTCGGGCGCGTGCTGCGCCGGCTCGAGGACCTGCACACCGTGGTCTACGACCGTCGCGGGTACCACCGGTCCCGTCATGCCCTCCCCGTCCGCACCACCCTCGACGGGCACGTCGAGGACCTGCTGGCGGTGATCGACGGCCGGCCCTCGGTGGTGGTGGGCCACAGCTACGGGGGGACGATCGCCCTGGCCGCGGCGCTCCGCCGCGATCCGTTCCCCACCATCGCCGCGGTGGCCGCCTACGAGCCGCCGATGCCCTGGCTGCCCGGCTGGCCGAACCGGGGGGGCACGGACCGGGGTGGGGCCGTCGGCGTCGATCCCGACCAGGAGGCCGAGCGGTTCTTCCGGAGGGTCGTCGGCTCCGACGCGTGGGACCGCCTCACCGACTCCGCGCGTGCGGAGCGACGGGCCGACGGACCCGCTCTGGTGGCCGAGCTCACCGCCATCCGGGTGGCGGAGGCCCCCTTCGACGTCAGCCGGCTGGCGGTCCCCACGCTGTTCGGCCGGGGCGAGCGGTCCCTCCCCCACCATCGTCAGGCGGTCGGGTGGTTGGGCGCCCACGTCGCCGGCTCCGTCGTCGTCGACATCCCCGGGGCCACCCACGGAGCCCACCTCTCGCATCCGGACGCGTTCGCCGCACTCGTCCGCCGGACCGTCCGGGCGGCCAACTCCGGCCGGGCCGAGCCATCCGGTCCGACTCCACCGACTCCACCGACTCCACCGACTCCACCGACTCCACCGGACGAGCCGGACCGATCGTCCGGAGTCGGATCCGACCTGGCGCCGAGCCTGGCGCCGGAAGGGAACTACGCATGAACATCCTCGTCACCGGCTCGACCGGGCTGATCGGCACCGCACTCGTCGCCCGACTGACCGCCGAGGGGAACCGGGTCACCCGCCTGGTCCGCCCCGGCGGCCGGTCGTCGGAGGGAGGACCGGCGTCCGGCCGGGTGGCGGACGTCACCTGGGATCCGGCCGGCGGTGCGGTGGACGTCGCCGCGCTCGCAGAGGCGGGGCCCTACGACGGCGTGGTCCATCTGGCAGGTGCGGGAGTCGGCGACCGGCGATGGAGCACCGGCCGCAAGGAGGTGATCCTCACCAGCCGCACGTCGTCGACCGCGCTGCTCGTCTCCACCGTCCTGGATCTCGAACCGCGGCCTCCGGTACTCGTCAGCGCCTCGGCCATCGGCTTCTACGGGGACCGGGGCGACGACGAGCTCACCGAGGAATCGACCCGGGGGCGCGGATTCCTCGCCGACGTGGTCGAGGCCTGGGAACGGGCCGCCCGGGGCGCAGCCGACGCCGGGGTCCGCACGGTCCTGTTGCGCACCGGCCTCGTGCTCGCCCCTTCCGGTGGGGTGCTCGCCAAGCAGCTCCCGCTGTTCCGGGCCGGGGTCGGCGGACGACTGGGGTCGGGACGGCAGTACCAGAGCTGGATCACCCTGGACGACGAGATCGGGGTGATCCTGGCTGCGCTGGCCGACGGGTCGTTGTCCGGTCCCCTGAACGCGGTGGCACCCGCTCCGGTGACGAACGCGCAGTTCACCGCCACCCTCGCCCACGTCCTGCACCGACCGGCGGTGCTCGCGGTACCCGCCGCCGCGCTCCGGCTGGCGCTCGGCGCCGAGATGGCGGACGAGACGGCCCTGGTCAGCCAGCGCGTCCTCCCGGCCAAGCTCCTGGCCGCCGGGTACGCGTTCGCCCACCCGGACCTCGAAGGGGGTCTGCAGGCCGTGCTCGCCTGAGCCGTTGCCCGCACCCCGGCGCTCCGGCCGGTCGCTCCGGAACGCCGTCGCCCTGCCGTCAACGGCGGTCTGC
Source organism: Actinomycetes bacterium (assembly GCA_021801235.1). Lineage (GTDB taxonomy): Bacteria > Actinomycetota > Acidimicrobiia > Acidimicrobiales > RAAP-2 > DASZIT01. The sequence continues at coordinate 4,429 of JAJYYG010000108.1, forward strand.
CGTCAACGGCGGTCTGCCGTCAACGGCGGTGGGGTTGGCGGGCCAGGAGGTCGCCCCCGCCCGACTCGTCCTTCGCCCCGGCGACCAGCGGGGACTGCGAGAGCACGAACACGCCGGCGAAGAGGA
>JAJYYG010000162.1:0-10391 GCA_021801235.1 Actinomycetes bacterium
GGGCCGGAGGCCCTGGCGCGTGCCGCTCGCTCCCACGAGAGTGCGCTTGCGACAGTATAGGGGGTGCCGGGGCGCGGACGGTGCATTGAACCGGGAACCCGGCGGGACGGCCCGGTGGTCCGGCTACGGCCGGGACCGGTGTGCCGTTCGCCGGCCGGGTCGCCATGCGGGGAGGAGGGGACCGAGGGTACGAGCCCGGAGGCAGCCGGACCAGACCCCCGCCGCATAGGCGGCGTCGTCGGCCAGAGATGCCGCCAGCCAGCGGAACGGATCGAGGGCCGGTCGCTTGCGCCACCAGTCCACAGCCGGCGGCAGGACGAGCAGGACCACCGCGATCCGGCGACCCGAGGATCCCCGGCGACCGGGCCGGCACGCACCTCCCCGCCGGGGCGCGCCCGCAGGGGGGGGCCCGCTGCGGTGTGTCCGGCCCCGACCGGGGATGGCGGCCACCAGGAGCGGGGCCGCGAGCACGGTGGCGGCACGTCCGAGCCCGACCGCGGTCCATCCCGCCCCCTCGGCCGCCCACCGCAGGGCCAGGAGCGGCGGGATCCCGAACGGCTGCACCCGACGCGCGGTCCACGCTCCCGAGAGCGCCACCGCCACCGCGGCCGGACCGATCCGGCCGGAGAGGGCGAGCCCGGCGCCGATGGTCGGCCCGGTCCGCAGCTCCACGACCGGGAGTGCCCCGGGATGCCGGACGGAGAGGGGTCCGGCGGAGGTCCCGTAGCGGAACCGGCGGGCGAGGAGCCGGCCCCACCCGTCGGGCTCACGATGGGTGACGACGACCGAGGGGACGTAGCGCACCCGCCACCCGGCGCCGACCAGCCGCCAGACCAGGTCGACGTCCTCGCCGTACCGCAGTTCCGGGGCGAACCCGACTGCGGCCTCGTCGAGCGCTCGCCGGCGCACCAGGAGCGCGGCGGTGGGCACGTAGGGCACCTTCCTGCCCGGGCCGACCTCGGCCGCCTCCGGTCCGAGATCGAGCGACGACCGGGCCGCCAGGTACCGGTCGAGGACGGTGGGGGACCGGTCGGCCGGCACGGGACCCGCTGGACGGATTCGCGGCGCCACCGCCCCCACCTCCGGGTCGTCGAAGTGACGAAGGAGCGGCTCGAGCCACCCCGGCGGCGCGATGCAGTCGCTGTCCACGAAGGCGAGGACGGCGCCCCCGGTCGCGGCGATGGCCTGGTTCCGGGCCGGTCCGGGGCCGCCGTTGACGACGCGGGTCACCAGCCGGGCTCCGTGCCGGCGGCACACCGCGGCCACGGCGCCGGGATCGGCGGAGGCGTCGTCCACCACGACCACCGGCGCGGCATCGCCCAGGGATGCCAGGCACCGCTCGAGCAGGTCGGGTCGGTCCCGCACGGGCACGACCACCGTCACGTCGCCCGCGGGTTCGGCACCGGCCGGTGGCAGGGTGGGCGGTACCGGGGAGGCCATCCCGGCGTCCACCAGCCTCCGGGCGAGTTCGCCGCCCTCGTCCGTGGTCACCCCCACTTCCACCAGGGTCCGCAGGAGGGACGCCCCGGAAGCCGAGAGCCGCAGGATCCGGCCCGGCTGCCCCCCCACGAGGACGGTGCCCGCGCTGAAGCGGCGGACCGACCGGTCGAGCACCAGGCGGTGCCCCCGGGGGAGCGGGGTCAAAGCGAGAGGCCTCCGTCGACGGGCACCACGGCACCGGTGACGGCGCCGCTGTCCGCCCCCGCCAGCCAGACCAGGGCGGCTGCCACCTCCTCGGGGGCGAGGAGCCGTCGCACCGGCTGCTGGTCGGCGAAGGCGGCCGTGCTCTCGAGCCCGTAGAGGCGGGCGCTCTCGTCGAGCATGGCCGTGGCCGTGGACCCCGGGCTCACCCCGACGGCGGTGACCCCGGTCCCGCCCAGGTCGACGGCCAGCCCCCGGACCAGCCCGGCCACCCCCGCCTTGGCTGCCCCGTAGGCGGCGAGCCCGAGGAGCCCCCGGGTGGCAGCGGCGGACGCTACGGCCAGAAAGCGCCCCTGCCGGGGTGGCGGCCGGCGCAGGAGTGCCGGGATCCCCACCCGTGCGGCCGTGATCGGACCGCCGAGGTCGACCTCGAGGACCGCCTGCAGCTCCCCGGCGTCCATCTCCCACAGGGGCGCGCCACCGGCGATGACCCCGGCCACCGCGATGACCGCGTCGAGGCCGCCGTAGACGGTCTCGGCCCGCTCGACCGCCGCGCCCATCGCCGCTTCGTCGGTGGCGTCCGCCAGGTGGGCGAGGACGGCCGGCACCCCTTGGGGCCGGCGGCCGGGAGCACCGGACGACGCGGTGGCGGCCACGGCGTGGAGCTCCTCGGGCGTGCCCATCCGGTAGGGGAGGCGGGGGTCGTCTTCGGGACGGTCGACGGCCACCACCGACCAGCCGGTCGCTGCCAGGGCCCGGACGGTGGCGGCCCCGATCCCCCGTGCCGCTCCGGTGACGAGGGCCACCCGGCTCACCGCGCGGCTCACCGCGCGGCCCCCGGTCGGTCCGCCGGGCGGGGTGGCGGGAACTCCCGCCGGACGAACGCCACCAGGCCGTCCACCGCCTCCTGGAGCAGCCGCCGGCCCTCGTCGGGGCGCGCCCCCGTCGGATCGCCGAGGACGCCGCTGGCACTCACCGAGCGCACCCCGTCCCGGCGGAGCAGGGGGAGGACCTCGCTCAGTGGCCGGGTGTCCCCGGCCACTGCCGCGGACAGCCGGACCCGCTCGGGGGCGACGACCAGCATCAGCGAGGTCTCGACCGCGCCGGCGTGGGCGTCCCCCTCCCACCGCGGGCTCCACCCGCGTACCGCCCGCCCCTCCGCTTGGAGCCGAGCGACCGCCCGGTCCAGCGCCGCCACGTTCCCCCCGTGGCCGTTGACGAAGCAGAGGGCCGGGAACGTCTCGGCGGCGGAGCGGCCCAGCTCGACCAGGAGGTGCTCGGTCGCTTCGGCGCCGATGGAGAGGGTGCCGGCGAACCCCTGGTGCTCACCGCTGGCGCCGAAGGGGATGACCGGCGCCACCAGGGCGTGGGGGAGCCGGCGGGTGGCGGCGGCGACGACAGCGGTGATGATGGCGGTGTCCGTGTCGAACGGCAGGTGCGGCCCGTGCTGCTCGAGGGAGCCGAGCGGCACCAGCAGCACCCGGCCGGCAGCGGCGTCGCCGACCCCGTCGCTTCCCACCGGTTCGAGGTCCGGCCAGGCCAGGTCGGCGAGCCGGTTCACGGCGCTCCTGCCCGGGCCGGCGCCCCCGGGAGCGGTGCGTCGAGGTAACCGTGGCGCACCAGGAAGTCGACCAGCGCGTCGGCCGCTTCGGGTGCGCCGATCGGGCCGAGCACGGTGGGGGGGTCGTGGGCCTCGAGCGCACCCGTCAGCTCGAGCAGGCGGATCCGGGGGTCGGGGTCGGCCGGAGGTGCGACGATCCGGGTGCGGGGTCGGTACGGTCGCGGAGGTCCGAGGATCCGGAGCGTGACGGGGCCGGGCCCGGAGCCTTCCCGGGCGCCGTCAACGGTCCCGCCCCGCACCGGGGCTGCCGGGTGGACGGCGGTGGGCCCGGCGGCGAGGAGGGCGGGCAGGGTGGCGCGGCGGAGCCGTACCCCGCCCCCTTCCACCGAGCAGACCGCCGGGCACGGGACCCGGAGCCGCTCCCGCCATCCGCCGTCCAGCCGCCGGTCGACGAGCAGGTGGCCGTCCCCCGGTGCGACCGCGACGGCGCCGAGGGCCTGGGCCGCGCCCAGCTCGTGCGCCAGGAAGCCGGGAAGGGCCCCGGTGCCCCGGTCCGGGGACCGGTCCCCGCACAGGACGGCGGCGGGCACCCCGAACGGGGAGAGCGCGTTGACGATCCGCCGGGCCAGGGCCCCCTCGTCGGCCGTCAGCTCCCAGAGCGCCCCGGAGTCGGTGGCGGCGGGCCGTTCCGTGCCCGGGTGCCGGAGGGCGGTCTCCGCCATGTCCCTGTCCCGGCCGTGCACCGCCGGGCCCGCCTCGGCGAGGTGCACCACGGTCGCCCCCAGGGCGGCCAGCTCCCCAAGCACGGCGTCCGGGGTGCCGCCCGGGGCGGGGGAGGGGCCGGCGGCGGCGACCACCACCCGGCCGGACCACGCCTCCCCGATGCGGAGCGCGTGCTCCAGGGCGGCGGCGTCGGGGGCGGGCAGGCCGAGGCCGGCCGGGTCGCGGGTGATCCGCCCGGTCAGGGGGTCGACGTGCGGGCGGAGGTCGACGATCCGTACGCAGGCGACCACCAGGGGACCGGTCTGCCCGCCGGTCCGGTTCGGGCCGGCGCCCGGCTCGGTCCGCTTCCCGCCGGACGGGCGTCCCGCCACGGGTTCACCCATGGTGGAAGACGACCCCCTGGCCGCCGTCGGGATAGGTCCAGGTGATCGCCCCCTCGCGGTTGCACACCATGTAGCAGGTCCCGCACTCGAAGCACTCCTCGTAGTTGAAGAGGATGCCACCGTCGGCGGTCGGGGCGAACAGGTCGGCGGGGCAGGCGGTGACGCACGCGGTGGTCGTGCACGACCGGCAGATCTCCGCGTCGACGGTGATGTGGGCCCTCGCTCCCACCCGGAAGTCGACGGTCGCCATCCGTTCGGCGAACGAGATGCCGCGCCAGGCCCGGACGGTCATCCGAAGACCCGCAGTGCCCGCAGGGTGTCGGCCGCCAGGGCGCGCAGCGTCACCCCGTGCCGGGCGGCCGCGATCCTCGTCGCCCGCAGCCCCCCGGGCTTCGGCGTCGGGTTGGTCACCGTGAACAGCTCCTCCGCCATGTCGCAGAGGAAGCCCGGGTAACGCTGCTGGACCCGCTCGGAGAGGATCAGTGACGGCGCCCGACGGAACCGCTTGTGGTCGGCCAGCACGAACTGGGCCTCCAGGTCGGCGCGGTAGGAGGCGAGGCCGGCCGCCGAGCAGTCTCCGGCGCCGATCGCCCGGTCGACCGCCCGGCCGGCGGCCAGCCCCGACCCGATGGCGAAGTTCACCCCTTCCAACCAGATGCCCGCGGCCAGGGTCATCGCCGCCGCGTCGCCGGCCACCAGCATGCCGTCGGTGGCCAGGGTCGGCATGGCGTCGTAGCCGCCCTCGGGGATGAGGTGGGCGGCGTACTCGCGCAGGGTGGCCCCGCGGAGGTAGGGGGCGATGGAGGGGTGCTCCTTCAGATCGGCGATCAGCTCCTCGGGCCGGACACCGGCGGCGGCCAGGTGGGGCAGCGAGAGCACCACCCCGACGCTCACGGTGTCGGCGTTGGTGTAGAGGAAGCCGCCGCCGGGGATGCCGCGGGTGCAGCCGAGGATCTCGATGTCGGTCCCCTCGTCGCCGGTCAGCCCGAAGCGCTCGTCGATCACGGACCGGGGGAGATCGAGGACCTCTTTGACCCCGAGGGTGTGGTGGGAGGCCTCGGCCGGAGGCAGGAGGCCCGCCTCCTTGGCCAGGAAGGAGTTCACCCCGTCGCAGGCGACCACCACCCGGGCACGGAGGTCGCCGTCCCCGCGGTCGGTGTGCACGCCGCAGATCCGGCCGGAGGCGTCGCGCACCAGTCCGGTGGCCACCGTCGAGGTCACCAGCCGGGCCCCGGCGTCGGTCGCCTTGCCGGCCAGCCAGCGGTCGAACCGGGAGCGGACCGTGGTCATCCCGTTGTAGGGACGGTCCGCCCAGGCCTGGGAGCGGTAGTCGACCGACAGGGACTGGGTGCCGGTCATCATCATGGTGGAGCGTCGCACGATCCACCGCTCGACGGGTACCTCCTCCCACCAGGCCGGGACGATCTGGTCGAGGATGCGGCCGTAGACCACCCCGCCGTAGACGTTCTTCGAGCCGGGGAACGGGCCGCGCTCGACGAGCACCACCGACCGGCCGGCGCGGGCCAGGGCGATGGCCGCGGCGGAGCCGGCCGGACCGGCCCCGACCACCACCGCGTCGAACTCGGTCGCCCCGCTCATCCGGCGCCTTCGGGGACGCCGACCGCCAGGCGACGGGCCAGCTCGATCAGCAGGGCGCGGGCATCGGTGACCAGGCCGAGATCGGCCATGGCGGTCATCGGGGCGGACGGGTCGGTGTTGACGCTCACCACGTGGCGGGGCGAGCCGAGGCCTCCCACGTGCTGGGTGGCACCCGAGACACCGAACGCCACGTAGAGGTCGGGATCGATGGTGACCCCGGTGGTGCCGACCTGGCGTTCGTAGCCCGTCCAGCCCGCGTCGGTGGCGACCCGTGTGGCCCCGGACACGGCGCCCAGGGCGACCGCCACCCGGCCCAGCAGGTCGAAGCAGGCCCGGGCCCCGGCCTCGTCCAGCCCGGTGGCCAGGCCGGCGCCGCCCCCCAGCACGCGCGTGGCGTCCGCCAGGTCCATCGTGGCCGGATCGGGAGCGAGCACCGCCAGCACCTCGGGGTCGGGAGGGCCGGCCGGAGCTTCCCCGAGCGCGAGCGCCTCGATCCGGACCGGGCCCGTGGACGGTGCCGGCGACCGGGCGCCCGGTGCCAACGTCGCCACGGCGGGCCCGTCGGTGGCCACGGGCAGGAGGATCCGGTCGTCGAGGCGCGCCAGCGTGGCGTCGACCCCCGCCGGCGCTTCCCCGGCCACCGCGGCCCGCACCCGGGCTTCGACCGCGTGGGCGAGGAGCGGGCGGCCGAGGACGGCCGCGAGCCGGGGGGCGAGATCGCGACCGTCGGGGGACGCCGGCAGGATCACCAGGGCGGCGGACGCCACCGCCGGCGCCACCCGGGCCGCCAGGGAGGCGGGCCGCAGGCCGGCCCCGGTGTCGCACCACCGGGCGTCGACGGCCGAGACCAACCCGGCTGCGGCCGCAGCGGCGCCCGAGCCCACCACCAGCACCTGCCCGGCGGCCTCGGCCACGGCCTCCTCCGCTCCGACGGGGAGCCGGCCGTCGCGGGCCACCACCACGGCCACGGCCCCCCCGGCGGGGAAGGTCGTCGGCGGCCCGGGAGGGCCGGCGGTCTTCGAGGAGGCGCTCACAGGGCCGCCGCCACCCGGTGTCCTTCGATGACCGCGGCGTGCGCCCGGCGGGGGGCGAGGCAGTCGCCGATGCGCTCGACCCGGAACGGGGCGTCGCGCAGCGCCGACCACAGCTCGTCCTCGGGCTCCTGATGCACCGAGCACACCACCCAGTCGCACCGTCGGTGCTGGTCGGTCCCGGTGGGATGGTGCTGCAGGGACAGGTCGAGTGCCGTCCCTCCGGGAACCCCGTCCGTCCCGGTCACCCCCATGGGGACGAGGTCGACGCTCTGGACGATCCCCTTGGCGTGGGCCTTCACGTTCCAGGTCTCGAGATCGAGGGTGATGCCGAGGTCCTGGCCCACGACCATCCCGTTGGTGACGATCTCGACCCGGCACCCACGGTCTGCGAGCAGCTCGGCCGTGGAGGTCGCCTGATGGAACCCGAGCTCGTCGACCACCACCACCGAGCCGGACGGGTCGGCACGCCCTTCGAGCACGTCGCGGACGTCCACCACCCGGTCGTGGTCGCCGGCCCACCACGGTCGGCACGGCCGGGCGCCGGTCGCCAGGATGACCGTGTCCGGTCGCTCCGTTCCGATCAGGTCGGCGTCGGCCTCGACGCCGGTGCGGAGGTCGACGCCGGCCCGTCGGGCGTTGACGATGAGGTTCCGCACCAGGTCGAGGAACTCCGCCCGGCTGGGGACGGTGGCGGCCACGTGGACCTGACCACCCAGGCGGTCGTGCCGCTCGATCAGGGTGACCCGGTGGCCGCGCTCCGCGGCGGTGACCGCCGCCTGCAGGCCGCCCGGGCCGCCCCCCACCACCACGACCCGTCGGCGCGCCCGGGGAGCGGCGACGGCGAGCGACTCGCGGCCGGTCCGGGGGTTCTCGATGCACCCGAGCCAGCGGTTCAGTCCCATCCGCCCGACGCACTCCTGGTTGCACGACAGGCACGTGCGGATGTCGGTGGCGTGCCCCGACCGGGCCTTGGCCGCGAAGTCCGGGTCGGCGATCTGACCCCGGACCACCCCGACCAGGTCGCACAGGCCCTCTCCCAGCGCGCGGTCGGCCTGCAACGGGTCCTTGAAGCGCCCGACCCCGACGACCGGGACGCGCACCGCATCGCGGATGGCACTCGGGATGAACAGGGCGTAGCCGGGCGGGACCTGCATGCTCGCCTCGATCATGAAGAGGGTGGCGGTCGCCACCCCGATCGACGTGTTGATGTAGTCGACCTGGCCGGTGGCGTCCACCAGGCGCGCCACCGCCACCGCGTCGTCGATGGTCGTGCCCCCCTCGATGAGCTCGTCCCCGCAGAGGCGGACGCCGAGGGCGTGGTCGGCGCCGATGGTCCCGCGGACCGCCTCGACGATCTCGAGCAGCAGGCGGGCGCGTCGGTCGAGGGAGCCGCCGTACCCGTCGGTGCGGTGGTTGGTGGCCGGCGAGAGGAACCCCCGGACGATCGACGAGTGGGAGCACTGCAGCTCGATCCCGTCGAACCCACCGTCGATGCAGTGGCCGGCGACCAGGGCGTACCCGGCCACGATCTCGGCGATCTCGTGGGCCTCGACCGCCTTGGGCACCTCGCGGAACAGCGGGTCGGGGACCGGGCTCGGTGCCCACACCGGTAGACGGCTGTAGAGACTCGAGGCCTGGCCGCCGTTGTGGTTGATCTGGGCGAGGATCGGGACCCCGTGGGCATGGACCGCATCGGTGATCGCCCGGTAGCCGGGGACGACCGCCGGGTCGAACCCGTGGATCAGCTTCTCGTACGGCCAGTCCGTCCGGTGGGTCGAGTGCTCCTCGGTGATGATGAGGCCGGCCCCCCCGGCGGCCCTGGCCGCGTAGTAGGCGGCGTGCCGGGCCGTGGGGAGGCCGTCCTCGGCGTAGTTGGTGAGGTGGGCCGAGAACACGATCCGGTTCTCCACCGTCACCGGACCGAGGCGCAACGGGGTGAACAGGTGCCGGTAGGCACCACCGGCGCTCATCGGGCCCCCGCCCCGGCGTCGACCGCCAGGGTGGCGCCGGTGACGTAGCGGGCCTCGTCGGAGGCGAGGTAGAGGACGGCGTTGGTCACGTCCTCCACCGTCACGAGCTCGACCGGGAGGCCGTTGGTGAAGATCGGCCCGACACCCGGGTCGGCCGCGATCAGCGCGCCCAGGCCGCCCAGGCCTGCCGCCATCGGTGTGTCCACCCCGGTGGGGTGGACGGTGTTGACCCGGACGCTCCGGGAGGCCAGCTCATTGGCGAGCACCCGCATCATGCCCACCAGGCCGTGCTTGGCGATCGAGTACGGGGCGAGGAACGGCTGTCCCTTCAGCCCCGCGCTCGAGCTGATGAGGATCAGCGAGCCCCCGCCCGACGTCACCAGGTGGGGGATCGCCGCGGTGCAGGTGTTCCACGTGCCGGTCAGGTTGACCCCGAGCACCGTGTCCCAGACGGCCGGCGTCACCTGGTCCCACCGCTGGATGGTGCACACCCCGGCGTTGGCCACCGCGATGTCCAGTCGCCCCAGCGCCTCCACCCCGCGGGTCACCGCCGCCCGCAGCTCCGCCCCGTCCCGCACGTCGACCGCGGCGGTCACCGCCCGCCGCCCGGACCCGCGCACCAGCCGGGCCGTCTCGGCCAGCTCGGCGGCTGTCCCCATGGGGTAGGGGACCCCCTCGATGTCGGCGCAGATGTCGAGGGCGATGACGTCCGCCCCCTCCGCCGCCAGGCGGACCGCATGGCTGCGCCCCTGTCCCCGGGCGGCACCGGTGACCAGGGCGACCTTGCCTGCGACGCGGCCGCTTCCGGTCCCGTCGACGCCGCTCATCGCCCTGCCCCGGCCCCGACGGCGCGCCCGGGCGTCCCTCCGACGGGGCTGTGCGCGTCCCCCGTCGTCCCTCCGACGGGGCTGTGCGCGTCCGCCGTCGACCCCCCGACGGGGCTGTGCGCTGACGCGCTCAGCTCGAGGGCGCGGCGGCGGCCTTCGAGCACCGCCTCGAGGATGGTCCTTGGCGCCACGCAGTCACCGGCGCGCGCGGTGCCGGGCCGCTCCCCGTAGAGCCGCTCCTCGGGGAGACGGTGGCCGCAGTCGACGAGCGCCGCGCACGCCACCTGCCGCCGTTCCCCCGTCCAGACGTCCTCGAGCTCGGCCCGGCCCGGCCGGACGTCGCGCAGGAGCGCCCGCAGCTCGCGCCGGACGCCGGCCCGCTGCAGGCGGGTGTTGGCGTCGGCGAGGTCGCCCGAGAGCGAGAGCAGGGTACCGGCGATCTGGTCCGGGGTGACCAGGGCGACCTGGCGACCGGCGGCGGCCAACCACTCGGCCACCCCCACGCCGACCGGGCCGCCGACCGGATCGTGGACCACGACCGGACCGTCCGGGAGTGCGTCGACCGTTCCGGCGAGGAGGGACAGCGCGTCGACGACGGGGGGAGGGGCGTCCGGTGCCTCGCCCGGGTCCCCTCGGCGCGACCGGTCCCCCCC
>JAJYYG010000162.1:10401-26157 GCA_021801235.1 Actinomycetes bacterium
GCCGGGACCGGGGTCGGTGCCGACAGTGAACGGTGCCGGGCGGGACCCGGTGGCGAGGACGACCTGGCTCCCCTCGGCGGCCCAACGGTCGAGGTCGGGCGCGTGCGCCTCGGTGCCGAGCTCGACGGTGACCCCGGCGTGCGCGCACTCGGCGGCCAGCCAAGCGGCCAGGGACGCCATCCGCTCCCGGCCGGGCCCCCTGGCCGCCACCCGGACGGCGCCGCCGGAAGCGGTGCCGCGTTCGACCACCCGTACCCGGTGTCCCCGGCGGGCCAGGACGCGGGCGCACTCGAGCCCGGCCACACCGGCGCCGACCACCACCACTGGACACCGGGTGCCGGCCCCAGGCTCCGGACCGGGGTCCGCGCCCTGCTCGTCGTCGACGTCCGGCTCCTCGGTCTCGTGGCCGCTGCGGGGCTCCCCGACGCAGCTCACCACCGGGTTCCGGCTGTCCCGGACGCGACAGGCCTGGTTGCACAGGATGCAGGGCCGGACCCGCCCGGGCACCCCGCTCCGCACCCGCGATGCCAGCCGGGGATCCGCGATCTGGGCGCGGGTCATCTCCACGAGGTCGGCCGCTCCGGTGTCCAGGGCTGCCTGAGCTGCGTCCGGGTCCACCACGCTGCCCTGGAGCACGACCGGCACCCGGCCGGCCGCCGCCTCCCGCATCCGTCGGCACAGCTCGAGGTTGAACGTGGGAGCGACGTGCGCGTCGGGACGGTAGGCGTTGACCGAGTACGGACCGCCCCGCACGACGGTGAGGAGGTCGACCGACCCGGCCACCTGCTCGACCTGCCCCACGGCCTGCTCCGGGGTGACGCCGGCCCACGGTGCCAGCTCGTCGCAACTGAGGCGGAGGGCGAGGACCGGCCCGTCGCCGAGCGCGGCGCGGGTTGCCGCCAGTACCCGGCGGGTGAGGAGCAGGCGGTCCGCCCCATACTCGTCGGTGCGCAGGTTGGTGAGCCCGGAGTGGAACTGGCGCAGCAGCGACTGGGGACCGGCATCGATCTCCACGCCGTCGAGGCCCGACGCGACGGCGACGCGTGCGGCGTTGCCGAACCCGGCCACGATCTCGTCGATGTGGTCCGGCTCCATGGCCATCGGCGCCTCACGGCTGATGGCGTCGGCCACGCGGGACGGGGCCCACAGCACCGACTGCGAGTAGGCGCTCGACCCCTGGCCTCCGGCGTGCCCCAGGCCGGCCAGGACCAGGGTCCCGTACCGGTGGCAGGCGTCGGCCACGGCGTCCCAGCCGGCCCGGCAGTCCGCGGCGAGCGGGGCACGCTCGTACGGCCAGTCCGAAGGGTGGACGGACGCCGTCTCGGTGACCACGATCCCCGCTCCTCCGGCCGCCCTGGCTCGGTAGTAGGCGACGTGGCGGTCGCCGATGCCCCGCCGTCGGCCGAGGTTGGTCTCGTGCGGGCCGAACACGAGGCGCGACGGTGCGCGGCGGCCCGCCAGCTCGATGGGTTCGACCAGGCTCCCCACCGGTCAGCGTGGCCCGTGCGTGGTGCGCAGGCCGGCGAGCGGGCTCTCGTCGCACGCCCGGTCCGGGCGGCGCGGGACGAGCGCGACCGGAACCTGCTCCACCGTCCGGCTCGGCGTGCGGCCGGGTCCGGCGCCGAGCGCCGTGTGGTCCGCCCGGGAGCGGCGGGAGTGGTCCTGCGACGGTGCGGGTACCCCCGCCCGTCCACCGGCGTCCCTGATCCCGAGGGCCGCCTCCCCATGGCCCAGCACGCACTCGGGGTCGGGGCCGTCGAGCGGGAGCCCGGTGAAGAACTTGGCGGCCATGCAGCCGCCGCGGCAGGCGTCGTAGAGCCCGCACGAGCGGCACGCCCCCCCGGTGTCGGGGGCGCGGAGGGTCGCGAAGCGGTCCGAGTCCTTCCAGACGGCGGCGAACCCGCCGGGGGAACGGACGTTGCCCGCCAGGAACTCGTCGTGGATGGCGAACGGGCAGGCGTAGACGTCGCCCACCGGGTCGACCAGGCACACCACCCGTCCGGCGCCGCACAGGTTGAGACCGGGCAGGGGGTCGCCGTACCCGGCCAGGTGGAAGAACGAGTCGCCGGTGAGCACCGACTCGCCCCGGGCCACCAACCAATCGTAGAGCCGGCGCTGCTGGTCGGCGGTGGGATGCAGCTCGTCCCAGACGTCCGCCCCGCGCCCCGAGGGGCGGAGCCGGGTCAGCCGGAGCTGGGCCGAGTAGCGGGCGGCGATGGCGGCGAACTCGTCGAGCTGGGAGATGTTGTGGCGGGTGACCACCACGGACAGCTTGAACCCGGCGAACCCGGCGGCGGCCAGGCGTTCCATGGCGGTCACTGCCGTGGAGAACGACCCGGATCCCCGTACCGCGTCGTTGACGTCGGCGGTGGCGCCGTCGAGGGAGATCTGCACGTCGACGCTGGGGTTCCGGGCGAGGAGGGCGGCGACGTCGGGGGTGAGGCGCGACCCGTTGGTGGAGAACTTGACCCCGACGTGGTGGCCGGTGGCGTACTCGACGAGGTCCCAGAAGTCCGCCCGGACGGTGGGCTCGCCCCCCCCGATGTTGACGTAGAAGACCTGCATCCGCTCGAACTCGTCGATGAGGGAGCGGCACTCGGCGGTGGTGAGCTCGCGAGGGTCCCGCCTCCCGGAGCTCGACAGGCAGTGGACGCACGCCAGGTTGCAGGCGTAGGTGAGCTCCCAGGTGAGGCAGATGGGTGCGTCGAGGCCGAGCTGGAACTGGTCGACCAGGCGGAGCGGCGCCCGGTCGGGTCCCGGGGCGGGGCGGGCGTGGAGGCCTTCGGCGAGGGGTGTGCTCATCGGGGGCGCCGCTCGCAGATCATCCCTGACGCCGCCAGCGTGCCCAGGGCGTGACGGTAGGCAGGGAGCCGCTCGTCGTCGATCCCCGCCGCCCGGCACGCCTCGCCGGCGGTCGGGCTGGCGCCGAGGGACTCGACCACGGCCAGGAGGTCGAGGCTCTTGAGGAAGGACAGGCGCCGGGTGTCGAAGTGGTAGACGAGCGCGCCGAACGGCTCACGGCGAAGGGACACCCGCGGGTGGAGGTCCCACGGGCGGTCGAGGTCGAACGCCGCCGAGGGGGGGTCGAGGGTGGTGCTCATGGCGCGCCGTCCACGGGCTCCGCACCCCGGCGCCCAGCGGTCGTGGGAGGGGACGGTGGACGGGCGGTCGCCAGCGGGTCGGGCACCGGGGGGCTCAGTAGACGCCGCACATGCCGTCGATGGACACGTCCTCGACCAGCAGGTCGGCCTCGACCGACCGGCGGGAGTGGTCCTCGGCCGAGGGCGTCTCCCCTCCGTGGGCGTCGGGTGTCCGGCTCCCGGGAGCGGGGATGTCGCCCCGGGGCTCGCTGCTGTCGCTGTCTGCCATGGTGACCTCCGTTGCTCTGTCGTGCGTCGGGCACGTGCTGCCCCGCGTTGCCCGGTTGACTTTAGTGCACCCGGTGTCAAAATGGAACCCCTATGGAGGGTGCCGCGGTCCCGGGGTCCCACGGACCGAACGGGGCGACCCGTGGACGGCGGCCCGCCACCACGCGTGAGCACATCGCCCGGGTGGCGCTCGGACTGTTCGAGCGCCACGGGTTCGACGCCACGACCGTCGACCAGATCGCCACGGCGGTCGGCATCGGCCGGCGGACGTTCTTCCGCTACTACGGATCGAAGCTCGACGTCGTCTGGGGCGAGTTCGACGCCGAGCTGGACCGCCTGGCCACCCAGCTCGACCGGTCGTCCCCGGAGGAGCCGATGATGGCGGTGGTGCGCAGGGCGGTGGTGGCGACCAACCGGTTCGGCGCCGGGGAGCTCGACGCCCTCCGGATCCGCATCGGCCTCATCAGCACGGTGCCGGCACTGGTCGCGCACTCGGCGGTGCGCTACGGGCGGTGGTGCGACGTGGTGGCCGCGTTCGCAGGCCGACGCATGGCCTGCGACCCCGGATCGGTCGGTCCCCAGACGGTGGCCAGAGCCTCGCTCGGGGCGGCGATGGCCGCCTTCGCCTCCTGGTCGCTCGACGACGCGGTCGACCTCGCCGCCGAGGTGGACCGGGCCTTCCGGTTCCTGGAGTCGGGCTTCGACGACGACCGTCTCCGTCCCCTGTTGCGGGGGAACCGCCGCCGTCGCGGATCGCGGTGACCGGCTCGGCTCCGGCTCGACTCCGGGGGTGCGACGGCGCGATGCTGCACCCAGGGCGGCGCCTCCGAGGCCGCCGGGGAGGACGGTTTCCATGAAGATTCGCGCCGCAGTCTGCTCGGGACTGGGAGAGCCCTGGAAGATCGAGGAGATCGACGTCGACCCCCCCGGCCCGCACGAGGTGGTGGTGGAGATGGTCTACGCGGGAATGTGTCACTCGGACGAGCATCTCCGGAGCGGGGACATCAGCGCTCCGCCGGAGGTGCTCGAGATGTTCGGGGTCGACTCGATGTTCCCGGTGATCGGTGGCCACGAAGGGGCGGGCACCGTGATCGAAGTCGGTCCCGGCGTGGACACGGTGGCGGTGGGGGACCACGTGGCGACCGCGTTCATCCCCGCCTGCGGCCGTTGCTTCTGGTGTGCCTCCGGTCGCCAGTACCTGTGCGACCTGGGGATGGCCACGTTGGCCGGCCCGATGATCAGCGACGGCCAGTGGCGCCACCACCTCGACGGGCACAACCTCAACCGGATGACCCAGCTGGGGACCTTCGCCGACCGGCTGCTTGCCAACGAGGCCTCGCTGGTGAAGATCGACCCGGGTGCGTCGATGAAGGCCGCCGCGCTGATCAGCTGCGGGATCTCCACCGGATTCGGATCGGCGGTGGACCGGGCCAAGGTCAAGCCGGGCGAGACCGTGGTGGTGGTCGGGTGCGGCGGGGTCGGCTCCGGAGCGGTGCAGGGGGCCAAGCTGGCCGGCGCCCGGACGATCATCGCGGTGGACCCGCTGCCCTTCAAGGTCGACAAGGCGAAGGAGGTCGGCGCCACCCACGGCGCCGCGTCGGTCCCCGAGGCGAACCTCCTGCTGCCGGAGCTCACCGAGGGCCGGATGGCCGATGTGGTCGTCCTGACGCCGGGGGTGCTCACCGGCGACCTCGTGGCGCCGGCGATGCAGCTGGCGTCGAAGGACGGCCGGGTGGTCGCCACCGCCATCGCCCCGTTCAACCAGGAGCAGGTCTCGCTCAACCTCTTCAACTTCTCCATGTTCAACCAGTCCCTGCTCGGCACCGTGTTCGGCTCGTGCAGCCCGCGGGTCCAGATCCCGAACCTGCTCCGTCTCTACGAGGCAGGCCTCCTCGAGATCGACGAGCTGATCACCCGGGAGTACACCCTCGACCAGGTCCAGAACGGCTACGACGACCTGGCGGCGGGGGCGAACATCCGTGGCGTGGTGGCGTTCGACGTCTGAGCCCGGGCCGGTCGTAGGAGATCGGAGCCGATCATGAACGCGAGCCGCATCGTGAGCGTGGCCGACGCCAGGCGCCGGGCGTCGCGGACCGTGCCCCGGGCGCTGTTCGACTACGTCGACGGCGGCGCCGACGACGAGCTGACCATGGCGGGCAACACGGAGGCGTTCCGCCGGATCGGCCTCGTCCCCCGAATGGGGAACCGCGTCGGTGCGCCGGGGCTGTCGATCGAGCTGTTCGGCACCCGTCTCTCCCTCCCCGTCCTGCTGGCCCCTTGCGGCCTGGTCTCCGCACTGCATCCCGACGGGCCGGTCGGTGCGGCCCGTGCAGCGGCATCCCGGGGGACGGTGGCGACGTTGAGCGCGGTGGCGGGTCTCGCGCCGGAGGCGGTGGCGGCGGGTTGCCGGTCCGGCGGGATGGCCGACCCCGGGTGGTTCCAGCTGTATGCCCCCGGCGGGAGGCCGGAGTGGGAGGGGCTGGTGGACCGGGCGGCCGCCTCGGGGTTCACCGCCCTGGTGGTCACCCTCGACACCCCCGCGCTCGGCAACCGGGAGCGCGACCGCCGCAACGGGTTCTCGGCGGACATGCATCTCGATCCCCTGGAGATCGGCCGGTTGGCGGTCCAGTTCGCCACCCGGCCCGGCTGGCTCGCCCGTATGGGTGCCGCCCAGCTGGCCGCGCGGCGCAGCGAGGTCCCGTCGGGGCCCACGGTGGGTCTGGTGGCGGCGGGCGGATCGCCGCTCTCGTGGGACGACCTGGTGGCCATCCGGGAGCGGTGGAGCGGGCCGCTCCTGGTCAAAGGGGTGCTGTCGGCGGAGGACGCCCGCCGGGCGGTGGCCTCGGGGTGCGACGGGGTGATCGTCTCCAATCACGGGGGCCGCCAGCTCGACGGCGCCCCGCCGACCATGCAGGTGCTGCCCGACGTGGTCGACGCAGTCGGGTCCTCGGCGACCGTGCTGGTCGACAGCGGGGTCCGCCGCGGTGGGGACGTGGTCCGGGCGCTGGCGGTCGGGGCGGACGCGGTGTTGGTCGGTCGTGCGTTCCTCTACGGCCTCGCCGCCGCCGGGACGGCCGGGGTGCAACGGGTGCTCGACATCCTGCGGACCGACATCGAGCGGACGCTCGTCCTGCTCGGTTGCCCCGACGTGGCCTCGCTCGACCGGACCTGGCTCGCTGCCGCTCCCTGACCGACCGGTACCGCGGCGGCGGGTCCGTCCCGGTCGCCGTCCCGGTCGCCGTCCCGGTCGCCGTCCCGGTCGCCGTCCCGGTCGCCGTCCCGGTCGCCGTCCCGGTCGCCGTCCCGGTCGCGCCGGTGAGCTGCGGTTCGATCCCGCGGCGCGACGGCGAGTACCGTTCGGGCCATGCGCCGTGGGCTCGTGTCCGTCCTGTCGATCTGGTGTGCGGTCATGCTGGCCGCCTGTGGTTCGTCGGGCCCGTCGCCGGCAGCGGCGTCGGTGGTGTCCCCCCTCCACGGCGTGGTGGGTGGTGACCCGCTGACCATCCGGACCCCCAGCGGCACCGTCCACGGTGTCTCCGCGGCCGGGACCCGTCAGTTCCTCGGCATCCCGTTCGCCCGACCCCCGGTGGGCGCGTTGCGCTGGCGGGCGCCCCAGCCGGTGCCGCCCTGGCACGCGACCCTCGACGCCACCAGGCCCGGCGCCGACTGTCCGCAGATCGTCCCGGTGGTCAACGTCGAGACCGGCAGCGAGGACTGCCTGTTCCTCAACGTCTTCGCCCCCCGGGCGGTCCCGACCACGCCCAGGCCGGTGATGGTGTGGATCTACGGCGGCGGGTTCACCGAGGGTGGGTCGATGGACGACAGCCCGGCCAACTTCGCGGCCAACAACGACACGGTCGCCGTGAGCTTCAACTACCGGCTGGGTCCTCTCGGGTTCCTCGCCCTCCCCGCCCTGGCCGGGGAGAGCCCCGACCACTCGACGGGGAACCTCGGGCTGCTCGACCAGCAGGCGGCGCTGCGGTGGGTGCGCGCCAACATCGCCGCGTTCGGGGGCGATCCGAGCGACGTGACCATCTTCGGCGAGTCTGCCGGGGGGATCAGCGTGTGCGCCCAGCTGGTTTCGCCCGGCTCGGCCGGTCTGTTCCAGAGAGCGATCACCGAGAGCGGGCCGTGCACCTTGCCCAGCATCCCGTTGGCCGCCGCCGAGTCGGAGGGCGCCCAGTTGGGCCCGAAGCTCGGCTGCCCGGCAGGTCCGGGCCAGTTGGCCTGCATGCGCGCCAAGCCGGCGGCCCAGGTGATCGAGGCGATGCCACCCGACCCGTCGTTCCTCTTCGGCCAGGGTGCGGCGTGGGACCCGGTCGCCGACGGCGTGGTCCTGCCGAGGGACCCCGTGGCGGTGCTGGAGGCGGGCCGGTTCCACCGGGTGCCGGTGATCGTGGGCGCCAACCGGGATGAAGGCCGACTGTTCGTGGCCCTCCACTACAACGCGGTCGGCGCCAACCTGACCGATGCCCAGTGGGCGGGAGCGGTCGACGCCTACTTCGGTCCCACCCTGGGGCCCAAGGTGCAGGCGGAGTACCCCCTGGCCGACTATCCGGACGCGGGAGCGGCGTTCGGCCAGGCGATCGGGGATGCGGTGCTGGCGTGCCCGGCGGTGGAGAGCGCCGCCATCCTCTCGAAGTATGTGCCGGTCTACGAGTACGAGTTCGAGCAGACCCCGAACCCGTTCGTCCTGCCCACCCCGGGGATCGACCTGGGCGCCTTCCACTCGAGCGAGCTGCCGTACGTCTTCGACGGACCGGTGGAGTCGAGCGGCCACTTCACCTTCACCCCGGCCCAGCAGCGGCTCGCCACCGAGGTGAGCGGCGCCTGGGCCCGGTTCGCCGCCACCGGGAGCCCGTCGGGGGGCGGCCTGGTCTGGCCCCGGCTCGCCGCTCCCGGTGGGCCGTACCTCGTCCTGAACACGCCGATGTCGGTGGCCTCGAACATGTTGGGGGCGAAGTGTGCGTTCTGGTCTCGCTCCGGGTACACCTTCGGCGCCACGGGCAAGGGGTGAGGCGGGGATGACCTTCGACCTCGCCGGCCTGCTGGCCGCCCACCGGGGGGAGCAGTTCGACCTGCACGACCAGTTCATGAACCCGCAGCTGGTGAACGTCCTGTCCACACTGGGGTTCGACCGGCGCTACGTGCGGGGCGAGGGTGCCGAGCTCATCGACGACCGGGGCGACCGGTATCTTGATCTGCTCTCCGGGTTCGGCGTCTTCGCCCTCGGCCGGAGCCACCCCGTGATCAAGGACGCACTCCACCAGGCGCTCGACGCCGACCTTCCCAACCTGGTGCAGCTCGACTGCGCCCTGTTGCCCGGCCTGCTGGCCCGGGCGCTGGTGGGCAAGGCGCACGCCGGGATCGAGCGCGTGTTCTTCGCCAACTCCGGGGCCGAGTCGGTCGAGACCGCCATCAAGTTCGCCCGGTGCGCCACGTCCCGTGAGCGCATCCTCTACTGCGGCCACGCCTTCCACGGCCTGACCACGGGGGCGCTCGCGCTCAACGGCGGCAAGGAGTTCCGAAAGGGCTTCGGCCGCCTGCTCCCGGGTGCCACCGAGATCCCCTTCGGCGACCTCGGTGCCCTCGAACGGGCCTTGTCCGGCGGCGACGTGGCGGCTCTGGTGGTCGAGCCCATCCAGGGAAAGGGCGTCTACCTGGCTCCGGACGGGTTCTGGCCGGCGGCGCAGGCGTTGTGCCGGAGTCGCGGTGCGCTGTTGGTGATGGACGAGGTACAGACCGGCCTGGGCCGGACCGGTGCGTTCTTCTGCCATCAGCACTGGGGCCTCGAGCCGGACATCATCACCGTGTCGAAAGCGCTCTCCGGCGGCTACGTCCCGGTCGGGGCGGTGCTCACGTCCACCGCCGTCTTCGACGCGGTCTACAGCTCGATGGACCGGGCGGTGGTGCACTCCTCGACCTTCTCGAAGAACCAGCTGGCGATGGTGGCCGGTCTGGCCACGCTGCAAGTGATCGAGGAGGACGGGATCGTCGAGCATGCGCGTGTCACCGGCGAACGCTTCATGGAGGCGTTGCGCCCCCTGGTCGACCGGTACGAGCTCCTCCACGAGGTGCGGGGCATGGGGTTGATGATCGGGCTCGAGTTCGGGGTGCCCACCACCCGCGGACGGGCGCGGTTCCGGCTCATGGAGCTGGCCCGTCCAGGGATCTTCTCCCAGCTCGTCGTGGTGCCGCTGTTCAACCGGCACCGCATCCTCACCCAGGTGGCGGCGGACAACGTGAACATCATCAAGCTCCTCCCCCCCCTGATCATCGGTGACGCGGAGATCGAGCGGTTCGTCTCCGCCCTGGACGACGTGCTGGCCGACGCCGAGCGCAGCGCCGGGTTGCTGGTGGAGGTGGGGCGGACCATGGCGACCAACGCCGTCCGTCACCGACGCCACGCACGGCACGTCAGGCACGCCGGGGAGGCCGGGCCGCCGGCTCCGCCCGCCACGCCGGCTCCGCCCGCCACGCCGGCTCCGCCCGCCACGCCGCACCGGTCGGGGGCCGGGCGGTGACCGGGCCCGGGCCGGGTTCCACGCCCGGGCGAACCGGGGCACCGCCGGGTCCCGTGCTCGTCACCGGCGCCGCCGGGTTCATCGGCTCGGCGGTCACCCGGGCGTTGCTCCGGCGGGGCGACCGGGTGGTGGCGATGCTGGAGCCGGGGGCGGACAGCCGCAACCTCGACGGCCTCGACCTGGAGCGGGTCACGACCGACCTCCGGGACGCGGACGGCCTCCGGCGCGCCGTCGCCGGCGTCGGGACCGTCTTCCATGTCGCCGCGCTCTACCGCTTCTGGGCGCCGGATCCCGCGTCGTTCTACGAGGTGAACGTGGAGGGGACGAGGAACCTCCTCCAGGCGGCCCGCGGGGCCGGAGTGGGCAGGATCGTCTACACGTCCACAGTGGGGACGCTGGGGCTGGGAGGCGCATCACGCGGCGCTCCGGTCCGGGAGACCTCCTACGCGACGGTCGACCATCTCTTCGGGCTGTACAAGCAGTCGAAGTACGTGGCCGAGCACGAGGTGCTCCGGGAGGCGGCCCAGGGGCTGCCGGTGGTGCTGGTCCAGCCGACCATGCCGGTCGGTCCCGGGGACCGCGCCCCGACACCGACCGGGGCGACCGTGCTCGACTTCCTGAACGGGCGGATGCCGGCCTATGTCGACACCACGCTCAACATCGTCGACGTGGACGACGTGGCCGAGGGGCACCTTTTGGCGGCGGACCGCGGACAGGTCGGCCGGAGCTACATCCTCGGGGGCGAGAACCTCACCCTGCGGGAGATCCTGGGGCTGCTCGCCGGGGTCACGGGGCTCCCCGCCCCGAGCCTCAGGGTGCCGAACCGGCTGGCGCTGGCGGCGGCGCAGGTCTCGGAGCTGGTCGAGGGCCGTGTGCTCCACCGGGAGCCGTCCGTCCCCCTGGAGGGTGCCCGGATGGCCACCACCCACATGGCGTTCGACGACACCCGGGCCCGCGAGGAGCTCGGCTACCGGTCGCGTCGCGCGGCCGACGCCCTCGCCCGTGCCGCGCGGTGGTTCGCCGACACGGGGGCGGTCAGGCCCGCTCGGCTCTCCCGGTTCGAGTGGGCGAAGTGACGCCCGGAAGGCGCAGACCCGGGACACCCGCCGGGGACGGGAACGCCGCCGCGGGGAGCGTCACCGGGCAGGGGAGCGCCGGGGAGGTGGTGATCGGGTCCGACCATGCCGGGTTCGTGCTGAAACAGGCGGTGGCTGCGTACCTGGGCGGGCTGGGGTATGCCGTCTCCGACATCGGGACGTTCTCGGAGGAGCCGGTGGACTACCCGCCCATCTGTGCGGCGGTGGCACGGAGGATCGTGGGCGGGGAGGGAACGCTGGGTGTCGTCATCGGCGGGAGCGGCCAGGGCGAGGCGATCGCCGCCAACAAGGTCCGCGGAGCCCGGGCGGCCCTGTGCCACGACGAGTACACGGCGCGGCTGGCACGCCGCCACAACGACGCCAACGTGCTGTCGCTCGGGGCCCGGGTGGTCGCCACCGAGCTGGCCCTCGACATCGTGGACGTCTTCGTGCGGACCCCGTTCGACGGCGGCCGGCACGTGGCCCGCATCGCCGAGCTGGCTGTCATCGAGGAGGAGGAGGCCGCCGCGGCCGGCGGCCGTTCGGGGGAGGAGCCGTCACCCGGAGCGGACACCCCGCCCGCTCCGGCTGAGGCCGGGCCGCCCACGTGAGCGAGGACGGCGGCGGCACCGCCGTCCGCTACCGGGCGGACGGCGGCGGCTCCGCCGTCCGCTACCGGGCGGACGCGGTGCTCCCGTGCGACGGGAGCGGGCGGGTGTTCCGTCCCGGGCGGGTCGACGTGGTCGGGGACACGGTGGTGGCGGTCGGCCCCGAACCGGATCCGGTCCCGGACGCCTCCTCCGCCGGATGGCCCGGGTCGGGGTGGGCGGAGGTCCGAGTGCGGGGCCTCCTGCTCCCCGGGCTGGTGAACACCCACTGCCACTCGCCGATGACGCTGTTCCGGGGAACGGGCGAGAACCTCCCGCTCGACCGGTGGCTCGGCGAGGTCCTGTGGCCCCGGGAGGCCCACCTCACTCCTGAGGACGTCTACTGGGGCATGACCCTGGCCGTGGCGGAGCTGCTGCGGTTCGGCGTGACCACGACCTGTGAGATGTACTTCTTCGAGGACGCGCTGGCGGATGCGGTGGTGGCGTCCGGCTCGCGGGCCATCGTGACAGGGGGGTTCCTGCGGCTACCGGGGCACACGCCCGACCCGCGGTGGTGGGAGCGGCGGCTCGACGCAGTGGTGGACCTGCATGCCCGGCGTCACGGCGAGGCCGGGCGGCTCGAGATCGGGTTCGGTCCGCACGCGGCCTACACGGTGCCGATGCGGGTGCTGGCGGCGGTGGCCGACGTGGCGGTCGAACGCGACGCCCTGTTCCATATCCACGTCGCCGAGACGAGTGGTGAGGTCGATTCGTACCGGGCGGAGCACGGCCGGTCGGTCCCGGCCGCGCTGGCCGACGCCGGCGTGTTCGAGGCCCGGACGGTCGCGGCGCACAGCGTCTGGCTTTCGGACGAGGACATCGCCCTGTACCGGCGGCACGATGTCGCCGTCGCCCACTGCCCGCAGAGCAACGCCAAGCTGGCCTCCGGCGTCGCCCCCCTCGTCACCCTGTTGCGCGAGGGGATCCGGGTGGGGCTCGGCACCGACGGCCCCGCGTCCAACAACGACCTCGACCTGTGGGAGGAGATGCGACTGGCGGCACTGCTCGCCCGCCTCCGTGACGGGGATGCGTCCGCCCTCTCGGCACGGGAGGCGATCGAGCTGGCCACCCGGGGCGGTGGCGCCGCGCTCGGGCGCGAAGACCTGGGGGTGCTCTCCCCGGGATCGAAGGCGGACATGGTGGCCATGACGATGGACGATCCCGCCTTCGTCCCCCTCCACGAGGACTCGCACCTGGTCGAGCACCTGGTCTGGTCGGCCTCGAGCCGCCTGGTGACCGACGTCTGGGTGGGTGGGCGCCTCGTGGTCGAGGACGGCACGTGTGTGACCGTCGACGTGGCGGAGGCGAGCCGCCAGGTGGAGGCCCGGTCGAGGAGGCTGGCCGCCGTGTGACCGGGTGGTCCGACGCCGACCGGGAGCGACCGGATGGGTCCGGCGGGCCAGGATCAGCCCGCCTCCCGGTCCGGGTGTCGGGGAGACAGGGACGCGGCGGAGCGGGCGAGCGACGACGCGAAGAGGAGGATCAACAGGCGGAGCACCACCCACAGCACCGGCCCCGTGCCGCGGATCGTGGGTTCGAACGCGACCGACCAGGTGATGGTGGTGCCACCCGCCGACGCGGCCCCGGCACCGCATGAGGTCCGCAGGTTGCTCGGGTCACCGGTCGGGGTGAGCCGGACGTCGGCCCGGTACGCGCGGACCGGGAACCCGCGCACGACGGAGTAGGCGAGGTGGGAGGGCGGGTCCCAGGCGAGGACCTCCTCGGTCGACCCGACCCCGAGGCAGGTGAACCGGCGCAGCGCCCCGACGCCATCGGGTGCCGGGGTGCCCTCACGTTCCAGTCCGCTCCGGGTGAGGAACGTCCACTCCCGCCAACGGCGGGCCTCGGCGACCAGCGGCCAGACGTCGGCGACCTCCGCCCGGGACCGGGCGACCTGGGTGAACGACCAGCGAGCCGTCAGCCCTCCATGTGGGCTTTGAGCGCCTCGAGCGCCTGCTGGTAGATCGTGGCCATGAGGTCGGCCATCTCGTCGGGCGTCGCCTCGACCTCCCAGGTGACATGGGAGGCCTCTCCGGCCGGACGTACGGTGACCACACCCTGATGGCTCTCCACCGGCGCTCCCTCGACGATCGAGTAGGTGAGGGCGCGCCCGGCGTCGTCCTTGGCCACCAGACGCTCGGTGATCTCCATGCCCATCGTGTCCAGGATCCGGTTCTCCCCTTCGACGCGGCACGACTCGATGCCGGGCATCCAGTCGCCGATCCCTCCGAAGTCCCCGATCACCGCCCAGACGGCGTCAGCCGGTGCGGCGATGTCGATTGCGGCCTGTCCCTTACCCACGGTGCCCCCTCGTGCTCGTCGGTGCTCGGGCCGATGTTAGGGCGTCGGCGGCCCGCGCGTGGGCGGACCGCGTCGGGGTGCCCGATCCCGCCGGTGCCATCCCCGGGGCGATCTGCCCCGGAGGTCCCTGGTCGGCTGGTGCCGTGGCCGGCCGGCCTGCGAGGTGCATTGCCCCCGGGGTGCGCAGCCCCTAGCGTCTCGCACGGCACCGAACAGCACGGCAGCGTGCGGCACCGAACAGCACGGCGAGAACCGGAGGGTGGACGGATGGCTGAGGAGCGGCTCAGGGAGCCCTTGGAGGCGGGGTCGGCCCTGTTCGAACCGGATGGCGCCAGCTTCCTCCCCACGCCGCTCGCCCGGGGACCGTGGACTTCCCGGGCGCTCCACGGCGGACCGGTCGCCGCCCTGGTGGCGAGGGCGGTCGAGCGGTGCTCGCCGGAGGGTGGCCAGCAGCTCGTGCGCCTGACCCTCGAGCTCCTGCGGCCGGTCCCGATGGGCCGTCTCAACGTCACGACCTTCCTCGTCCGACCGGGCCGCAAGGTCCAGTTGGTGGACGCGGTGGTCGAGTCGGGAGGCGTCGAGGTCGCCTGGGCACGGGCGCTCCGGATCAGGGTCGGTCCCGAAGCCGACCAGGTGGTTCCCACGGTGGCGGAGGACGACCGGCCGGCCCCGCCCGACGAGGGGACGCTCACGCCGCCGATGACCGACGGCTACCGCGCGTTCCACAACGAGGGCATCGAGATCCGCTTCGTGCGCGGGCGGTTCGACGCTCTGGGTCCATCCACCGCGTGGTTCCGCCTGCGCTGCCCGGTCGTGGCCGGCGAGGAGCCGTCACCCTGGCAGCGTGCCGCCGCCGCCGGGGACTTCGGCAACGGGATCGCCGCCGAGCTCGACTTCGGCGCCCACCTGTTCATCAACCCGGACCTCACGGTCGTGTTGCACCGGCCCCCGGTCGGCGAGTGGGTGTGCCTCGAAGCCCGCACCCGGTTCGGGACCCCGGGGATCGGGAGCGCGGAGTCGGCGCTGTGGGACCTCGAGGGACGGGTCGGCCGGGCCATCCAGAACCTCCTGGTCGAACCGATCCGGTGAGCACCGCGCCGGCCCGGATCGCCGATCGGCTCGACCGCGCCCAACAACGCCACCGGCTCACCGCGGTGGCCGCGGCAGTCGTCAGGAAGTACGCCGATGACCGGGGTGGGCAACTGGCGGGCCAGATCGCCTACTCGTCGTTCCTCGCCGTGTTCCCTCTGCTGCTCGTCCTGCTGACCGTGGTGGGGTTCGTGTTGCACGGCAACAGCCGCGCCCAGCAGGAGGTCATCAATTCGGCGCTCCGTCAGTTCCCGGTCGTGGGCGCGGACCTCGCCGGCAACGTCCGGCAGCTCTCGCACGGCAGCAACGCGACCGTGCTGGTGGTGCTCGTCTGGCTGCTCTACGGGGCTCTGCGCCTCAGCCGGAGCGCCCAGGTGATGATGGCGGTGGTATGGGGCGTCGACCGCGACCGCCTGCCCGCGTTCGGCTCCTGGCTTCCTCGGGCGGTGGGCTTCCTCGGGATCCTGGGGATCGGGTTCGTCGGCGGGGGTGCGCTGGCGGGCGTGGGGACGTTCGGCGGTTTCGGTCCCCTGTCGGTGTGGATCGGGGTGGCCGCGTCGCTCGTGGTCAACGTGGCGATGTACTGGTGCGGGTTCAGGATCCTGGTGGCCGTCCCCGAGCAGGGCCGGCACCTGCTGCCCGGTGCGCTCGTCGCCGGCGTGGCCTGGACGGTGCTCCAGCTCGCCGGGGCGCTGTTGGTGAGCCACCAGGTCCGGCACCTGTCGAACCTCTACGGGACGTTCGCCACCGT
>JAJYYG010000099.1 GCA_021801235.1 Actinomycetes bacterium
TCTGCTTGAGGGAGCGCACCCCGCTCTCGACCGTCTCGTCGTCGTAGTGGACCACCGGCGACCGGTTCGAGGACTGGTTGCAGGCGGCAACGAGCGCGTTGAGGGTCAGCGGGTACTGATCGGGCGTCGTCCACTGCTTCTCGATGAGGCAGCCGAGAACGCGCACCTCCACGTCCGTCAGCCGCGCTCCGGTAAGGGGAAGTCCCCCGGCGGATGCGATCGACTCTCCCCGACCCTCGGGTCCGGCGTCGACGCTCAGGCGGACTTCCGACGCTGACGGTGGATCCGTCGACGCTCACGCTCGGTGGCGCCACCCCAGATGCCTTCGCGCTCCCGACTCGCCAGAGCGTGCTCGAGGCACGCCTCCCGGACCGCGCACTGGTCGCAGATCCCCTTGGCTTCACCGGCCTCCTCGTCGGAGACCGGGTAGAACACCTCTGGATCGATGCCCCGGCAGGCAGCGTGCTTGCGCCAGGTGGCACTCATGGAGACTTCACTTTCTAGCGTCAGGGTCGAACGTCGGGCCTTCGCGCCGACAACGCGACCCGCTGACCAGGAACGACGGGTCGGAGCGGTGGAAGCCGACGGAAGGAACAGTATGACCCATCGCGGTGGCCGGTGTCCACCCTTATCACGGATCCGGCCGGCGGCGCGCCGCTCCACCGACCACGGCCCGCACGCCGGCCGAAGTGGCCGTCCGTCGAGCCGGGCTTAGGATCGTGTGACCGGGGTCCGCCCGGCCAGACCGTCAGGGGGACCGATGTCAGGATCCGTGCTCGAGGGCCAGACGATCGTCGTAACCGGAGTCACGGGCCAGGTCGCCGAGCCGGTGGCGAGGAACCTGGCAGTGGCCAACAGGGTGATCGGAGCGGCCAGGTTCCACGACGACGGCGCCCGGCGGCGCCTGGAGGCGGCCGGCATCGAGTGCGTCCCGATCGATCTCACCACCGGGGACGTGGGCGGTCTCCCCCCGGACGCCGACCTCGTCGTCAACTTCGCCGTGGCGAAGTCCAACCGCTGGGACGACGACCTCGCTGCCAACGCCGGGGGCCTCCTTTCGCTGATGGAGCACCACCGGAGTGCCGGCGCGTTCCTCCACTGCTCGACGACCGCGGTGTACAAGCCGATGGGACACCATGTGTTCGGCGAGGGAGACCCGCTGGGTGACAACCACGGGGTGTGGCCGTTCCTCAGTACGTACAGCATCTCCAAGATCGCCGCCGAGGCGAGTGCCCGCTGGGCGGCGCGGCGGTTCGGCCTCCCCACCACCATCGCCCGCCTGTCGGTCCCCTACGGCGACCACGGTGGTTGGCCCGCGATCCACCTCGAGATGATGATCAGCGGATCCGCCATCCCGGTGCACGCGGACGCACCGAGCGTCTACCACCCCCTCCACGAGGACGACATCGTCTCCATGGTCCCGGCCCTGCTCCGTGCGGCCTCCGTCCCCGCCACCGTGGTCAACTGGGGCGGCAACGATCCCGTGAGCATCGAGGCCTGGTGCGGGTACCTTTCCGAAATCACCGGGATCGAGGCCCGGTTCGACCCGACCACCGACACCATCGACAGCGTCCAGATCGATCTCACCCGCATGCACAGCCTGGTCGGCCACCCGTCGGTCCCGTGGCGGGACGGGATGCTCCGGATGGTCGCGGCACGGCACCCCGAACTCGTAGGATCGACGCCCGGCGCCCCGGACCGGCCGGACGGACCCGCCTCCCGACCCTGACGCTCCGGCTCAGTGGAACAGCGACTGGCCGTAGGTGCTGCAGAGGCCCATCGCCTCGATGGTGACGAACACCACCACCAGACCCACCACGACGGCCAGCCGCCACGGGTTGCCCGGGCGGGCGATCGCCGCCGGCATGTACCACCCGGGCAGTGGACCTGGGGCCGACGCGAGGTAGACCGACAGCGGGACGGCGTCTTCGGCGATCGGTGCATCCGGATCGGCCTGGAGCGCCAGCGCCGACAACTCGGCATCATCGAGGGGACCGTCCTCCGACGGGCCGTCGTCGACGCTACCGCCGTCCACGTTCGGGCCGCACTGCGTTCGTAGGACCACACCCCGACGATAGCGCCGGTCGGACCACGACCTACGACGCGCCGGCAGCGACCGCCTGGGCCCAGGTGTAGACGTAGGCCGGTTGAGGACCGGTCGCCAGCACGATCAGCTCGGTGTCGGAGGCCCAGCCCTGATCCGCGGACGGCACTGCCTCGGCCGCGCCCATCAGGAGGGTGCCGCCGTACTCGGCCTGGTACGCCGTCAGGCCGAGGATGTTGTCCCGGTGCCCCCAACACCCTGCAGTGTCGGTGGCGGTGCAGTCGACGTTGCTGCTCCCCGGTCCGTCGTCGTACATCCAAAAGTAGTTGGACCCGAGTGGATTCCCGTTCTCCGCCCAGTTCGAGGCCCATGCCACCAAGCTCATGCCCGCCGGCATCGGCGATGCCTGCGGATCCGCGTTGGCCTCCGCCCCTGCGGCCGCCTCCGCATCGAGGGTCGCGTCGAGCCCGACCACCGGCGGGAGCCCCCGGTCGACCCGCTCTACGTCCACGAGCACGAAGAGCTGTTCCGCAGGGGTGAGCGCGACGAAGTCGGTCGGCAGGTGCAGGGGGCCCAGACCCTCGGCGCTCCGGGCGGCGTCGGTGGCCTGGATCGCCTCGCTGATACAGGTGCTCCCCGTGTTGTGCGGATAGCAGGCGTCGAGGAAGTTCGGCGCGGGGGGGAGGTTCGAGGAGGGGTTCCCGATGGCCGGTGGTGACGACGACTGCGACACGGGGGCCGGGGTGACCGTCGCCGGTGGGACCGGCCCGGGGACCGGGGAGGGACCGGCGGAAAGCAGGGATCCGAAGAACCGGGCCGCGCCGAAGGAGAACATCCCGCCGTCGGAACCCACCATCCAATACCCGGACCCGTCGCCGGAAGCCGCCATGCCTGCAATGGGGGCGTTCAAGGGTCGGCCGCCCATCGACCCGAAGAACCCCGCGTCCCCGAAGGCGAAGATGCCACCGTCGGAGGCCACCATCCAGTAGCCCTTGCCGACCGGGGTCGACGCCATGCCGACGATGGGCCGGTTGAGGACCATCGAGCCCGTGGACCCGAAGAACCCGGCGTCGCCGAAGGCAAAGATGCCGCCGTCGGACGCCACCAGCCAGTAGCCCCTCCCGTCCGGAGTGGCCGCCATGCCGACGATGGGCCGGTTGAGGACCATCGAGCCCGTGGACCCGAAGAACCCGGCGTCGCCGAAGGCGAAGATGCCGCCGTCGGACGCCACCAGCCAGTAGCCCCTTCCGTCCGGAGTGGCCGCCATGCCGACGATGGGCCGGTTGAGGGGGAGCGCCCCGGCCGAACCGAGGAACGCCGCGTCCCCCATGGCGAACACCCCGCCGTTGCGGCCCGCCAGCCAGTAGCCCCCGCCGTCAGGCGTGGCAGCCATGCCCACGATCCCGGTTCCCACCTCGGCCGACCCGAGCGACCCTTCATTGGATGCGCTGCCGAAGGGGGAAACCGCTCCCTGTGCCTCGGCGAGCCAGTACCCGGACCCGTCGGGACGGGCGTCGATCCCCACGACCGGCGAGCCGTCGCCCGCCGACGTGGGGGGGGACGACCGCACAGCGGATGCCGGACGGACGGTCGACCCGGCTGAGGTGCCCGGCTCGACACTGCGCCGAGCAGACCGGGCCGGAACCCCCACCAGGCCGGTGAGGGCGAGGAGCGACACTCCGAGGACCACCGGCCAGACGAGCAGGCGGGAACCGGTCGGTTCCGCGCGTCGCCCGGCGGGCAACCCCGACGTGGCCACCCGTGCTTCCACCAGACGATGTCCCGACCAGACCATCTGGTAGGCATCGACAGGCCGACGGTTCTCCTTGAGTCAGGGCGACGGCTCTCCGCGGCACGCGACACAGGGCCGGCGTCGATCGCCGGCCCTGTGTCGTCATCACCTACCGGCGGGTCCGGGGGAGGATCCGGGGGGAATCCCCCCTTCCCGGCCGCCGCACGTCTCAGGTGCTCACCTCAGATGCTCATCCCGACCATGGGCTTGTTGAGCTTCTGGCCGCCCATCGAACCGTGGAACACCGCATCACCGAAGGCGAAGATGCCGCCGTCGGAAGCATCCAGCCAGTAACCGTCTCCAGTAGGGCTCGCAGCCATGCCGACGATCGGCTTGTTGAGGTGGAGGCTCCCGGTCGAGCCGTAGAACCCGGCGTCCCCGAAGGCGAAGACCCCACCGTCGGCCGCCACCATCCAGTACCCCGTGCCCCCGGGCGCCGACGTCATCCCGACGATCGGCTCGTTGAGCGGCTTGCCACCCATGGACCCGTAGAACCCGGCGTCCCCGAAGGCAAAGATGCCACCGTCGGAGGCCACCATCCAGTAGCCCTTGCCGTCCGG
>JAJYYG010000069.1 GCA_021801235.1 Actinomycetes bacterium
CGACCTCCGTGAGCGGCTCCGGGTGGAGATCGCCACCCTCACCCGGGAGACCGGATGTACGGCGGTCTACATCACCCACGACCAGTCCGAGGCGTTCGCCCTCGCCGACCGGATCGGGGTGCTCGAAGAGGGGCGCCTGGTCCAGTTCGCGGCCCCGGAAGAGCTCTACACCCGCCCGGCCAGTGCCTTCGTGGCCCGCTTCACCGGACTGGCCGGCGAGCTGCCGTGTCATGTGCAGGTGATCGGGGACGCGGAGGACCTGGTGACCGTGGTGGTCGAGGGCCATCCCGTGACCGGCCGCAGCGCTCCCGGGAACGGGGTGCGGCCCGGGTCGCCGGGGAGGGTGCTGGTGCGCTCCGGCGCGGTGTCGCTCGGACCGGTGCCCGCCCACGGTGGGAGCGGGCGAGGCCCCGGGAACGGGAACGGTCTGGGCATCCCGGCGGTGGTACGGGACGTGGCCTTCCGCGGCCGCGGCTACGACCACGTGGTGGAGCTCCCTGGCCGTCACCGGCTGGACGGGATCTTCCATCCCCTCCGGCACGAGCGGGGCCGCAACGTCCTGCTGCACCTCGAGCCCGGTGGCTGCATCATCTTCCCCGAGGAGCACTCCGGACCCAATGGCGCGGACCGGGATGCGTAGCATGGGGGCCGTGTCGGACGAGACGGAGATCGGGTCGGTCGAGGCTGGCGGCCGCCGATGACCCCGGTGGCCGCGCTGCTCCCCACCTCGACGGCGGTCGTCCCGGCGGTCCACTCCGGCAACGTCGTGCTGGTGGTGGCCGTGTTCCTGGCGTGCTCGGTGGAGATGGTCGAGGCGCTCACCATCGTGGTGGCGGTCGGGGTGACCCGCGGCTGGCGCTCGGCGCTCGAGGGTGTGGTGGCCGCCGTGGCGCTGCTGGCGGCTCTCGTCGTCGCGCTCGGTCCCGCCCTCGTCCACTACGTGCCGCTGTCGACGCTGCGCTTGGTGGTGGGGGGATTGCTGTTGATCTTCGGTCTCCAGTGGCTCCGCAAAGCCGTGCTCCGGGCCGCCGGCCTCAAGGCCAAGCACGACGAGGACGCCATCTTCGCCCGGGAGGTCGAGGCGCTTTCCTCCGGCGGCACCGGCGTGGGACGGGACTCGACGGCGTTCGTCGTCGCCTTCAAGGGGGTCTTCCTCGAAGGGCTCGAGGTGGTGGTGGTGGTCCTCACCCTGGGGACCGCCTCCCACGATCTCGGATTGGCCGCGGCCGCCGCAGCTGCCGCCATCGTGGTGGTCGGGGCGATCGGGGTCGCCGTCGCCCGTCAGCTCTCCGCAGTTCCCGAGAACGCCATGAAGATGGGCGTCGGCCTGATGCTGGTCAGCTTCGGCACCTTCTGGGGCGGCGAGGGCGTCCACGTCCACTGGCCGGGGTCGGACCTGGCGATCCCGGTGCTGGTGGGGGTCTACGGGGTGGTGGCCTGGGTCCTTGTCGCTGTGTTCCGGCGCCCGGTCGGTGGCGCATCTCCGCCCCCGGCGCCGGTGGACGGCGCCATCGGGGTGGACGACGCCATCGGGGCGACCGGCCCGGGTCCCGTCGGAGTGGAAGCCGCCGGCCGGGGGACCGGTGGTCCCGGGGCGACCGGCCCGGTTGCGGAGGTGTCCGGTGAGTGAGACGGAGCATCAATCCGGCGGAGCGTCGTCCGGGCCCGGGCGATCGGTCGTCGCGCGGCTGGTGGTCGCCTTCGGCCGGTTCTGGTGGGAGTTCCTGGTCGGCGAGACGCCCGAGCTCTTCGTCGGCGGGGTGGCCGTGGTCGGGCTGACGGCCGTCCTCTGCGTGGACCACCGCCTGCGGACCGCCGCCGCGTTCGTCCTGCCCGTGCTGGTGGCGCTGCTCCTCGCGGGATCGGTGGCCCGCGCCGCCAGGGCGGCCCGGCGGGACCCCTGAGCGGACCACCGGGGGGAGCACGGGCCGCCGACCGGACCCGGCCGGTGCGGGAGAGCCCCGACCGGACCCGGCCGGCGCGCAGATCGGCCGGTCAGTCGCGGAAGTTGTCGAACTGGAGCGGGATCCCGAAGTCGTGCTCCTTCAGGGCGGCGATGACCGCCTGGAGGTCGTCCCGCTTCTTCCCGGTCACCCGGACCTGGTCGCCCTGGGTCTGTGAGCTGACCCCCTTGAGCCCCAGCTCCTTGATGAACCGGTTGAGCTGCTTGGCGTGATCCGACGAGATGCCGGCCTGGATGGCCAGCCTCTGGCGCGCCGCTCCGCGGGAGGCCTCCTCGACCTTGCCGACGTCGAACGCCTTCAGCGAGACGGACCGCTTGACCAGCTTCTCTTGGAGGACCTGGAAGAGGGCGCGGAGGCGGTCCTCGGTCGACGAGCTCAGCACCAGCTCCTTGTCGCCCAGCTCGACGGTCGAGTCGGTGCCCTTGAAGTCGAACCGGGTGGTCGCCTCCCGGTTGGCCTGGTCGACCGCGTTCCGGACTTCCTGCAGGTCCACTTCGGAGACCACGTCGAAGGTCGGCATGGTGAAACAGTAGCGCCGGGCATCGCCTATCCTCTTGCACCTGCGGGTCGGTACCCAAGTGGCCAAAGGGAGCAGACTGTAAATCTGCCGGTTCTGCCTTCGAAGGTTCGAATCCTTCCCGGCCCACGCAGAAAGAAGCGTGTCAGCGCTGGTGTTGGGGAGGGGTTGTGATCCTCCTCAACACCAGCAGCGGCGCCAGGGCGTGCAAACTGCATGCGGGTGACGTCGTGGTCGGCGGCCCGGGCGGCGGCGCCCAGACGTCCGCGCCCGGGCTCGTCCCGTCCCGCGGTACGCCCCATCGTACGGGCGGCCTCCGTTCCGGGCTTGCCGGCTCCGTCATCGCGGTTTCCGGGGCCCGCCGTCGCGGACCTCACAGCAGCGGTTGTGCCGCAATCCGACGGGCGGCGGTCGCACCGAGCACCCCGGTTGCCCGCAGCTGTGCGATGACGGCGTTGCGTCGAAGCAGGGCGAGGTGCGGGTGGACGAGCGGGTCCAGAGCGGACGGCGCCTGCACCAACCCCGCGAGCAGGCTCGCCTGCGCCCAGTCGAGGGAGGCGGGCCGACGGTGGAAGTAACGCTGCGACGCCTGGGCGATCCCGTAGGCACCGTTCCCGAAGTACACGTCGTTCAGGTACATCGTCAGTATCTGCTCGTGCGAGTAGGCGAGCTCCAGCTCGAACGCCAGACCGACCTGTTCCACGATGGTGAGCGGGCTCCGGCTCGGTCCGGTGTACAGGCGCTTCGCCAGTTGCTGGGCGAGCGTGGAGCCGCCCTGGCCCGCGTGCCCCGACAGGCGGGCGTAAAGACAACGCGCGGCGCCGTAGGCGATGTCGACCCCGGGCGGGCCCCGGAACGCCTGGTCCTCGATGGCGATCAGCGCGTCGCCCACCTTGGTGGGCGCGCGGGTGACCAGCTGCCCGCCGTGGGACACGACCTCGGCGCGAACCAACGCCGGCGCGTCGCCGACGCCGGGCACGGCGACCAGGAGGCCACCCACCGCTGCGGCAGACACGGCGGCGACCACCGCCAGCGCGATCACGGCGTGTCGAGCGGTGCGTCGCCACCTGTGTCTCGGTGGCGTCGCGTCCGGGACCTGACGCCCAGTCCCGGTGGCCGGAGCGAGGGAACCGTCAGGTTCATCGTGCACCTGGCGGCGCGGCATCACGGATCTCACGGTGTCCATGCTGCCGGTGGAGTGGCGCTGGCGGTCGTCGGGAGGTCAGGTGGGCGATCCGCCGAAGTGGTGCGGCGATACGACCGAGAGGACCGGGAGCTCCCCTGTGGGCGAACTGGCGGGGGCGGGCTCGGATGCGGGAAGCGCGGCGTCCTCCGGGCGCGTCCGTGCCGGGGACGGTAGTGGCCAGCGGCCCCATCCGAACCGGTCGTGCCGGTCGGCCGGCGTTCCCCGGTGGCGACCGAGACGTGACGCGGCGCCAGGGTCCGACGTCGCTCTGCTTGCGAATTACCTGTTCACAGCGGCGCGTTCCGTTGCGGTCCTCACTTCCGAGGGAGTACCGGGAGCACGTCAGGCTCTGACTCGGTCGACGACCACGAGCGTCCGCAACGTTGTCGCCGCCCCAGGAACCAGGCCCTCCCGACGGAATGGACACCCCCTCGTCACCGAGCACCAGGACGTTCGTGCTCTTCCGGTGAGCGAATTGCCCAGGCCGTCCATCAGGGTACCGAAACCAGGAAGAAGTCGCGAGCCGACTGTGCCGGGGGCAGGTACCGGGTTGCCGGCCGTTGCTGCTGGGGGAACAGTTTGGAGGCACTGATGATCGACGGGTTCGCCGGATTGGGGTGGGCGTAGAAGTTGAACGTGACCCACTCCGGATTGATGTCGAGGGTCATCCCCCGCACGGCCCCGGCTCTCT
>JAJYYG010000036.1 GCA_021801235.1 Actinomycetes bacterium
ATCGACCCGAGGAACGGCGCTCCCCCGAAGGCGAAGATGCCCCCGTCGGAGGCCACCTCGTAGTACCCGCCCCCGGGAGCGACGGCCATGCCCACCACCGGGCGGTTGAGCGGGTGGCCCCCCATCGACCCATGGAACACGGCATCCCCGAAGGCGAAGATGCCCCCGTCGGAGGCCACCAGCCAGTACCCCAGCCGGTCCGGGGTGGCGGCGATCCCGACGATCGGCTGTGCCGGATGGACGCCGTCGGAGGCGAGGGACCCGTAGAAGGGGGCGTCACCGCAGGCGTAGACGGCGCCGTCCGCTCCGGCCAGCCAGTAGCCGGTGGTGGCGGTGGCCGAACCGACCCCGGTCGCCGAGCAGCCGGAGCCGGGCGCCGGCCCGACGTCGAGGGTGAGCGCCACCGAGTCGACCTGGCCGCTGGCGTCGGTGACCGTCACCGTCAGGGCGGTGTCGGCGACGGCGGTCGGGGTGCCCGAGAGCGTGCCGCTGGAAGGGTTGAGCGCGAGCCCGGCCGGCAGCGTCCCGGTCGTCGACCAGCGGAGCGGGGCCAGACCTCCGGCGGCGACCAGGGTGGTCGAGTAGGGGACCCCGACCGACGCGGACGGGAGCGACACGGTGTCGATCGCCACCGGGACCGGCCCCGAGGCGAGCACGCCCCCGATGGCCCCCGTCCCTTGGCCGACCACGTAGCAGGCGGGCTCGACCGGGTTGCAGTTCACGGCGGCGACCGACGCGACGGTGGCGGGGAGGGGGACCGGCGTCCAGGTCGAGCCGTCGGCGGTGGTGAGCGCGAGGACGCCCCCGCCGGTGGCAGTTCCGGCCACCATGCAGCGGGGATCGAACGGCGTGCACGAGCCGGCGGTCAGCGGCCCCACCCCGGCCGGGAGCGTCTGTGTGGTCCACGCGGTCCCGGCGTCGGTGGACGACAGCACCAGCCCATCCCCCGCCGACGTCTCGCCGAGGGCGAAGCAGCCATACGGGTCGAACGGGCTGCACGCCAGGGCGGCGAGCGCCCCCGTCCCGGCGGGCACCGGCTGGTCCGCCCAGGCGTTGGCGCCCTCGGGCAGCCCGAGCACCAACCCGGTATCGCCGGTGGTGGTGCCGACGGCCAGGCAGCGGGGATCCCACCAGGTGCACCCGGTGGCGGCGAGCGGCCCGGTGCCCACCGGCACCGGCTGGTCGGCCCAGCTGGTCCCCCCGTCGGTCGACGCCAGGACGAGCCCGGTCCCCGCGGTGGTCTGGCCGACCGCGTAGCAGTCACGCGGATCGAGGGGGTTGCAGGCGAGCGACGAGAGCGCTCCCGTGCCGGCCGGCAGGCTCGGCTGGGTCCAGGTGGTGCCGCTGTTTGTGGTGGTGAGCAAGACCCCGGCGCCGGACGCCGTGCTGCCGACCGCCAGACAGCCGTCGGGTTCGACGGGGCTGCAGACCTCGTCGCGCAGCCGCGCCACGCCGGCCGGGACGGCAAGGGTGCTCCAGGTGCCGGCACTCGCGGCGAGCGTGCCGGCGGTGGTGAGCAACGCGCCGGATCCGGTCGCAG
Organism: Actinomycetes bacterium; assembly: GCA_021801235.1. Taxonomy (GTDB): domain Bacteria; phylum Actinomycetota; class Acidimicrobiia; order Acidimicrobiales; family RAAP-2; genus DASZIT01. Next base: position 1,541 of record JAJYYG010000036.1, read on the forward strand.
TGGTACCCGCCAGCGTGCAACCGGACGGGTCGCCGGGACGGCAGGCGAGGGCGTTGAGGGTGGTGCCGGGGAACGACTCGACGACCTGCCAGCCTGGTGCGGTCGTGGCCGCCCCGGCCGGCGATGCCGCCGCCGGAAGAACGACCGCGACCGTGGCGGCGAGCGCCGTCAGCACTGCCGCGGCAGCCGTCACGGCGACGGTGCGCCCGGCACCGTGCCACCGGGAGGGGGTCGGCCTGTCCGCATCGGTCACGGTTGCTCCGTTCGTGTCGCTCGCTGTCGGAGACCTCAACGTAGCGTGCGGGCATCGTCCCCTGCCGGCCGGCACGGGTCGCCGTGGTCGGCCGGACGGTCGTGGTGCGCCAGCCGGCCGAGCGGGAGGTTGCCGGGATGGACGGCATCCTGACCCCCGAAGAGGTGGACTATCCGGCCGCCCGCCGGCCGGAGGAACCGGCGAGGCGTTCTGCCGCCACGAGTATCTTGGCCGATGGCATCACGTTGCCGCTGAGGTAGCTGGAGAGCCGGGACTGGGAGGTGCCGAGCAGCGCAGCGAGGTCCGCCTGGGTGAGCCCGGTCGCTTTCCATGCCGACGCCAGGCGGTCCGCGACCTCCTGGGCCGGGTCGAACGCCGTCCTCGTCGGGCGCCACCGCTCCCGCGGGTCCGCCAGCTCCGGAGGCGGGGAGTCGGGCCAGAATGCGAATCCCCACAGCGTGCGGACCGACACGGGGAGCGAGCGATCGCCGAAGTAGTCCTCTTCGATGATGGCGACCACGGAGTCCCTGCCGAAGAACGCGAAGGCCCACAGGATCTGGTCCCAGGTGCCGCACCGGAGGACCGCCATGATGACGACCTTGGGGGAGAGGTCGGGGTCGGAGGTGTCGTAGTTCCACACCAACTGGGCGACGTCCGGGAGGAGCTTCATCGGACCCGACCCCGCACCTCGCGTCCCACCGCCGCCCGCAGCGATGCCGCGACGTCCGGCCACGACGACCGGGTCATCGCGAGGCCGGCGCTGTCTTCGACATCGTTCGTGTCGGCGATCTGTTGCAGAAAGAGCCGTTCGGAGAACACCAGCTCGCCGTCGAGCCGGAAGCAGGTCTTCGCTTCGGCAATGATCTCGTCGAGACCCACCCCGGCGAGTGACATGGCCGCTTCGATGTCGACGAAGTCGCGGGCGACGGCGCGCCGTCCCACGGCGTACGCCTTCATGGCGGCGACGTCCAACGGGCCGGCGCACCGCTGACCCGCCACGGAGACGCTGTGCCGGCCCACCGGGAACGGGGAGGCGAAGAACGACACCTTGCGTCGACGCCTGCCCACGACGAGGTCGATCTGCCCCGGCTCCGCCACCGTGACTTCGGCGGTGCCGACAGCCGGCGCCAATCGGGCGAACGTCCGCTCGACCGACGACCGGTCGATCCGTGGGACCGTTCTGAAGTAGTCCAGGTCGTTCGATCGACGATGCCCGAGCTGGAGTGCGAGCGCCGTCCCTCCGGCGAGGACGAACTGACGCCCGCGCGGGGTACGCGCCACTTCCTCCAGGAGGAACCGCACGTCGTCGTCGACCATGTCGTCGACCACGCCTCCCGAGCCGGACCCGGTATCCGGCGTGTCGGCGACTCCAGGTCCGCTCGTCCGCGGGGAGCCGACCACCGCCCGGTGTGTCTTTCGGTGCCCGATACTGCACGGACACATGATTTTATATCTGACATGTCTTGGGGGAAGTCGCCATCCCGCCATCGAACGGAAGCGGGCGGGGGACCGGCCGGGTCCCGTGCCGCTGTCCGGGACCACGGGGTGGGGCCCGGATGGTACGACGACCCGTGGGAGCCGGGCGGGCTCCGGTGGTGGGACGGCGGCGCGTGGACCGGGTACACCGCACCGAGCGGTGCTCCCGGCTCGGGGCCACCCGGGATGGCGCGGGCACCGGAGGGGTCCCACCCGGCGAGGTCCGTCCTCGGGGTGCTGCTGCTCGTCGTCGCCGTCTACGGCGTGGCGGGCTTCCTCGCAGTGCGCTGGGCGCAGTCGGAGTTCGGCAGCGGGGCGGCGAACGCGGCGCTCGACGCCTTCGGCAACCCGCTCCCTCACGACACGCTGGTCTCCACCTCGAGCAATGTCGGAGTCGACCTGTGCTACCTGGCCAGCTGCATCGAGGTGGACCGCACCTACGACGTGGGCCCGGGCGAGGGCTTCCACGACGCCCGGCGCCGCATCGAGGGGCGGTTGCGGGCGGCCGGTTACACGCTCGCCCCCCTCTCGTGCGACTACGTCGACACGCCGACGACGTGCCTGATCACCGGCAACCGGGGGCCCTGGGCGGTCGAGGCGCTCCTCACCTTCCCGGCCGGGATCCCGGTACCGCCCACCAGCACGACCACCGTTCCCGCCACGGGACAGGCCGGCGGCCTCACCGGCGGCATCCCCACCCCTCCGCCCGGCGATCCACCGGTGGTCGAGCTGGAGCTCTCGGCGTTGCAGCCCTGAGGCGTCCCGGGCGCGACGCGCCTAGCCCGCGGCCAGGTGGGCGGCCATCGCCTCGCCCACCGCCACGCAGTGCGAGCCCGACACGCACCACACCCCGGCCAGCGGCTGGGGGGAGGCGACCGCCACCGCCTGGGCCCACGGCTGGGCGGGTGACCCGGTCGCCAAGGTGACCCCGGCGGTGGTCGAGGCGGCGGGGGAGTTGCCCACCGCCAGGCACGCCGACGCGCCGATGCACGACACCCCGAGGAGCTGGGCCACCGTCGCCGGCACCGGCTGGTCCGTCCAGGTGGCTCCCCCGTCGGCGGTGGTGAGCACCACGCCGTTGCCGGTGCGAGGACTGGTCGACACGGTGGCGGTCGTCCCCACCACGGTGCAGCGGACCCCCGCCACGCCGACCGGCGACCCGGCGGGTACCGCCCCGACCCCGACCGCCGACCCTGCCCCGCACCACACGCCGTCGAGGGACCCGACCCCGGCCGGAGTGGGCACCACCGTCCAGGTGGCCCCCCCGTTCGCCGTGCCGACCACCACCCCGGCGGTGTGCCCTCCGGCCGCGGCGGTGCGGCCCACTGCCCAACAGCCCACCGACCCGACGCAGTCGACGCCGCTGATGCCGGTCACCCCGGCGCCGACGGTACCGGCCTGGGTCCACGACACCCCGCCGTCGGTGGACACCAGGGCGGCCACCCCGGCCGGTCCGGAACCGAGGGCCATGCACGAGCCGCCGGGCTGGCAGGTCACCGCGCTCAGGTCACCCAGGCCGGTGGGCACCGAGGCGGGGCTCCACGACGCCCCGCCGTCGGCGGTGGTGACCGCCACCGCTTGGGCGCTCTGGGATTGGCCGACCACCACGCACTGGCGGGGCCCCGAACAGGCGACCGCGGCGGCGAAGGCGACGGTGGCAGGGATGGGGAGGTTGGACCACCGGGCGCCGCCGTCGGTGGTACCGACGACCGCCGCCCCGTTGGGCTGCCCGCCGGTCCCGAGCGTGGTGCCCACCGCCCAGCACGCCGAGGCGGTGGAGCAGGTGACCCCGGTGAGCGCGTTGACCGGGGCGGGGAGGGTGACCGGGACGAGCGTCCCCTGCCAGGGGGACCCGGCGGCGAAGGGGCCGGTCGTGGGGGTCCCGGCGGACGCAGTCCCCCCGGGGCCGGTCGGCGACCCGCAGGCGGCGAGCGCCACCGCCGCCACCAGGGCGACACCCCAGCCGCCGGCGCGGCCCCGTACCCGGTGCACCTCCGGTCAGCGGACCTTGATGACGTCCGTCTTCGCCACCTTGTCGTGGAAGCCCTGGCGCCCGCTGTCCCACAGCGGGGAGAGGGCGGCGACCAGGGTGTAGAGCTCGGCGATCGCCCCGAGGACGGGGATCCACGAGAAGATGATGCCGGGCTCGAGCACCAGGATGCGGACGCCGGCCCGCTCGGGGCCGATCGCTCCGCCGGTGTCGAGGTCGCGCACGGCGATGCCGAGCGCCATCTGGCCGACCGTCTGGCCCTTGTCGCTCCCGTTCAGGTAGGCGAAGTAGGCCAGGTCGATCAGACTGAAGACGATGCCCAGCACCACCACCCCGAGGGTGATCCCGGTGGTGGTGACCCCGGTCCCCGCCGCCGAGCCGATGACGATGGCCCCGATGATGATCTTGGGGATCGCCAAGATGAGCCCGTCGAGGAAGATGGCCCCGAAGCGCTGCCACCAGCCGGCCAAGGGGCGCCCGAAGCGGTCGGTGGGCCCGAGGGGGGCACCGTAGGCGGGCTGCCCGTAAGGGGGTGGACCGTAGGGAGGTGCACCCGGTGGCGGACCGTAGGGGGGTGCCTGGCCGTAGCCCTGGGCCTGGCCGTAGGAGGGAGGAGGTCCGTAGGGGGGCGCGGCAGGGGGCGCACCGTAGACGGGGGGAGCCTGCCCGTAGGCGGGCGGCGGGGCCGGAGCCGTTGGGGCATCGTAGGCGGGGGGCGCAGGCGGAGGGGCGGCCGGCGGAGGGGCGGCCGGTGGCGGGTTGTACGGCGCGGCCGGCGGGGCGGCTCCCGGTGGCGGACCGGAGGGCGCGGCCGGTGGCGGGTTGTACGGCGCGGCCGGTGGCGGGGGAGGCGGCGTTCCACCCGGGACCGGCGAGTGCTGCGACGGGTCGGTCGGAGGTTGCGGAGGGTTGGAGTCGGTCATCGTTGGTCCCGTGGGTTCCCTTCCGTCGTCGTCGGCCGGTTGCCGGCCCATCGGAGGCCCGCGACCGCACGACGTTCCGCTCCCCGCTCCCGGGTCCGGACCGTCGTTCCCCACGATCTTCGCATGTCAACGCCCTGCGATGTCGTACCCCCGGCATCTGGTCGCCTGCCCGTGACGCATGCGGTGTCCCGGCGGCGTCTACCGTTGCCCCGGTGGAGCATTCGTGTGCGCGGCGGCCGGCCGGACGGGGACCCGGCGCAGGGAGGCCGGCGTGAACGTCGTCGACGTCGTCATCCTGGTGGTGGTGGCCATCTCCGCCGTCCAGGGCCTGCGCCTCGGGGCCATTCTCCAGGTGTTCTCGTTCGGCGGCTTCTGGATCGGCCTCGTCGTGGGGGCGCTGGCGGCGTCGGTGACGTCCACCTGGGTCCATACCGCCACGGCCCAGGTGGTGGTGGCCCTCGGCACGCTGCTCGGGGTGGCGGTGCTGTTCGGCGTCGTGGGGCACCTGATCGGGAGCCAGCTCTTCCGGCGGGTCCACCGCGGCCGGCTGGGACCGTTCGACTCCGGGCTCGGGGTGGTGGTGGCGGTGGTCGCCTCGCTGCTGGCCGCGTGGCTGGTGGCGAGCCTGCTGGTCAACAGCTCGTTCGTGTCCCTCAACGCCTCCATCTCGGGCTCGCGGATCGTCCGGTCCCTCGACCGGGTGCTCCCCGCCCCCCCGTCGATCTTCACCAGCGTGCAGGGGTTCCTCTCCTCCGAGGGGTTCCCGCCCGTGTTCGCCCAGCTCGCCCCGGCCTCCGCCGGCCCGGTCACCCCGGCTTCCTCCGCCCAGGTCGACGCGGCGGTGGCGTCCGCCGGCCCGTCCACCGTCAAGATCGTCGGGGTCGGGTGCGGCGGGCTCCTCGAAGGGTCGGGCTTCGTGGTGGCCCCCGGGGTGGTGGTGACCAACGCCCACGTGGTGGCCGGCATCGCCCACCCGATGGTCGAGGACTCGACCGGCCAGCACCCCACGACGGTGGTCTACTTCGACCCGCGCTTCGACCTGGCGGTGTTGCGGGTCCCGGGCATCACCGAGCGCCCGCTTGTCCTCGATCCCGCCGCGGTGTCGCGCGGGCAGCAGGCCACGGTGCTCGGCTACCCGGGCGGGGGCCCGTTCACCGCCGACCCGGCCGGGGTGATGGCGGCCTTCACCGCCGAGGGCCGTGACATCTACGGGCAGGGTCTCACCGTCCGCGACGTCTACGAGCTGCAGGCGGTGGTGCGCCCGGGCAACTCGGGCGGACCGCTGGTGGCGACCGACGGCGAGGTGATCGGCGTGGTGTTCTCGCGCTCGACCACCAATCCCGACATCGGGTACGCGCTCACCTCTCCTCAGGTGCTGACCCGGGTGCGGACGGCGGAGCGCTCCTTTGCGGCGGTGGGGACCGGAGGCTGCGCCATCGGGTGACGGAGGTCGCGCCGGGGGCGCACCGGCCGCTCGGCGGGTTGCCCGGCCGCGCGTCGCCTCGGCGCTACGATCGCGACGTGGTCGATGCGGTGGCGGTCACGCACACGGTCTACGTGCTCAGGGGTGGGCCCAACTGGGCCGAGATCTGTACGGCAATCGGGTCGATCTTGGCCAGTCTGGGCGTGGGGGCCGTCCTGATCGGCGCACTGGCAGAGAAGAACGCGCTGCGGGCAACGCTCGAGCAGGTAAAGCTCGCCGCCAAACAGGTCGAGGAGGCGGAGAAGGTCCGTACCGTCTCGTTGGCCGTCGAGATGGCCCGTCGCTGGGACGACGACGCGATCGTCAAGGCGAGACGAGAGATGAAGCCCCTGGACGCAGCAGCGTTCCGCCGGGCCTACGAACCGGCCCGGGACAAGAACACAGAGCAGTACTTCGAGTGGCTGAAGCTGGCGAACTACTTCGAGGACTTCGGGGCTCTGGTCGAGATGAATTGCCTCGATCTCGATTTGGTCGACCGGACCATCGGGAACGCGGTGGTCTTCTACTGGGAGAAGTGGGCCGAACCGCTGCTGGACGAGCGGGCCAAGGAGAAGGACCTCTACGACAACTGGCAACGCCTCGCGGAAAACATCAAGGGCCGCCGCGCCGGTGGCGACGTCGGTCCTTGACCGCGATGGCCCGGGTGGGTCAGCCGCCTGGTCGGTCCATCACCGGTCCCTCCTCGAACAGTCCCACGACCTCCATGGTAACCACCTGACCGCGGCGATGCCATACCGGGTGCTCTGACCTCTCCCGCGACACCCTGCCGTGTTCGTGTCGCCACGGACGCACTCCGGCGACCGCAGACGCAGTGGTCACCGACCCGCCGCGACGGGCGCCGCGCCCCCGCGGAGGCGGGTCGTCCCGGCTAGACATGAGGCGATGACGCTCCCCCTCGAGGACTACGGCCTGATCGGCGACCTCCACACCGCGGCGGTGGTCGGCCGCGACGGCTCGATCGACTGGCTCTGCCTGCCCCGGTTCGACTCCGCCGCCTGCTTCTCCAAGCTGCTCGGGGAGGACGAGCACGGGAGCTGGAAGCTCGCCCCGAAGGGGGCGCACCGGGCCACCCACCGCCGCTACCGGGGCGACTCGCTGGTGCTCGAGTCCGAGTTCGTCACCGACGAGGGCACCGTCCGGGTGGTCGACTGCATGCCGATCCGCCAGCAGCACCCCGAGGTGGTGCGGCTGGTCGAGGGGGTGCGGGGCCGGGTCACCATGGAGATGCAGCTCACCATCCGGTTCGGCTACGGCCAGGTGGTCCCCTGGGTGCGCCGGCTCGACGGCACCCTGACTGCGGTGGCCGGCCCCGACGGGCTGTCGCTGTGGACCCCGGTCCACTGTGAGGGGCGGGACATGTCGACCGTGGCCGAGTTCACCGTGGGCGAGGGGCAGCAGGTGCCGTTCTCCCTGGCGTGGTTCCCCGCCAACGAGGAGCCCCCCCGGCCGGTGGACGCCGTCTACGCCATCGAGGACACCGAGACGTGGTGGCACGACTGGGTCTCCCAGTGCACCTACGACGGCGACGACAAGGAGGCGGTGGTCCGCTCCCTCATCACCCTGAAGGCGCTCACCTACCAGCCGACCGGAGGGATCGTGGCCGCGGCGACCACCTCGCTGCCCGAGACGCTCGGCGGGGGGCGCAACTGGGACTACCGGTTCTGCTGGCTGCGCGACGCCACCCTCACCCTCGAGTCGCTGATGCGCGGCGGCTTCTACGAGGAGGCGATGGCCTGGCGCGACTGGCTGCTGCGGGCCATCGCCGGCGACCCGTCGCAGATGCAGATCATGTACGGGGCGGCCGGCGAGCGCCGCCTCGACGAGTGGGAGGTGGACTGGCTCCCCGGCTACGAGGGGTCGGCGCCGGTCCGCATCGGCAACGCCGCGGCCGGGCAGTTCCAGCTCGACGTCTACGGCGAGGTGATGTCCGCCCTCTACGAGGCGTCCCGCTCGGCCGACGCGGTGGAGCTGCCCGCCTGGGAGCTCCAGCGGGCGCTGATGGAGTTCCTCGGCGACGGGTGGCGGGAGCCCGACGACGGGATCTGGGAGGTGCGCGGGCCGAGGCGCCACTTCACCCACTCGAAGGTGATGGCCTGGGTGGCCATCGACCGCGCCGTCAAGATGGTCGAGGAGTGCGGGGTGGACGGTCCGGTCGACCACTGGCGCCAGGTTCGCCAGGAGATCCACGACCAGGTGTGCGAGGAGGGGTTCAACGCCGACAAAGGCTCGTTCACCCAGTACTACGGGTCCGACCAGCTCGACGCCAGCTTGTTGATGATCCCCCTGGTCGGGTTCCTCCCCGCCCACGATCCCCGGGTGAAGGGGACCATCGAGGCGGTCGAGCGGGAGCTGATGGACGGCGGTTTCGTGCTGCGCTACCGGACGGTCGACACCGGCGACGTCGACGGGCTGTCCGGCCGCGAAGGCGCCTTCCTCGCCTGCTCGTTTTGGATGGTGGACTGCCTGGCGATGATCGGCCGGACCCGCGACGCCCGGGCCATGCTCGACCGCCTGCTCGGCCTGCGCAACGACCTGGGGCTGCTGTCGGAGGAGTACGACCCGGTCGCCGGCCGGTTGGTGGGCAACTTCCCCCAGGCCTTCTCCCACGTGTCGCTGGTGAACTCCGCCTCCAAGCTGAGCGGCCACGCCAAGCCGAGCGTGGCGCCCGGGACGTTGAACGTGGTGCGGCGGGGGATGACCCGCTCGAAGTCGGGCACGGGTCGGCTCCACCTGAGCGGCCGTGCTCGCCTGAGACCACCCGCCGGGGGCGGGTCTGCGCCTGGCGCCCCTGCCGCCGGCCCTCCACCGGCCGGCTCCGCAACTCCACCGGCCGGCTCCGCAACCCCACCGACCGGCTCCGCCCCCCCTCCGACCGGCCCGACGGCACCTGCTCCGGAGCCGACCGCGCCCCCGTCGGCTCCGGGCACACCCGGAGGCGATCACCGGGGCGACCACCCCGACCAGACCCAGAAGAAGAGGAACCGATGAAAGCGCTCACCGTCGTACCCCTGACCAAGGACTCCGCCCGGCTCGACGACATCGGCGAGCCACCCGAGTCCGACGGGCCGGTGCTCGTCCAGACCCTGGCCGTGGGCATCTGCGGCACCGACATCGAGATCCTCTCCGGCGAGTACGGGTGGGCACCCCCCGGCCACAAGCGGCTGGTGCTCGGCCACGAGTCGCTGGGCAAGGTACTGGAGGCCCCGGCAGGCGGCGACCTGGCCGTCGGCGACTACGTGGTCGGGATCGTCCGGCGGCCCGATCCGGTGCCGTGCGCCAACTGCGCGGTCGACGAGTGGGACTTCTGCCGGAACGGGGAGTACACCGAGCGGGGGATCAAACAGCACGACGGCTACCTCTCCGAGCGCTACCGCATCCAGCCCGACTTCGCCGTCAAGGTCGCCCCCGCGCTCGGGACGCTCGGGGTGCTGCTCGAGCCGACCAGCGTGGTGGCCAAGGCGTGGGAGGAGGTCGACCGGATCGGCGGCCGCGCCCACTGGGCCCCCAAGACGGCGGTGGTCACCGGGGCCGGTCCCATCGGGCTGCTCGCCGCCATGATCGGCGTCCAGCGCGGCCTCGACGTCCACGTCTTCGACCAGGTGGCCACCGGGCTGAAGCCCGACCTGGTGGCGGCCCTGGGGGCGACCTACCACACCGGTCCCATCGAGGAGTCGGTGAAGGACCCCGACGTGGTCATCGAGTGCACCGGGGTGTCCTCCCTGGTGCTCGACGCCATGGAGCACGTGGGCACCGGCGGGGTGGTCTGCCTCACCGGCGTGTCGTCGGGGGGCCACACGCTGTCGGTCGACGAGGGGCAGCTCAACCGGTCGATGGTCCTCGAGAACGTGGCCGTGGTCGGCTCGGTGAACGCCAACCGCCGCCACTACCAGGCGGCGGCCGACGCCCTGGCCGCCGCCGACCCGGCCTGGCTGGGCCGGCTCATCACCCGGCGGGTGCCGCTCGACCGGTGGGAGCAGGCCCTCGAGCGGAGCGCCGACGACGTCAAGGTGGTGATCGAGGTGACCCCGTCGTGAGTGGCCCCCCCGCCGCCACGGGCGACGGTCACGACCATGCGCACGACCATGCGCACACGCACCGCCACGCGCATCCCTACGACCCCACCGCCCCGGGTCCCCCGGGGGCGGGGCGCACCATCGCCGACGGGGTGGTCGAGCTCGACACCCTGCTCGGCGGGTGGGAGCGGGTCACCGCCGGGTACCTGATCGAGGGGCCGGAGCCGGTGTTGGTGGAGACGGGCAGCCAGAGCTCGGTGCCGGTGCTCCTCGCCCAGCTCGACGCCCTGGGCCTGGGGCCGACCGACCTGGCCGGGGTGGTGGTCACCCACATCCACCTCGACCACGCCGGCGGGGTGGGGGACGTGGCCCGGGCCTTCCCCAACGCCACCGTCTACGTCCACCCCAAGGGCGCCCGCCACCTGGCCGACCCGACCAAGCTGGTCGACTCGGCCGCCCGGGTCTACGGCGACCTCCTCGACTCCCTCTACGGCCGGCTCGACCCGACCCCGGCCGAGCGGCTCCACGTCCTCGAGGACGGGGAGGCCATCCGGGTCGGGCCGGGACGCGAGCTGGTGGCGGTGGACTCGCCCGGCCATGCCAAGCACCACGTCGCCCTGCACGACTCCCTGAGCGGGCTGCTGTTCGCCGGCGACGCGGTGGGGGTGAAGCTGCCCGACGGCGGCGTGCTGCGCCCGTCCACCCCGCCCCCCGACTTCGACCTCGACCAGGCGCTGGGCTCGCTGGCCCGCTTCGCCGCCCGCCGCCCGGCGGGGATCGCGCTCGCCCACTACGGGCTGCTGGGCGATCCCGCCGAGGTGCTCGACGAGGCGGACGGGACCCTGCGGCGGTGGGCGGAGGTTGCCGAGGCCGCCTTCCGGCAGGGCGAGGACATCGCCGCCGCCCTGGCTGCCGCCTTCGAGAGCGACCTCGACGACGTCGCCGACGAGCACCGCCGCAAGCTCGAGGTGATGAACGGGGTCCACTCCAACGCCGCCGGCCTGCAGCGGTGGCTGTCGCTGCGGGCGCCGGCCGACCCGCCGCCCGGCTGAGCGGACCGCCGACTGAACCACCCGGGCCGCCGCCGTGAGCGGCGACCCACCCGCCCGGGTCGCAGCGACCGCCGTCCGCGCCTCCGGACCGCCGGTGTGCAAGCATGACCGGAAGGGGTTGCCCGTACCGGATGTTCGGCCTACGGTCGCGGGGGTTCCAGGTGCCCAGCGGGAACGGGGGGGTGGTCGCGGCGCAATGCGAATCGGTCGGAGGTCTGTGACACGGCGGGGTGCCGGGCGGTCCGGCGGGCGCAGCGTGGTGCTGGGCGTGGTGGCGGTTGCCGCCTGCGCACTGGCGCTGTCCGCCTGCACCGCCTCGCCGCAGGCACCTCTTTCGATCACCAGCGTCAGCGTCCCCGGGGGCACCCCGGTGCCGCACGCCGCTCCGATCCCGCACGTTCCTGCGGGCTTCGGCGTGGCCGGGTCCCAGAGCGTCAACCAGATCATCGTGCTGGAGGTGCACCCCGCACAGACCACGATCGTCGTCTCTTCCGATCCGGTGGTCGGCGTGGTCGGCGCCCCGGTCACGTTGGTGGCCACGCTCACCCCGATCTACCCCTCCGGCACGGTGAGCTTCACCGACGACGGCGTGCCGATCCCCGGATGCCAGGGCCTGGCCGTGTCGAAGACGGCGCCGTACGTGGTGGACTGCCGGGTCACCTACGCCGCCGCCGGCACCCACGTGATCGTGGCCTCCTACACCGGCTCGTACTCGACCCTGCCGGCGGTGTCGGCGCCGTACGACCTCGTCGTGGTGGCTCCCCGCACGCCGCGGGGCTACTGGGAGGTCGCCTCCGACGGGGGGGTCTTCTCCTTCGGCGACGCCCAGTTCTACGGCTCGATGGGCGGCCGGCCGCTCAACCAGCCGGTGGTGGGCATGGCGGTCACCCCCGACAGCAAGGGCTACTGGCTGGTCGCCGCCGACGGCGGCATCTTCGCCTTCGGCGACGCCGGCTTCTACGGGTCCACGGGCAGCATCAAGCTCAACCAGCCGATCGTGGGCATGGCCGCCACCGCGGACGGCAAGGGCTACTGGCTGATCGCCCGGGACGGCGGGGTGTTCGGGTTCGGGGACGCCAGGTTCCACGGGTCGATGGGCGGCACCCAGCTCAACCAGCCGATGGTCGGCATGGCCCCGACCCCCGACGGCGGCGGCTACTGGCTGGTCGCCGCCGACGGGGGCGTGTTCGCCTTCGGCGACGCCGGCTTCTACGGTTCGATGGGCGGTACCCAGCTCAACCAGCCGATGGTGGGGATCGCCGCCTACGCGACGGGCACGGGCTACTGGATGGACGCCTCCGACGGCGGGGTGTTCTCCTTCGGGGCGGCCCGGTTCCACGGGTCCATGGGCGGCCACCCGCTCAACGCCCCGGTGGTGGGCATGGCCCCGACCCCGACCGGCCAGGGGTACTGGCTCGACGCCTCCGACGGCGGCATCTTCACCTTCGGGGACGCCAACTTCTTCGGCTCGATGGGCGGGCACCCGCTCAACGCCCCGATGGTGGGGATGGCCACCACCCGGACCGGGTTCCCCCACACTCTCCAACGCGCGGGGAAGCGGTGACAGCCCCGGCCGACTCTGCGGGAGCCGCCCCCGGCCCGGCGTGCTCAGCGCGGGAAACGTCCCTTGACCATCGGGGACCCGGAGCGTACGATGCGCCTGCAGGTCGGCTTCAGCCCAGGGCGGAGCCTCCCGAGCGGCAGTTGAGGCGGTGGTCGGATCAGGTTCCGGGGACCGCGGTGCCGGGGGGGCGTCGACGGGACGAGCGGCCGGACTGCACGGAGGGAACGCAGGCCCGCACGGGTCGGCGGATGGGGTGTCGATGGTGTCGGGCGTGCTCGTCCGGTGCCCGGCAAAGGCGACTGGTAACGGGGGGGGGGATGCCGTTCGACGGGGGAACGTGAGCGTCAGCGGGCTGTGCCCTCTTCGTCGGCGGAGTGCCGGGGGAAGGACGTGGCCCGTCGGCCGTCGCCGGTGCCATCGCCCCCAACGGACGCGGTGGCGGGCCTGGGGCGTGCCGGCAGGTGTCCCAGGGAGCGTCTTCGCGATGCACCGTGGGGCAAAGGGGAACACAAGACCCCGGCCGACGCTGATGCGTCGGTCACCGCTTGGCCCGTGCCGTGGGTGCGGGTTCCATTGCTTTCACTAGCGAGGAGAATCATCAATGCAACGAACGAAGAGATGGGGGCGCCGGATGGTGGCCTGCGGAGCGGCGTTGGCCCTTGTGGCCGGCGGGCTCTCCGTACTGGCTGAGACCAACGCCGGTGCCGCCGTGACGACCACGACCTTTGCGGCGTGGGTGTCGCTGAACACCTCCATCGCGGCGCTGCCCCAGCAGGCCAACGCCAGCATCGCGCCGACCACCGTGACCCAGGGTGCCGACGTGACCCTGACGCTGGCCGGCGGAACGCAGACCATCCCGACCCAGAACAACGGGGTGCCGGTGATCTACGCCACGAACAACAACAACATGTACGCGCTGCCCACCGGCACCACCTACGTGTCGTCCTCCGCCGGAACCTGGACGTTCACCAGCTCGACCGGCGCCGTCACCACCGGAACGGAGACGGTGACCGACTGCACCGTGGGGACCACCAACGCCGCATGTACCGGCACGGCCGATGGCTCGACCTTCCCGTCGAACTACGCGGCCAGCGAGTACATCGAGATCGGCACGGGCACCGCGCAGTTCACCGCGGGCGGTCAGTTGACGACCACCACCTCCACGGTGACGTACGGCACGCCGACGGCGGCCGGGACGGTCAACCAGTACTGGTCCGAGTTCCAGACCACGGCTGAAATCAGCCTGGCCGGAACCCCCGTTGCAGCCAGCATCGAAGGCTACCCGACGACCAGTGGCTATACGCCCACCTGTGCCGCCGGGGCCTGTACGACATCGGATCTACCAGCCGTCGTACCGTCGGTGATCGCCAGTGTGACCGTCAACGCCCCACCGGCTGCGCCCGTCCTGCAGAACCAGACGGCCAGCGTGTCCAACGGGCAGTGCGTGACGATCAACGCCCTCCAGGGTGCCACCGAGCAGAGTGACACCCCGAACCCGGCGTCCGTGACGGTCTCCACCGCTCCGACCTCGCCGGGTACGGCGACGGCCAACAGCAACGGGACCATCACGTTCTGCACCGGGACGGGCAACACCCTGACGACGAACACCTTCAAGTTCACGGCAGCGGGCACCACCTCGGGCCTCGTCTCCACTCCGGCGACGGCGACCATCTCCATCGCCTTCAACTCGTGCAGCGCCGGTTCCGGCAACACGAGCGGATCGACGGGGACCCTCGGGACGTGCTCGCTCAACCAGGAGATCGTGCTCCCGGTGACGTCGGGCCAGATCGTGCTCTCTCAGAGCAGCGGTCTTCCGATCGACCCGCTGGGCAGCGCTATCTGCACCCCCGGGAACACCACGCCGGGGATCACCCTGAACGGCAACGAGCAGCCCGCCTGTGGCGCGCTCAGCCCGTTGACGGTCACCAACGCCACCGGCCTCGACGCCGGCTGGAAGTTGCAGGCCCAGGTCAGCGACTTCCTCGACCCGGCCGATCCCACACTCACCTGTGACACGGTGGCGACGTACAGCAACCACTGCATCCCGGGTGGGAACCTGGCCATGCCCCTGGGCGGCGCCTCGGCGGTTGCCCAGAGCATCGTGCCCGGGGACACCGCCCAGGTGACCAACGGTGCGGCGGTGCTTCCGTTCGCCCCGGTGGCTCCGGCGACCAGCGCCAACCCCGTCCTCCAGGGCGCCGCGGTGCAGCCGAACCCGGTGGTCGAGCCCGCTCCGAACGCCGGCCTCCATGCTGCCCCGGTGACCGTGTGCTCCACGGCCTCCGGCCAGTCCGGTGGCACGTTCGTCTGCGGTGCCGGGCTGGAGCTGCTGGTCCCGGCGTCGATCGCCGAGCCTGCACCCAGCGCCTACGCGGGCGGTGTGGCTGCCTACCAGGCGACCGTCACCATCACGCTCTCCTAGCAGAGCGGTAGGACACCGGTGCGGGTGACCGCACCGGTCGGAAGCCACAAGGGGAGCGGGCTCGCCCCGCTCCCCTTGTGCGTCTTCCGGAATTCTGTTTGGCTGTACCCGGTAGGGACGTGGTGTCGCACCGGGCTGAGGGGTAGTCCGGACGTCGCGCGCTGTGCGCTGCGGTGTGCCGGGGCAACGTTCGTCGGAGGTCGGAGTGAGCCGCAGGCGCTGGGCACAACGGTGGGCAGGCATCGGGATGGTGGCGGCGCTCGCCGCCTCCTCCGCGGTCGCCCTGTCGGCGGCGCCACCTTCCGCCGCGGCCGGCTCTGCGACCACGCTGTCGTGCGCGATGACCTCCTCCCTCTCCTCCTCCACCGTCTCGCAGACCTTGGACCTGGCGGTGACCGGCGCCCCGTCCCAGGCTCTCCCCGGCGCCACCTTCACCCTGACGATCGCCGACCAGGGGGAGACGGTGCCGACCACCTCGCTCGGCAACCCGGTCACCTCCGAGACCTCGCTCCGCCTGGCCCTGCCCGTCCCGGCGGGCGCCACCTTCGAGTCGGCCACCCTGTCCGGGGGGACCAACGTCGGCACCGGATCGGCGGTCGCCGAGGTGGCCGACCCGTCCAGCCCCGGCGGGGAGGACGTGGTCGAGACGGTCCCCGGCCCGATCGCCGCCGGCCAGGCCTTCGCGCTCCCCGCCATCGCCTTGACCCTGACCGTCTCGACCACCGTCGGGACGGTGGTCGCCCCGGCGCTCCTCGACGTCCCGCCGGTGGGCACCGCCACCACCAGCACCGACCCGGTGCTGAGCGCCGTGCTGAACACGACGTCCGGTTCCACCGCCGTGCCGGTGTCGGAGAACTGCTGGCCGGCCTCCTCGCCGGTGTCTCCCCTGTCGACCACGACGGTGGAGGCGATCGACACCCTGCCGCCGGTCATCACCGTCACCGCTCCCACCAACGGCGCCGTCTACACGGTGGGCCAGACGGTGGACGCCTCCTACGCGTGCACCGACGTGGCGAGCTACGGCATCGCCACCTGCGCCGGGCCGGTGGCCTCGGGCTCCCCCATCGACACGTCGTCGGTCGGCGAGCACTCCTTCGAGGTGACGGCCACCGACCTCCGCGGCACCCCGGCCTTGGAGGACGTCTCCTACTACGTGCAGGCGGCCCCGGCCACCACGGTGGTCGGTCCGACCGATGCCGGTGCGGTGTCGCTGGCCACCGGCAGCTCGTGCAGCTTCGGGGGGACGGGCTGCGCGGCACCGACCCCCCCCGAGGCGACCTACGAGCTCACCGCCCCGACCGCCCTCGGGGGCAGCCTGGTGATGGGCGACACCATCAACGTGCAGTGGCAGGTGTACAAGCCGGGCGCCTACACGGCCACGCCGAGCGCCGGGCAGGTGGTGACCTGGACGCTCCCCGCCCCGACCGGCACGGTCATCGAGGGACCGGTCACCACTTCGACGACCGGCCTGCTCTCACCCACCGCCGGCCAGGGCTCGTTCGCCGACTCCGGCGCCTGCTCGGACTCCACGTGCACCACCCACAGCACCCCCTACGGGTTGGAGCTCATCAACGGCCAGGGCTACTCGGGCAACCCCTACGTGCCGGCGTCGCCCGTCACGTCGATCACCAGCGTGTGGGACGAGTCGTCGATGCCGGCGGTGGGCACCGACGGCATCTACCTCTACCTCTCGTACACCCTGAAGGTCACCGCTCCGGGGACGCTCACCCTGGGCGGGTTCCCGGCGATCACCGCCACCGCGTTCGGGCTGTCCACCGTGCCGGTGACGACACCGGCGAGCGTCAACTACACCGGGGTGGACCCGACCCCGCCGACCGTCGCCATCACCACGCCCGGCAGCGGGGCCCGCTACGACTACGGCCAGTCGGTCCCCGCCGCCTACACCTGTGCCGACCCGGTCGTCACCATCACCTCGTGCACCGGCACCGTGGCCGTCGGGTCGCCCATCGACACCACGAGCGCCCAGCCCGGGAGCATCCACACCTTCACGGTGACCGCCACCGATTCGGTCGGCAACACGACCACGGCCATTGCCGAGTACTTCGTGGTGGCGACACCGCCCACCACCGCGCCCGAGTCCTACGTGGTGCCGGCCGGGGCCTCGGCGACCCTCACCGTCCTCACCCCGGACACGGCGACCGACTACCCGATCGATCCGGCCACGGTGACCATCGTCACCCCGCCGCAGTACGGCACGGCGACCGTCAACTCCGACGGCACGGTGGTGTACACCAACACCAACACCTCCAGCCTGATCGACTCGTTCCAGTACACCGTGGCCGACACGGTCGGCGACGTGTCGAGCCCCGCCACGGTGTCGCTGACCATGCAACAGCCCCTGGATGTCACCACTGCCAGCTCGCTGCCACCCGGACTGATCCTGCAGCAGCCGACGCCGCTGCCGGTGGACACGCTCGGCGCCTCGTTGGACGGCCCGACCTGCTCGGGCCCGCCGGTGACCCTCACCGGAGCCCCCCAGCTCGCCTGCGGACAGATCGCCCCGGTCGAGGTCATCAACGACGGCGGGACCAACGTGGGGTGGACCCTGAGCGCCCAGGTCGGCGACTTCGTCGCCTCGACGGTCGGGTCGCCGATCACCTGCGACACGCCGGCCACCTACTCGAACATCTGCATCCCGGGAGGCAACCTGGGATGGTCGCCGCAGGCGGTGATCGACGCCCCGCTGGTGGGAAGTCCCGCCCAGGTGGCGGCCGGTCCGGTGATCGGTCCGGTCAACCCGTCGCCTCCCGGGTCGGTGGTGTCGCCGCCCGCCGGCCTGAACGCCGCCCCGGCGGTCCTGTGCGACGCCCCGGCCAACGCGTCCGAGGGATCGTTCACCTGTAGTGCCGGCCTCGTCCTGGCGGTCCCCGCCTCGGCCGCCAACCCGGGATCGCCGGGATTCCAGGCGACCCTGACCCTGACGCTGTCGTAGCTACGATGGTCGATCGGCAGTCGGAGGGAACGGGGTCACCGGTCATGGGGGAACGCGGTCGCAGACGGCACGGGGCGGCACGGCCGGGACCCGGTCAGGGCTTGGCGCGCCGGCTGGCGCTCGCCGCCAGGGTCGCCGCCGCCGCCGGCGTGCTCCTGGTGGCCGGAAGCCAGGGCACTATCCCCGCCGGGGCGGCGGGCGCCCCTGCACCGCAGGCATCCGGGGGGGCCAACACCGACTTCCAGTTCTCGGCCGAGCCGTACGCGGCGCCCGGTTCCCAGCAGCGCTCCTACCTGTCGTACCAGCTCCAACCCGGCCACCACCTCCTCGACCAGATCGTGGTCCTCAACAAGAGCTCGGCCCCGGAGTCGTTCCTGGTCTACCCGGAGGACGCCACCATCATCCCCGGCACGGGAGGGTTCGGCTTCCAGAGCCGCGCCCAGATGCACAACACGGCGATCGGCGTGTGGGTCACCGTGGGGAACACCTCGCTCACCATCCCGCCGGGCAAGGAGGTCGTCGTGACCTTCGAGCTGGCGGTGCCGGCGGACGCGCCGCCCGGCGACCACGTGGGCGCGGTGGTGGTCGAGGAGCTCCACCCGCCCGCCTCCCAGCAGAGCCGGGTGGGGATCAACACGGTGCTGCGGATCGCGGTGCCGATGTACGTGCACGTGGTCGGGCCGGTCCACCCGGCCCTCACCATCGAGAGCATCACCGTGGCCCACCGGAGCCCGATCGTGCCTTACCTTCAGCAGGCCATCACCGCGGTGCGGGTCGAGCTGGTGAACACGGGGAACGACATCATCGACCCGAAGACGCTCACCGTCTCCATCACCGGCCTCATCGGGGGGACGATCCACAGCTACACGGTGCACCAGACGGGCGCCGCCCAGAGCAAGGCCAATCCCCTGCCGATCCAGATGCTCCCGGGCGCCCGGCTGGCGCTGACCGAGGTGTGGGGCAACATCCCGCCGTTCGATCCGCTCACCGCCCACGCGGTGGCGACGGGGACCGACCCGACGACGGGCCTCCCCGTCACCACGGCGGCCTCGACCTTGTTCTGGTACTTCCCGTGGGTGCTGGTGCTCATCGTGATCGCCCTGGTCGTCCTGTTCGTGCTGTGGCGTCGGCGGAGACGTCGGGCCCGCGCCGAGGCGCAGGGCCCGGGGCCGTCGGCCCCGTCGGCGGTCCCGAGCCCGTCTCCGGCGACGCAGGGCAGCGGGGCGCTGAGGGCCGAGGTGTGAGCGACGGCCACCGGGGGCTTCGCGCGCGCGCCGTCGTGGTCGCCGTCGTGGTCGCCGTCGCCGGGCTCTCCCTCGCACCGTACGGCGCCGTCGCCGGTGCGACCGGCACCGCCGGCCCTCCCCAGGTGAAGACGAGCACCCCGGCGGCCTCGGTGGGCGAGCGCGTCTTCGTCACCGGCAGCGGCTGGTCCCCGGTGGGCGAGACGGTGCTCATCCAGATCTGCGGCCAGGATGCCCGCAACTACAGCAACGACTGCAACCAGCAGAACCAGTACACCGCGGCCATCCGGGCCGGAGGCATCTTCTACGGTGCGCTCGACGTCCAACTTCCCCCCACCCCCTGCCCGTGCGTCTTCTCGGTGACCACACCCGGCTCGTTCACCGGCGTCAAGGTGCCGCTCACCATCGTGGGCGCTCCCGACGTGCCGATCCCCACCCAGGCGGTGCCGGCGCACCCGGTGGCGCTCACCGCCCGCATCCAGAGCGGGTCCTCGGTGAGCTCGTGGTTCGGCGGCCCGCGGCCGGTGACGCTGATGCTGACCGTGGCGAACCTGTCGAGCGTGGCGCTGCAGACTGCGACCCTGGTGGTCCACGTGGGCCACGGGCCCGACCCGACCGGGTTCGTGGTGGCCCGGCCGATGGCGGCGCTCGCCGTCGGGTCCACCCGCGTCGTGCAGGTGCCGGTGACCATCCCTCCCGTCACCTACGGCCAGTACACGGTGGCTGCCCAGGTGATCACCGGGCTCGGATCGGCCACCGCCGCCGCCACGACCACCACCTACCCGTGGGGTCTGCTGGTGGTTGCCCTGGCGATCGTGGTCGGGCTCGTCCTGATGCTCGTGGTCCTCCGGCGCCGCCGGCGCCGCCGGCGCCACCAGGCGGCGGTCCTCGCGATCGCCTCGCGCGTCGGTCCGATCGGCGTGGCTCCGGTCCCCCCCGTCGAGGCGGTGCCGGGGGCTGCCGGGGCGGTGCCGGGCGGCCCTGGACCGGTGCCGGAGGTGGTGCCCGCCTCCGCCGGGGCGGTACCGGAGACGGTGCAGTGGGCGGTGCCCGATGACGGCGCGGTGCCGGAGGTGGTGCCCGGAGCCGGGCGGGCACCGGGTCACCCGACTGGCACGCCGATCGGCCCGGCGCCGGTCCCCCGTGCGGTCCCGGAGGCACCGTGGGTGCCGGATCATCCGGTGGCCCCGGTCGATCAACCGGCAGGCGTGCGGTGAGGAGGTCTGCGGTGAGGAGGTCTGCGGTGAGGAGACGGGCGACGGGGGGACGGGCGACGGGAACGAGACGGCTGGTCACGGCAGGTGGTCCGGCGCTGGTCTGTGCACCCTTCGGGCGGCGTGGGCGGCGTGGGCCTGGCGGAACCGCAGGGCAGGCCCGGTGAGGCACGACGGGAGAAGCACCCCGATGCGCTTCGTCGCTCCACGGAGGGTCCGCGCCGGTGCAGTCGGTGCGGTCGGCGCCGCCGTCCTGCTGGTGGCCTTCGGTTCCGGGCTGGGCGGGACGGGTCTGGCAGCCCCCGCTGCCGCGGCCACCGGTGTCGGCACCGGTCCGGGGCCGAGGACCAGTGCGTCCGTGAACCAGACCTGGGCGTTCGAGGGCCCCGCGGGCTACAACGAGGTGCAGACGACGGCACAGTGGACCTCGCCTTCGGCGGTGCCCCCAGGCACCACCTTCGCCGTCACCAGTGCGAGCGCATCCCAGACCCTCCCGACCACCAACGCCGGCGTGGCGATCCAGAGCGTCTCGAACCTGTTGAACTTCTACCCGATCCCTGCCGGGACCACCTTCGTCGGCGCCACGGCTGCGGGTGCGGTCTCCTTCGTGCCGGCGGGGGGCGGTACGGTGACGACGTCCCCACTGACCGTCGCCTACTGCCCCACGGCCAGCACGCCGGGGTGTGTCGCGCAGGCAACGTCGCCCTCGTTTCTCGGGAGCACCCCGGTCCCCTACCTCGAAATCGGCACGGGCTCGACCGCCTTCGCCCCCGGTGGTTCGCTGACCATCCCGAGCGTCACCGTCACACTGACCGCGAGCGGTGCCGATGGGACGCTGGCGAGTTGGACCCAGACGGAGTTCGACACGACCTCGACTCTGGGGGGCACCGCCGCGCCGGCCATCGTCCACGGCTACCCTGCCAGCCCGGTGGCCCCGTTGCCGCAGTCCACGCCGATCGCGTTGCTTTCCCCCCCGCCGACGCTGGCGAGCACGCTGATCGGGTCTCCGACCACTCCCGGCTCGCCCACCGCGGTCGCGGCCACCGCCGGACCCGGTTCGGCCACGGTGACGTTCTCCCCTCCGGCGAACGACGGAGGTGCACCCATCACGGGGTACGTCGTGACCACCACCAATGTCACGCAGGACATCTGGGACGGTCGGACCATCGGGGCCGCCAGCCCGATCGTCGTGTCCGGCCTGACCGGCGGTGACAGCTACCTGTTCACGGTGATGGCCGCCAACTCGTTCGGCCTCTCCGTCCCGTCCGGGGTGACCAACACCGTGGTGGCTGGCGCTTCCGGGCCGCCCGGCCCACCGCCACAGCCCACCGCCACAGCGGGGATCCGCTCGGCGACCGTGTCCTTCTCCCCACCGGCCGACGGCGGCGGAGGAGCGATCACCGGTTACACGGTGACCGCCACCGACCTGACCGACGTCGCCCACGGCGGGCAGACGGCCACTGGTCAGCAGAGCCCGATCATGCTCAGCGGCTTGATCGGAGGCGACACGTACCAGTTCACCGTGACCGCCACCAGTGCCCTCGGTGCGGGCCAGCCCTCGGTGCCGTCGAACCCGGTGGTGCCGATCCAGCCGACCGTCAACGGCTACTGGCTGGTGGCGAGCGACGGGGGCATCTTCGCCTTCGGCGACGCCGGCTTCTACGGCTCCACCGGCAGCCTCCACCTGAACCAGCCGGTGGTGGGCATGGCGGCCACGCCGGACGGCAGGGGCTACTGGCTGGTGGCGAGCGACGGGGGCATCTTCGCCACCGGTGACGCCACCTTCTTCGGTTCGACGGGGTCGCTGACTCTGAACAGGCCAGTCGTCGGCATGGCGGTGAGCAGCTGACCGGACGGTGCGCCGGTGTCCGATGGCTCCGGTACCGCTGTTGACGACCGGCGGTGCCGTGACGACCGGGGTTCGGACCTGTTGGTGGTGCGATCGAGAGACAGCTGCGTCCGGGTACCGGGACGACCGGGGGCGCCCGGGAGACACGACCGAGAGGACTCGTCCCGTCTCGGCAGGCCCGCCATGGGACATCGGGACGGGAGGCTACGCCGCGGGCGGTGGTGAGGGGTGCCGTGGTCCCGACGTGGTGGGTGCTCCCCGGCTAGTCTGTGGACCGCCGTGCGGAGCGGCGAGCGGCTGGGGGCAGCGGGTGACGAGAACGGGGCGGTGGAGGCGATCGGTCGTGTGCCTGGGGGCACTCACACTGGGCGGCCTGTCCGCCGCGTTGGTAGCGGCCGGGGTTCCGTCGTCGGCTTCCGTGCTGCCTACACGCGCCACGGTCCCAGCGGGCGCCACCAGCGGGGCGGGTGCCACCAGCACCGGCCCCCGTTGGATGGAGACCTCGTACTTCCTCCGCCTCCCGGGCCAGCCATCGCCGCCCACCTCGTCCGGACCTGCCTCCGTCCTCTCCGTCCAAGCCTCGGTCGAAGGCGGTGCCACCGCTGGATCCGTGTTCGGCGCCGGAGCGTCCCGCACCCTGGTCGTGACCGTGGCCAACGTGGGCGCGGTCCCTGCCCAGGCGGTGGTCACCGCCACCTGGGGGCGGGGCACGTCGCCGTCCAACCCCGTGGGCACGCCGGTCATCGTCGACCTCGCCCCCGGCCGGTCCGCCACGGTCACCCTGCCGTTCTCGCTCTCTGCGCTCTCGGCCGGCTCCTACCAGGTGGTGGGCCAGGTGTCCGGTTCGGCCCCCACCGCTTCGTTTGCCACCACCACCACCACCTGGCCGTGGGGGATCCCCCTGGTGGCGGTGGTCCTGCTGCTGGCCGGCATCGTGGCGAGCGAGCGTTCCCGGCGACGGGCGCTGCGCCCGGCCCACGCCCATGCCTACGGCCACGGGCAGGCGGTCTCCCCGCCGCCCTCCGCCGCCGGGCCGGCCGTCGCCGGGGGGTACCGCCCCGCCCCGCCCGCCCCGTCACCGGTCGTCGCCCCCGGCGTGGCGGCTGCCCCGACCGTGCCGGCCGTTCCGGTCGTCGCCCCCGGCGGCAGGTCGGTCCCGGGTGTCCCACCGGCTTCCCCGGCGCCCGCC
>JAJYYG010000174.1 GCA_021801235.1 Actinomycetes bacterium
ACCCCGCCGGGCACGTACCGCGAACCGATCGCCAGGTCGGCTCCGCCGGCCACCGCGCCGACCAGCTCCGGCAGGGCCGCCGGGTCGTGGGAGAGATCGGCGTCCATCTCGACGCACGCGTCGAACCCCCGGTCGAGGCCCCACCGGAAGCCGTCGCGGTAGGCGCTGCCCAACCCCGACTTGGCCGATCGTCGCAGCACCTGGATGCGGCCCAGCTCCCGCCCGAGCTCGTCGGCCATCGCCGCGGTCCCGTCGGGGCTGCCGTCGTCCACGACCAGCACCTCGGCCTCGGGGAGGGCCGACCGGATGCTCCGCAGCACCCGGTCGATGTTCCCGGACTCGTTGTAGGTGGGCAGGACGACCAGCACGCGCACCCGGGCAGCTTACGGGACCGGCCGGGGGTCGCCAGTGGCGGCCGCCGATCGTTCCCCCTCCTCCGGCACGGTGGTCTCCGACCCCGTCGCCGGGCCGGTCCGGCTCCACACCTCCTGGGCGATCGCCTGGACGGCTCCGCCGACCGGGATGGCCACCAGTGCGCCGGCGAGGGCCCCGAGCGACGATCCGAACACCCCACCCAGATTGGCCCCGACCAGCACCGACAGCAGGACCCACAGGGGGTTCATCCTCACCGTCCGGCTCATCACCAGCGGGTAGAGGAAGTGGTTCTCGAAGAGCTGGAAGGCGACGAAGACCACCAGGGTGACCACCGCCGCGGTGGGCGAGTGCAAGAGCGCGATCAGGACGCTCGGGACCCCGGCGATCAACCCTCCGACCAGGGGGATCATCGCCACCAGCGCCACCCACAGGCCGATCAGGAGGGCGAACGGCACGCCCAGCACGCCGAGGACCACGAAGATGACCAGCCCGAAGAGGAACGACAGGGCGAGCGTTCCCAGCACGTACGACGTCACCGATCGCGACACCCGACCCGCCACTTCCTCGACCGTCCTGCGCTGATCGTCGGGAAGCGCCCCGAGGAACCCCCGACGGAGAGCAGGGGCCTCGATCAGCATGAACAACGACAGGAAGGCGATGGTGGTCAGCGCCAAGATGGTGGAGAAGACGGCCTTGGCCAGGTTGGTCCCGACGCTGAGCGCCGGTTTGCCCAGGTTGCGCGCCGCCGTCTGCAGCTTCGGGGCGTTGCGCTGCACCCAGGTGAGCAGGTGCAGGCGCCCCAGGTCGTGGGCGAGCTGGCCGTGCCCCTTGCGGAGCTGGGTGATCATGGTCGGGAGCTGTTCCCCGAAGTGGGTCAGGGCGTTGACCAGGGGGTACCCGAACAGCCCGAGCAGACCGGCGAACACCAGCAGCGCCACCGCGAACACCGTGCCGACCGCGGCGGCGCGGCGCACGTGGTGCCGCTGGAGGAAGACCACCGCCGGATCGAGGACGAGCGCGATGAACGCGGCGATCAGGATCCACAGGATGATCTCTCGCAGGCGTCCCAGAAGCCGGTACGCGAGCCAGGTGAGGATCACCACCGCGTCGACCACCAGGATCGTCGGCAGCGGGATCCCCCGGGCGCGGGCCGCCGCGAACAGCCGGCCCCGCCGCCGCCCGGGGCCGGATCCGGCAGGGTGCGGGTCCAGCTGGTCGCTCCCGGACTCGTCCCTCATCGCCCCAGCATGTCAGCTCGGACCCGGACCGGCGTGCCAACATGACGGAGATGCCCCCCCGGTCGAGCGCGAGTGCCGGACCCCCTCCGGCCGGAGAGGGGCCGGCGGACACCGGGGAACCCAGCGCGCCGAGAGGCCGCCGCCGCTGGTGGCACCGCGGCCCGTTCGCCCACCGGGAGGTCAGGATCAGCGTCGGCATCGTCGTGCTCTTCCTCTTCGTCTTCTACGTGGCGCTGCCCCTCCTGGCCAGTCACCGCGCCGAGGTCGGCCTTCTCGGCCACATCCACCCCGCCTACCTGGTGCTCGGCGTGCTCCTCGAAGTGGGGGCGTTGGCGGCGTACACCCAGCTCACCCACGCCGTGCTTCCGCAGACCGGACCCCGTCGCCTCCGCCTGTTCCGGATCAACCTTTCGACGCTGGCCCTGAGCCACGTCTCCCCCGGGGGCACCGCACCGGGGGCGGCCCTCGGCTACCGCCTGCTCACCCAGAACGGCGTCGACGGGACGGATGCGGGGTTCGCGCTCGGCACCCAGGGGATCGGCTCCGCGGTCGTGCTGAACCTGCTGTTCTGGCTCGCTCTGGTGGCGTTCCTGCTGGTCCACGGGTTCCACGCCCCGTCCACCCGGGGATCCGGGGCGTCCACCACCAGCTCGGTCCTGGTCATCGTGGCCGCCGCCGTCGGAGTCGTGCTGCTCGCCTTCCTCGGCGGCGTCTTCGCCGTGTTGACCCGGAGGCACCACCCCGCCGACGACCTCGTCCGCAAGGTGGCCGGTCGCCTCCACCTGCCCCACCCCGACCGGATCGCCTCGGCGATGGGTGGCCTGGCCGACCGGTTCGCCGTGCTGATGGCCGACCGGCGGCTCCTCGCCCGGGCGGTGGGGTGGGCGACCGCCAACTGGCTGCTCGATGCCGCCTCCCTGTGGGTGTTCGTGGCGGCCTTCAGCCACTTCATCTCGCCCGTCGACCTGTTGGTGGCGTACGGACTGGCGAACATCCTCGCTGCCATCCCCATCACCCCCGGGGGACTGGGGGTCGTCGAGTTCGTACTGGTGTCGATGATCACCGGCTTCGGGCCCACCGCCGGCCAGGCGCTGTCCGGCGTGCTCGCCTACCGCGCCGTCAACTTCTGGCTCCCCATCCCCGTCGGGGGCCTCGCGTACGCCTCCCTGGAGCTCGAGCGGGGTCCTCTCTACCGGCGGTTCCGGACGTTCCTCCGGTCGCACGCCGGTGCCGTCCGACCGGCCACCGCACGGCATCCGGGCCTGCCGGAGGTCCCGGCCGGACCGGTCGGAGGAGCGGGGGTCCGCAGCCGGCTCAGCGACGTGGCCGACGACCCAGCCAGGAGCGGAGCCGCCGCCACCGCGGAGCCCGTTGCCCCGCCACCGGCCCCGGACCGGCGGCGGACCTCGGGCGGAGGAGGACTCCCGTGGTCTCCGGGGGCGGGGGAACCGTGCCGAGGCCGGCCCGCTCCAGGGCCAGCTCCCGCAGGTGGCGCTGGAGGCTGAACCCGCCGGACCGGGAACCGGTGCGGACCCACGCCCCCCCGGGCGAGAGATCCCAGGCGTTGACCTCATCCCTCCACGCCGCGTCGAGGATGTCCTGGAGACGGCCGGCGTTGCGGGGATCGATGACCGGGACGACGACCTCCACCCGACGGTCGAGGTTGCGCTCCATCAGATCAGCTGAGCCGATGGCGATCCGCAGGGGTCGGCCGTCCACCCCTCCGAACCCGTAGATGCGCGAGTGCTCGAGGTACCGGCCCACGATCGACCGGACCCGGAGGTTCTCCGACAGGCCCGGCACCCCCGCCCGGATCGAACAGCGGCTCCTCACCAGCAGGTCGACCTTCGCACCCGAAGCTGACGCCGAGTAGAGGGCTTCGATGATCTCGGGGTCGGTCAGCCCGTTCACCTTGCACTGCACCCGCCCGCGCGGACCCTGGGCCGCCTCGGTTGCGATCTGGTCGACCAGGTGCCGCCGGAGCCCGAGCGGTGCCACGGCGAGCCGGCGGAGCTCCGAGGCCGGGCTCGAACCGGTGAGCAGGTTGAACACGTCGGCGACGTCGGACCCGATGTCCGGGTCGGCGGTGAACAGGCCCAGGTCCTCGAACGACCGCGCCGTCACCGCGTTGTAGTTCCCCGTCCCGATGTGGCAGTACCGCACCAGCATGCCGTGCTCCCTCCGCACCACCATGGCCATCTTCGCATGGGTCTTCAACCCGACCAGCCCGTAGGCGACATGGACCCCGGCCTCCTCGAGCCGCCGGGCCCAGGTCACGTTCACCTGCTCGTCGAAGCGCGCCTGGAGCTCGACGACCGCAGTGACCTGCTTGCCCGCCCGCGAGGCCCGGATCAGCGCCTCGACGATCGCACTGTCCCCGGAGGTCCGGTACAGGGTCTGCTTGATCGCCACCACGTCGCGGTCGGCGGCTGCCGTCGCGAGGAACGCCTCGACCGACGTGACGAACGACTCGTAGGGATGTTGCACGAGAACGTCGCCCGCTGCGATGA
>JAJYYG010000138.1 GCA_021801235.1 Actinomycetes bacterium
GAAGGCCTTGCCGGCGCGAGGGCGGCCGAAGGCCTTGCCGGCGCGAGGGCGGCCGAAGGCCTTGCCGGCGCGAGGGCGGCCGAAGGCCTTGCCGGCGCGGTGGTGGCCGTGTGGGGTCTCACGTTCAAAGCCGGCACCGACGACCTGCGCAACTCGCCGTCGGTCGAGGTGGTGCGCCGGATGGTCGCCGCCGGCGCCACTGTCCGGGCGTTCGACCCGACGGTGGCCGTACCGCCGGAGGCCGAGTCGGTTCCGGTGCAGGGGCTCCTGAGCGACGTCGACGGGGTCGACCGGGCGTTGGACGGCGCGGTCCGGGCCTTTCCCGACGCGTACGCCGCCTGCCAGGGGGCGGACGCGGTGGTGGTCCTGACCGAGTGGGACGAGTTCCGCTGGCTCGACTTCGCCGACGTGCGGGTGCGTCTGGCGTCACCGACCATCGTGGACGCCCGCAACCTCCTCGACCCGGCCCAGCTCCGGAGGCTCGGGTTCGACTACACCGGGATCGGACGCCGGTGACCCGT
This sequence comes from Actinomycetes bacterium, assembly GCA_021801235.1. Taxonomy (GTDB): domain Bacteria; phylum Actinomycetota; class Acidimicrobiia; order Acidimicrobiales; family RAAP-2; genus DASZIT01. Next base: position 522 of record JAJYYG010000138.1, read on the forward strand.
CGCCTGGTGGTGCTCGGCGGGGCGGGGTTCCTCGGGTCCCACCTGTGCGACCACCTGCTCGCCCGCGGCGACGAGGTGGTGTGCGTGGACGACTTCTCCACCGGACGGCGCGACAACCTGGCCCATCTCGCCTCCCACCCGGGGTGTTCCCTGGTCGAGGCGGACGTGTCGGAGGGGATCCCCGTGGACGGCGCGGTCGACGGGGTCTTCCACCTGGCCAGTCCCGCCTCGCCGCCCGACTATCTCGCCCGGCCGCTGCAGACCCTGGCTGCGGGCAGCGAGGGGACCCGCCGCGGCCTCGAGCTGGCCGCTGCGTGCGGCGCCCGGTTCCTCCTGGCTTCGACCAGTGAGGTCTACGGCGACCCGGCGGTCCACCCGCAGGTCGAGTCCTACTGGGGCAACGTGAACCCGGTGGGCCCGCGTAGCGTCTACGACGAGGCGAAGCGGTACGCCGAGGCGTTGACCATGGCCTACGCCAGGACCCTCGGGACCGACGTCGCCGTCGCCCGGATCTTCAACACCTACGGCCCGCGCCTGCGTCCGGACGACGGCAGGGTGGTCTCCAACTTCGTGGTGCAGGCGCTCCGGGGAGACGACCTCACCATCTACGGCGACGGGAGCCAGACCCGGAGCCTGTGCTACGTCGCCGACGAGGTGGCCGGGTTGGTGGCACTGTTCGACTCCGACCTGACCGGGCCGGTCAACATCGGCAATCCCGACGAGTACACCATCACCGAGCTGGCCCGCACGATCATCGAGGTGACCGGGTCCCCTTCGGGGGTCGTCCACCGCCCGCTACCGGTGGACGACCCGACCCGGCGGCGCCCGGACATCACCCTGGCCCGGAACGCCCTCGGATGGGAGCCCACCACCCCGCTGGCGGAGGGGTTGGCCCTGACGGTGGCCTCCCTGGGCGCCGCTGCGGGCCGTGGCGGCAACGCGCGGAACGGGGCGGCGTCGTGACCGGCTCCGAGCTGACCGGTCCGGTGGCGGCCGAGGGTGGCCTCCGGAAGTACGCAACCCTCTCGGTGATCGTCCCGGTGTTCAACGAGCGGGCCACCGTGGGCGAGATCATCAGGCGGATCAGGGCGGTCGATCTGCCGCTCGAGGTGGAGATCGTCGCTGTGGACGACGGGTCGTCCGACGGGACCGACAAGGTGCTCGCCGCCTTGGCGGACTCGACGGTGCGGGTGCTCACCCACGGAACCAACCGGGGCAAGGGAGCTGCCATCCGGACCGGGCTCGGTGCCGTCCGGGGGGACCTGGTCCTCATCCAGGACGCCGATCTCGAGTACGACCCGGAGGACTGGCCGAAGCTGCTCGACCCGATCCTCCGGGGGAAGGCCCGGGTGGTCTACGGGAGCCGGTTCACCGGCGAGCGCAAGAACATGTTGCCGCTCCACTGGATCGGCAACCGGTTCCTCTCCCTGGTGACCAACGTGCTCTACGCGTCGACGCTCTCGGACATGGAGACCTGCTACAAGCTCTTCGATCGACAGGTGCTCGACGGGATCACCGTGGAGTCGGACCGCTTCGACTTCGAACCGGAGATCACTGCCAAGGTGCTCCGCCGCGGTTACCGGATCTACGAGGTGCCGATCTCCTATGCCGGGCGCGAGATGTCGGAGGGGAAGAAGATCACCTGGAGGGACGGGCTCGGCGCACTGGTGGCGCTGGTGCGCTACCGGTTCGGCCCGACCGACCGATGACGGACGGGCCCGACGGGTCCGCCGGCGCTGGGGTGGCGGCCGTGGTGGTCAACTACGAGTCGGGTGACGAGCTGGCCGCCTGTGTCGCGGGCCTGCAGCGGGAGCACCCTGCGGAGATCGTGGTGGTGGACAACGGGTCGGAGGACGGGTCGGTGCGGCGCTGCCGGGAGCGGTTCCCGGGTGTAGTGGCGATCGTCCCCGGTCGCAACCTCGGCTACGGCGCCGCCGCCAACCGGGGGGTGGCCGCCACCTCCTCCGACCTGGTGCTGGTGTGCAACCCGGATCTGCTGGTGTCCCCGGGAGCGGTCCGGGAGCTGGCGGACGCCCTCGCCGGGGACCCGCGTGCCGGCCTGGCCGGCCCGTTGCTCCGATCGGCCTCCGGCGACCGCTACCCGTCCGCCCGGCGCTTCCCCTCCCTGGTGGACGCGGCCGGCCACGCCCTGATCGGGATCTTCAATCCGGACAACCGGTTCACCCGGGCCTACCAGCAGGCCGAGCTGGCCGACGACACCCGGACCACCAGGACGGTGGACTGGGTCTCGGGCGCCTGCTTCGTGGTCCGGCGTACGGCGTTCGAGGACGTGGGCGGCTTCGACGAGTCCTACTTTATGTACCTCGAGGACGTCGATCTCTGTCGACGTCTCGGCCGGGCCGGATGGACGACCCTCTACGTGCCCCGAGCCGAGGCCGTCCACCTCCAGGGGACCTCGACCGCCCGCCACCCGTACCGGATGGTGGTCGAGCACCACCGCTCGCTCCTCCGCTTCGCCGTGTCCTCGACGGAGGGCTGGCGCCGGATCCTCCTCCCCCTGGTGGCCGCCGGCATCGCTACGCGCGCCGTCCTGGCGGCACTCCGGCTGTGGTGGGCCGGCGGCCCGGGCCGGTCGGGGCCGACTGGCCCCCCCACCCACACGTTGTAGGGTGTCGTCCGGTCATGGCGAGCAATCAGACGGGCAAGTGGGTACAGCGGGCAGCCTCCACCGGAGGCGGGAAGACCTATCGCGGGCAGATGCCGATCAACTGGTACGCCAGCCTGGCGGTCATCTGCATCGTGGGGCTCTTCCTGGTCGGCTTCAGCCGGTACCAGTTGACCCACCGCACCACGTCCTCCTCCGGGCCGCCGACCACCGCGCAGACCTGGTACGCAGCCCTCGCCGTCGACATCTGCGGGACGATCGAGCCCAACCTCCCGGCCAGCACCAACGGCAGCCAGACCGGGTTCACCGCCGGCGGGAACGGGATCATCACCATCAGTCCGAAGAACAGCTCCGAGTCGGGGGCCAACGCCACGCTCGGCAAGTTCGTGTCGGGCTACAAGGGGCTGGAGCTGTCCGCGTCGACGCTGCAGTACCCCGGCAAGAAGCTCCTCAGCAACGGTGAGGTCTGCCCGAAGGGGACGCCCGACGCCGGCAAGCAGGGCTTCGTCAACGTGGTGAGCTGGCCGAACTACGCGGCGAAGAAGGGAACCGAGGTCAGTGGGAATCCTGCCTCGCTCCTGTTCGCCAACAGCCAGATGATCACCATGGGCTTCGTCCCGGCGACGGCCAGCGTGCCGAAGCCCCCCGGGACCGTGGTGACCGCGCTCATCAACGCGGTGCAGACGGGATCGACCACCCCGAACACCGCTCCGACCACTTCGACCACCGCCCCGACGGCGACCACCGCCCCGACCACTTCGACCACCGCCCCGACGGCGACCACCGCCCCGACCACCGCGAAGACGGCCGGCGGCTCCGCCAAGTGAGGGCAGTCGTCCTGGTGGGCGGCGAGGGCACCCGGCTCCGGCCGCTGACCCTGACCGCCCCGAAGCAGATGCTCCCCATCGCCGAGCAGGCGATGATCGAACGGGTGCTGGGCCACCTCGCCTCCCACGGGGTGGACCACGCCGTGCTCTCGCTGGGGTATCGACCGGACGCGTTCATCAACGCCTACCCGGCCGGGACGGTGGCGGGCGTGCGGGTGACCTACGCGGTCGAGCCCACGCCGCTCGACACCGCCGGGGCGATCGGGTTCGCCGCCCGGCATGCGGGGATCGACGGGACGTTCGTGGTGGTCAACGGCGACGTCCTTACCGACCTCGACCTCGGCGCCCTGGTCGCCTTCCACCGTGGCCACGGCTCGGAGGCGACCATCAGCCTGACCCCGGTGGACGATCCCTCGTCGTTCGGCGTCGTCCCCACCGATCGGGACGGAAGGGTCCAGGCGTTCATCGAGAAGCCGGCGCGGGAGGACGCATCGACCAACCTGATCAACGCCGGCACCTACGTCCTCGAGCCGTCCGTGCTCGCTCGCATCCCCGAGGACCGGCGGGTGTCGATCGAGCGGGAGACCTTCCCGGCGATGGCGGCCGACGGCTCGCTCTTCGCGCTGGGCTCGGAGGCCTACTGGCTCGACACCGGAACCCCCGATGCCTACCTCCGTGCCAACGACGACCTCCTCATGGGCCGGCGGGGGACGCCTCCGGCGCCCGGTGCCGTCGAGGACCGGTCGATCGGGGAGGGCGTGTGGACCATGGGGAACGCCGATGTCGACGGCGCGTCGGTGTCCCGGGCACTGCTCGGCGCCGGGGCGACGGTGGTCCGGGACGCCCTCGTGGAGCGTTCGGTGATCGGCCACGGGGCCGTCGTCGAGGAGGGGGCCTCGGTAGTCGGCTCGGTCCTGCTCCCCGGGGCACGGGTGGCGGCCAAGGCGACGGTGGAGGGATCCGTCGTCGGTCCGGGCGCCACCGTCGGACAGCGCTGCCTCGTCCACCCGCTCTCGGTGATCGGTGCCGGCGTGGTGATCCCGTCGGGCACGGTCGTCGACGGCGAACGGGTGCCGGCAGGAGCCTGACCCGGTGCGCGCCCTGGTGACCGGCGGCGCAGGGTTCATCGGGTCGACCCTGGTGGACCGCCTGCTGGCCGAGGACCACGTCGTGGACGTGGTCGACGACCTCTCGACTGGCTCGCTGGCCAACCTGGCCGACGCCCGGTCCAGGGGCGGCGGGAGCCTCCGGGTGCACACGCTGGACATCCGCTCCCAAGAGCTCGTCGACCTGATGGCGCATCGGAGCCCTGAGGTGGTCTTCCACCTGGCGGCCCAGGCCGACGTGCGTGCCTCGGTGGCCGACCCCGTCCGTGACGCGGAGGTCAACCTGCTGGGGACGTTGCGCGTCCTTGAGGGGGCGCGGGCCGCCCGGTCCGAGCGGGTCGTCTTCGCGGCCAGTGGCGGCACCCTCTACGGCGAGCCGGACCCCGGCGACCTCCCGGTCGCGGAGTCGGCCCCCCACCGGCCCCTCTCCCCCTACGGGGTCTCGAAGAAGGCGGCGATCGACTACCTCGTCGCCTACCGGGAGCTGCACGCCCTGGAGTTCGTGGCCCTGGCGCTGGCCAACGTCTACGGTCCCCGGCAGAACCCCCACGGGGAGGCTGGGGTGGTGGCCATCTTCGCCGACCGCATGGTCCGGGGACGGACGGTGACCGTCTACGGGGACGGGGAGCAGACCCGGGACTTCGTCTACGTGGACGACGTGGTCGACGCGTTCGTCCGGGCGGCCACCAAAGGCGGGGGGCTGGTGTGCAACATCGGCACCGGTGCCCAGACGTCGGTCAACGAGCTCTACCGCACCCTGGCCGCGGCAGCCGGGACGACCGCCCTGCCGGAGCATGCGCCAGCCCGGTCCGGGGAGCTGGCCCACAACGCCCTCGATCCGAGTCGGGCGTCGATCCACCTCGGATGGAGACCGTGGACCCGGCTGGATACCGGTTGCGCGGCGGTGCTCGAGTCCGTCCGGGCCACTCCCCACCCGCCAGCCTCCTGACGCCCCGGTCTGACCTCTGCCGCCCGGGCTCCGCCGCCCGGCCCGGCCGAAGCGGCCGGACCGGTAGACTGGTGGCGTCCTGGTGCGCTTCAACGTCGCGACAGGCCGTCGGCGGGGACCCTCCTGCCGTTCCCTCTGCCAGACGAAAGCGTCTCCATGCCCCTGCCCCAACCGTCCTTCGCCGATCTCGGCGTGCCCGACGACATCGTCGCCGTGCTGGCCGCCCGGTCGATCATGACCCCCTTCCCCATCCAGTCGGCCACCGTGGTCGACGCCATGGCCGGCCGCGACGTCTGCGGCAAGGCGCCGACCGGTTCGGGCAAGACCATCGCCTTCGGGATCGGCGCGGTAGCCCGGCTCGACGGCAGGCCGGCGCGACCCAAGCAGCCCCGCGTCCTGGTGCTCACCCCCACCCGGGAGCTGTGCTCGCAGGTGGCCGCCGAGCTCCAGTCCCTGGGTGGCGCCCGCAACCTCCGGGTCGAGACCTTCTACGGCGGTGTGGGCTACGGGCCCCAGCTGAAGGCCCTCGGCCGCGGGGTGGACATCGCGGTCGCCTGCCCCGGTCGGCTGGCCGACCTCATCGACCGGGGGAGCATCCGCCTCGATGCCGTCGAGATCGTGGTGATCGACGAAGCCGACCGGATGGCCGACATGGGCTTCCTCCCCGAGGTGCGACGCCTCCTCGACCGGACCCCGTCGGATCGCCAGACAGTGCTCTTCTCCGCCACCCTCGACGGGGACATCGACGTGCTCGTCAAGCGCTACCAGAAGAACCCGGTCCGCCACGAGCTGGAGGCCGAGGAGGACGCCGGCGAGGCGGTGCACCTCTTCTGGCGCATGGCCGCCGGCGATCGCATCGACCAGACCGCCTCGGTGGCGGCTGCCTCGGGGCCGACCATCGTGTTCTGCCGCACCAAGCACGGGACCGACCGGATCGCCCGCCAGCTCGACCAGCGGGGGGTCCGGGCGGCGGCCATCCACGGCGACCGGAGCCAGAAGCAGCGGGAGCGCGCGCTCGACTCGTTCGTCCGCGGATCGGTCGACGCCCTGGTGGCGACCGACGTCGCCGCCCGCGGGATCCACGTCGACGGTGTCAACGCGGTGGTCCACTTCGACCCGCCGACCGACTCCAAGGACTACGTCCACCGGTCGGGCCGGACGGCCCGGGCCGGGGCGACCGGGGTGGTGGTCAGCTTCGTGACCCCCGACAAGACGGGAGCGGTGAAGAAGATCCAGCGCGACCTGCAGATGCCCTCGGGATTCGGTGTCCCCGACCTGGCGCAGATCGCCGCCGTGCTCGGGACGCCCCCGGCCCCGCGCCCGGCCACGGAGCACGGGCCCGGGCACCGGCCCGGTACCGACGGACGGCCGGAGCGGTCGGGTACGGACGGCCGGAGCGGCCAGGGCCCCCAGGGAAAGCGGCGGCGTCCGGCCGGTCCCGGAGGCAGGCCCGGCTGGGGCGGCCCCTCGGCGGGATCGGGCGCCCGCCGCCAAGGGGCCGGAGCCGGGCAGGGCGGCCATCCCCGACGGGGCGGCGCGGCGGGTGGTCGCAGCCAGGCGGGTGGCAAGGGCCGCTGAGCCGTCGTCGCCTACAGTGACGCAGATGGCTCCCGCGACGAAACCAACCGTGACCATCCCCGACGGCCCCCCTCCCGGCGACCTGGTGGTGGAGGACCTCGAGATCGGGACCGGTGAGGTCGCCCGAGCGGGCTCCCCGGTCCGGGTCCACTACGTCGGGGTGGCCTGGTCGGACGGCAACGAGTTCGACTCGTCGTGGGGGCGGAGCGGGAACTTCGAGTTCGCGTTGGGAGCGGGTCAGGTCATCGCCGGATGGGATCGTGGGGTCGTCGGCATGCAGGTGGGCGGGCGTCGGCGGCTGACCATCCCGCCGCAGCTCGGCTACGGCTCCCGCGGGGCGGGGGGCGTGATCGGACCCGACGAGACCCTGGTGTTCGTGGTCGACCTGGTCGGGGTGGGCTGAAGGCACCGGCACCCGGTCGGCGCCCGGTCCGCCTCCAGACCCCGGGCGGCCGGCCTCCGGCCTAGCGGAACAGGTCCTCGCCGGGCGGGCGGACGATCTCGGCGGCGACCGAGGCGGTCCGGAGCCAGCGGGGATCGACTCCCCGGATCACCGCCATGGGGACGCCACGGTCCTTGCCCATCACCAGCTCGGCGGCGGCGGCGAGCTCGTCGGCGATGCAGACCTCGGTCGCCTCCAGCACCCTGCCGGTGGCGTCGGGAGTGCCCCGGAGGTCGACCACCCCGGCCACCCCGGCCACCCCGATGGCCACGTCCACCACCCCCCGTCGCCAGGTCCGCCCGAACGTGTCCGAGACGACGACGCCGACCGTGACCCCGTGGCGGTGCTCGAGCGCCTCGCGGATCCGCCGGGCCGAGCGGTCGGCGTCGAGGGGGAGGAGGGCGGCGGTGCCGGCTTCCACGTTGGACAGGTCCACCCCGGCGTTGGCACAGACGAACCCGTGGCGGGTCTCGGTGATCATCAGGTCCCCCCGCCTCCTGATGACCCGGACCGACTCCTGCTCGACGAGGCGCCGCTTGGCCTCCGGATCGTCGTGGTCGATGGCGACGATGCGCCCCTCGGACTTGGAGACCACCTTCTGCGTGACCACGAGGACGTCCCCGTCGGACAGCCCCGCCCCGCCGCCTGTCGCCCGGGCGGTGGCGGCCAGGGCCGCCACGCACCGGTCAGCCAGGTCGTCCCCCGCTCCGACTGACCCGATCCCGATGACCGGGACGATGGAGAGGCATCCTCCCGGGCCGGCGACGGCCGGCACCCCGTCACCGGGCTGCATCGACCACCACCCGGGCCAGGGCGGCGGACCGCCCCGGGGTGCCCATGACCGTGTCGGTGACCACGCACCGCACGCCCTCCGCCTCGACCTCGGCCACCCGGGCGGCATCGGCCCGGTCGATGACCAGCGTTCCCGCCCACCGCGCGTACCAGCGGGCCACACCGACCACCGACGGCTCGTGACCGAGCTCGCTCAGGAGCCGGTCGGCCGGGCCCTTGATCGCCGAGCCGGCGACGATTGGGGACACCGCGACCACGTCGTCCCGCCGGCGGGCCAGGCAGTCGGCGAGGCCCGGGACGGCCAGCAGCGGTCCGATGGAGACCACCGGGTTGGAGGGGCAGACGACCACGACCGCCGCCTCCTCCAGGGCGGCGAGGACGCCGGGGGCGGGGGTCGCCTCCCCGGCGCCCTCGAAGCGGACCTCGGACACCGCCACCTCGTGGCGCAGACGGACGAAGTACTCCTGGAAGGCGACCTCGGGGCCGCCGAGCAGCTGGAGGCGGGTGCGGAGCGGGGCATCGGTCACCGGGAGGATCCGGACGCCGACGCCCCACGAGCGGGCCAGCTCGGCAGTGACCTGGTGGAGCGGTGCCCCCTCGCCGAGCCGCTGGGTGCGGTAGCAGTGGGTGGCGAGATCCCGGTCGCCGAGGCGGAACCAGGTGGCGCCCCCCAGCCGTTCGAGTGCCTCCATCACGTGCCAGGTCTCGCCGGCCAGTCCCCAGCCGGTCTCCGGGTTGACCGCGCCGGCCAGGGTGTAGAGCACCGTGTCCAGGTCGGGCGAGATGTGGAGGCCGTGGAGGACCGTGTCGTCGCCGGTGTTGACGATGGCCGTGATCCCGGCGGCCGGCACCACCTGGACGAGTCCCTGGAGCATGCGGGCGGCGCCGACGCCACCGGCCAGTGCGGCGACCACCGGCGGCGCCGTCGGGAGGGAAGGCGGCATGGTCCCGCAGGCTAGCGGCACCGGCCACGGGTGCCGGCGGGTGCCGGCGGGTGTGCAAGGCTCCTCGGGTGCCGCCGGAGCGATCTGCGACCCCGGGTGAGGGTCGGCTGTCGGTCGCGCTGGATGCGACCCCGTTGCTCGGGAGCCCGACCGGCGTGGGTGCCTTCGTCGCCGGTGCGCTGGATGGCCTGGCCGCCCGGGGCGACCTCGACGTCTCCGCCTTCGCCGTGAGCTGGCGCCGCCGCCGGGGCGTCGTCGGCCTGGTCCCTCCCGGCGTGGGAACGGCCCAGCGGGCCATGCCGGCCCGGCCGCTCCACCGGGCGTGGGAGCGGACCCAGCTCCCCCCGGTGGAGTGGTTCGTCGGGCGCCGGCACGTGGTCCACGGCACCAACTTCGTGGTGCCGCCCTCCCGCACCGCCGCCCGCGTGGTCACGGTCCACGACCTCACCGTGGTGCGCTTCCCCGAGCTGTGCGACGGCCCCACGCTCGCCTTCCCGGCCCAGATCCGCAGGGCGATCGCCCAGGGCGCCTGGGTGCACACCCCCTCTGCGTTCGTGGCCGGCGAGGTGGTAGAGGCGTTCGGGGCCGATCCGGAGCGGGTGGTGGCGGTCCACCACGGGATCCCGCCGCTGGGCCCGCCGCCTCCGGGCACGGCGGTCCCCGGGGGGGACGCCGTGCCTGCCCCCGGGCTCCGGCCGGTCGTGCTCCCGCCGGGGACGGGCCGCTACGTCCTCTCCATCGGCACGGTCGAGCCGCGCAAGGACTATCCGACGCTGGTCCGTGCCTTCTCCGATCTGGCCGCCTCGACTCCCGACCTCGCCCTTGTCATCGTGGGGAGGGACGGATGGGGGGCGGAGCGGTTGCACGAGGCGGTGGCGGCGTCCCCCTTCCGGGGCCGGATCGTCCGGCCCGGCTACCTCGACGACGCCGGCCTGGGGGTCGCCCTGGCCGGGGCGTCCGCGCTTGCCTACCCGTCCGTCTACGAAGGCTTCGGGTTCCCGCCCCTGCAGGCGATGGCGGCGGGGGTCCCGGTGGTCACCACCTCGGTCGGCGCCGTCCCGGAGGTGGTCGGCGACGCCGCCCTGCTCGTCGCACCGGGGGACGCGGACGGGCTGGCCGGCGCCCTGGCCTCCGTGCTCTCCGGGCCGGCCGTGGCCGAGCCACTGGTGGCCAGGGGGCGGGAGCGCAGTGCCGAGTTCAGCTGGTCCACCTGTGCGGAAGGCCTGGCCCACTTGTACCGCCGGGCCTCCGACGAACGCACCGGGATGGCCGCCCGGCGGCAGGGAGGGCGGCGATGGACGTCGCGGTGAACATCGAACAGCTGCTGCACCGGGCGCCGGGCGGGACGGGTCGGTACAGCGCGCGGCTGGTCACCCAGCTCACGTCGCTGTTCCCTGCGGACACCGTCCTCCCGTTCACGGCCCTCCACCGCCGCGCGGACGTGGTCTCGGCCGTTCGGGCGTTCGGCCTCGACGCGGCCGGTGTCGCCTCGCCTGCGGTGCTGGGGTTGCCGCGCCCCCTGCTCTACGAGGCCTGGCACCTCGTGGGCCAGCCGCGTCTCGAGTGGATGGCGCCGTCCCTGAGGCGTGCCGACCTGGTCCATGCCCCCTCACCGGCGGTACCGCCCCGGGGCCCCCGGCCGTTGGTGGTGACCGTCCACGACGTGGCGTTCGAGCTGTACCCGGAGGCCTACCCTCCGAGGGGACGGCGGTTCCACCGCCGTGGGGTCGAGGCGGCGGCCCGCCGGGCGGACCTGGTCATCACCGCGACCGAGGCGTCCGCCCGGGAGATCGCCGACCACACTCCGATCGACCCCCGGCGTCTCCGGATCGTCCCCAACGGCGTCGACGACGCGGTGTCGACGCCGGCCGAGACGGCCGAGGTCCTCGCCCGCCACCACCTGGAGGACGCGCCCTACGTGCTCTGGGTCGGAAGCCTCGAGCCCCGCAAGAACGTCGGCACCCTGGTGCGGGCGTTCGCCCGGGTGGTCGCCGGTGACGCCTTCCCGCACCGGCTCATCCTGGCGGGTCCGGTGGGATGGCTCGAGGACGGACTGATCCCCGAGCGGGAGCGTGTGCTGCTGGGCGAGCGGTTGCGGGCGGTCGGCCAGGTGTCGGACGCCGATCTCCGGGCGCTCTACGCCGGTGCCGAGGCTTTCTGCTTCCCCAGCCTGAGCGAAGGGTTCGGGCTGCCGGTCCTCGAAGCCATGGCGCAGGGCACCCCGGTGGTCTGTGCCGACGTCCCCGCCCTCCGGGAGGTCGCCGGCGGTGCCGCCGTCCTGGTTCCCCCGCTCGACGTGCCCGCCTGGACCGATGTGCTCGGCGACCTCCTGGGCCGGCCCGGTGCCAGGGAGCCGCTGCGGACGGCCGGACGGGCACGGGCCGCCGAGTTCAGCTGGGGGCGCACGGCCGCGGCCACCAGGGACGTGTACCTCGAAGCACTGGGTGGCCCGACCGGCCCGCCGTCGACCCGCGCGCGGTACCGGTGAGGAGGGCTTCCGTGCGACGCACCTCACCGTCCTCACCGTCCTCACCGTCCTCACCGTCCTCACCGTCCTCACCGTCCTCACCGTCCTCACCGTCCTCACCGTCCTCACCGTCCTCACCGTCCCGGACGCCCGCGGGCCGGAGCGGCGCCGAACGGCGGAGGGGATGCCATGGATGAGCGCCGCCGTCCCCCCGAGCTGCTCCGCGTCTCGCTCGACGTCACGGCGGTGCCGACGCTCCCGGCGGGCGCGGGCCAGTACACCCTCCAGCTCGCCGGGGCCCTCGCCGATCGCCCCGACGTCGACCTGGTGGTCGTGGCCCGTGCGGCCGACCCGGACCGGTGGCGGGGCCTGGCACCCCGTTCGCGGGTGCTGGCGACCGCCCCCGGCCCCCGGCCCCTGAGGCTGGCCTGGGAGCAGGTCGGGCTGCCGGGCATCCTGCGGCGGGCGGAAGTGGCCGTGCACCATGGTCCGCACTACACCATGCCGGAGCGGTCCCCCGTCCCGGCGGTGGTGACCGTCCACGACCTGAGCTTCTTCGAGTCGCCGGCCTGGCACGAGCGGTCCAAGGTCCACCTGTTCCGGCGAGCGATCCGGGTGGCCGCCCGCCGTGCGGCGGTCGTCGTCTGCCCGAGCCGGGCGACCGCGCTCGAGCTGGCCCGGTGGTGCCGGATGGAGGCCGAGGTGATGGTGGCCCATCACGGCGTCGACATCTCGCGCTTCTCCCCGGAGGAGGCGGAGCCCGGAGCCGACGCCGCCGTGCTGGCCGGCCTCGACCCGCGGCTCGGCGCCGGTGCACCGTTCCTCGTGTGCGTGGGGACCCTCGAGCCCCGCAAGGACGTCCCCACGCTGGTGCGGTCGTTCGCCCGGGTGGCCGGGCGACATCCCGACGCCCTCCTGGTGCTGGCCGGCGGTCCGGGGTGGGGGAGCCGGGCCGTCGACGAGGCGGTGGCGGCGAGCGGCAGCGCCCACCGGGTCGTGCGCACCGGGTACGTGCCCGACGGTGCGGTGCCGGCGCTGCTCCGGACCGCGACCGCCGTGGTCTACCCGGCGCTCTACGAGGGGTTCGGCCTTCCCGCTCTCGAGGCGCTGGCCTGCGGAGCTCCGCTCGTCACCACGTCGGGGACGGCGATGGAGGAGGTGGCGGGTGCCGCCGCCCTCCTGGTGCCTCCCGGTGATCCCGCCGCCCTGGCGGACGTGCTGGACCGCGTCCTGGCGGGCGGCGGTGCCGACCCGGAGCGCCGCCGTCTCGGCCGGGAGATCGCCGCGCGCCACACCTGGGCGGCCAGCGCGGCCAGGCACGTGGACGCCTACCGGGCGGCAGCGGGGAGCCGCGGTTGACGGTCGGCGTCGGGCGCGGCGGTCGCGACCCGGTAGGGTGACCCGACGTGCGCTCCCTCATCACCGGCGGTCGCGGGTTCGTGGGCCACTGGCTCGCCGCCCATCTCCGTGAGCTCGGCGACGAGGTCGTCGTCATCGACCGGGAGGTCGAGATCACCGACCCGGAGGCGGTGCTGGCCGCCCTGCGTGCGGCGGCCCCGGAGGCGATCTACCATCTGGCCGCGCTGACCCACGTCGGCCGGTCGTGGGACGAGCCGCTCGAGGTGCTCCGGGTCAACGTGCTGGGCACCGGGGTGCTGCTGGCTGCCGCCCGCGAGTGTGGCTCGGACCCCCGGGTGCTGGTGACGAGCTCGGCCGAGGTGTACGGGGCGGTCACCGACCCTTCCCGCATGCCGATCGGCGAGGACGCGCCGCTGGCTCCGCTCACGCCCTACGCCGCCAGCAAGCTGGCGGCCGAGGCGTTGGTGAGCCAGGCGTACCACGGCCATGGCCAGCACGCGATCACCGTCCGGCCCTTCAACCACATCGGCCCGGGCCAGACGCCCAATTTCGCGGTGGCCGCCCTGGCCAAGAGGATCGTGGAGGCCGAGCGTGCCGGGGCGACGTCCATCCCGGTGGGGAACCTCTCGGCCCGGCGTGACTTCACCGACGTGCGGGACGTGGTGCGCGCCTACCGCCAGCTGATCCAGTCGGGGGAACCGGGCACGGTCTACAACGTCTGCTCCGGTCACGACGTCTCCATCGACGAGATCGCACAGCGCCTGCTTTCGCTGGCGGGCACGTCCCTCACCCTCGATACCGATCCGACGCTGCTGCGCCCCGTGGAGGTACCGGTGCTCCGGGGCGACCCGTCCCGTCTCGAAGGGGCGACGGGCTGGAAGCCGGAGATCGTCCTGGAACGAACCCTGGCCGACGTGCTGGCGTCCTGGAGGCAGACCGTCGGGTAAGCGCGGACCCCCGGGCGCGCACGACGCCCCGCAGGGGTACGGGGCGTCGTGCGGGGGACCTGGTTGCCGGTCCCGTCGGCCTGCGCCCCGGTGCGGGGCGAGGCCGCACCGACGGGACCCCGGGGGGGAGGGGTTCCCGGCGGTGCGAAGGGTGCGGTCAGCCGGCGACCGCGAGGATCCTGCTCCGGACCTGGGTCCGGGCCTCCCTGGCCTGGGCATGGGCCTGCCTGGCCAGGTCACGAGCCGGAGCCGGGAGGCGGTCCTCCAGCGGGGCGAAGGCGGCCTCCACCTTCAGGATCAGGTCCTCCACCGTGGCGTCGACCGTGTGGACCGCGCCGGTCAGGTCGGAGCGGACGCCCTGGAGGCGTCCCTCGAGGTCGATCGTGGGGTCGCCGAGCCGCTTGATCAGCGCCTGGCGCCGAACCTGGGCCTTCTGGAACCCGATGACCCCGGCGCCGATGGCGACATAGGTGGCGTCGCGGGCGACGTTGGCGAGATCCTGGGCGGCCCTGGTGAGGTCGGTGTTGAACTCCGGGATGGTGAACTCTGGCATGGTGCCCTCCTGCGGTTGCGGTGGCGCACCGTCGTCCCGTCCCGTCTCCGGGTGGTGCCGGCGCCGCCACCAGTTGCTGATGGTTACTAGTGTATACGAAAAGATAAACAGTTGCAAGCACCTGCGGTGCCGCACGGGTGCGGCGGGTCGGACCTGCGGCCGGTCACCGGGTTCCGTGGGGTCCACCCGGGCCGGTAGCCTCTTGGCCTGATGGAAACGCTGGCACCGCCGGTGGTCGCCGTCGTCGTCGCCCACGATCCCGGTCCGTGGTTCGAGGAGACGCTGGCCTCGCTCCGATCCCAGGACTACGGCGAGGTGTCGGTGCTGGTCCTCGACGCCGGGGACCCGGAGGCCGCCGACGAGCTGACCGGCCGGGTGGCGGCGGTGCTGCCGGCCGCGTTCGTCCGCCATCTGGGTGTCAACCGGGGGTTCGGGCCCACGTGCGACGAGGTCACCTCGATGGTCGAAGGGGCGGCCTACTACCTCTTCTGCCACGACGACGTCGCCCTCGAGCCCGACGCGGTGCACCTGCTGGTCGAAGAGGCCTTCCGCTCCAACGCGGGGGTGGTGGCACCCAAGGTGGTCAGCTGGGACGACCCCGCCCGCCTGCTCCATGTGGGCATGACCGTGGACAGGAGCGGCTCCGTCGGCGAGCGGGTCCACCCCGGCGAGATCGACCATGGACAGCACGACGCGGTCCGGGACATCTTCGTCGCCCCGGGGGGGTGCACCCTGGTGCGGGCCGACCTGTTCGACGAGCTGGGTGGGTTCGACCCGGCCATCGTAGCGATGGGGGAGGACCTGGACTTCTGCTGGCGGGCGCAGGTGGCGGGCGCCCGGATCGTGGTCGCCCCCGACGCCCGGGTCCGTCATCGCGAGGAGCTCGCCAGCGGGTCCCGGGTGCTCGCCAGCACGCTGGTCGGCCCCGGCCCCGGCACCGGCGGTTCCCCGGTCACCCTCCAGGAGCTGCAGCGACGGCACGAGCTGCGGGTGGTGCTCGTCTGCTACAGCACGACCTCCCTACTGAGGCTGCTGCCGCAGGTCGTGCTCCTCAATGCCGGAGAGCTCGTGGTGGCGTTGCTGGCCGGCAACCGCGCCCGGGCGCGCGCGCTGTGGCGCGCCTGGAGCTGGAACCTGCGGCAGGTCGGGGCCATCCGGGCACGCCGGGCCGCGGTCCGGGCCCATCGACGGGTGAGCGACCGTGAGATCCGGACCTTGCAGGTGGGAGGAAGCGCCCGGTTGTCCACCTTCCTCCGCCAGCTGGTCCAACACGGGTTCCGGGGCGCCGGCCCGGGCGACCCGGTGGCGACGGAGGCCGGAGGCGGGGGGAGAGCCGCCGTGCCCGGTTTCGGGGCGGACGACCGGAGGCCGGGTACGGGCACCCCCGGCCCGGGACGCCGCCGGGTCCCGAGCCGGCCCCAGGGCCGGGTGGGCGCCGGCGCCCGCCTGGCCACCTGGTCGGTGGTGGCGGTGGTGCTGCTCGTCGGCACGCGGGGGCTCCTGGTCGGCCCGATCCCGGTGGTGGGTCAGTTCGTCCCGTTCCCGTCGTGGGGCGCGGTGTTCGGCCAGTTCGCCGCCGGGTGGCACCCGACCGCGGTCGGGTCCACCGCTCCGGCGACGCCGGCCTTCGCCCTGATCGGCGTGGTCGGGACCGTGCTACTGGGTGCCATGGGGCTGACACAGAAGGTGCTCCTCTTCGCCTGTCTGCCCCTGGGGGCGTGGGGTGTGGGACGCCTGGCCCGGCCGTTCGGCTCCGCCCGCGCCGCGCTGGTGGCGGCGGTGGTCTACCTGGCCCTGCCGCTCCCCTACGACGCCCTCGCGCTCGGCCGGCTGGACGCGCTGGCCGTCTACGCCGGCACGCCGTGGGTCCTCGGGCACCTGTTCCGGGCGACCGGGATCGCCCCCTACGCCCGTCCCGACGGAGTCCGGGCCCCTGGCCGGCTCCTGCACCCGACCGTCCGGAAGGTCCTCCTCCTCGGGGTGCTCGAGGCCGTCCTGGTGTCGTTCGTGCCGGCCGCCGCGTTCGTGGTGGTGGGGTCCGGCCTGGCCGTCGGCGTGTGGTCCCTCCCGTTCGGAGGCACCCGACCCGCGTTCCGGGCATTGTGGCTGTCGTTGGGTGCCACCGCGGTCGCCGTCGTGCTGTGCCTGCCCTGGGTGGTCGGTGTCGTCGCCGCCGGGCACTCGTCGCTCACGGTGTTCGGAGTAGCGACGCCGCCCTCGGGGGCTCCGTCGTGGGGGAACCTGCTGCGGTTCTCGAGCGGTCCGATCGGGGACTCCCCGCTCACCTGGGGATTCGCCGTCGCCGCCCTGGCCCCCCTGCTCCTGGCCCGCGGCGAGCGGTTCTCGTGGGCCGTCCGCCTCTGGGGCCTGGCGCTCGTGTTCTGGGTGGCGGCGTGGGTCGTCGCCCGGGGATGGATCGGTGGCCTGGCCGTCGATCCCCTGGTGCTCCTGGGTCCGGCGGCGGTGGCGGTGGCCCTGGCCATCGGCCTCGGCATCGTGTCCTTCGAGGAGGACCTGCAGGCGTCCGTCTTCGGGTGGCGCCAGGTCGTCACGGTGGCGGCGGCGGTCGTGGTGGTGGTCGGGGCGATCCCCACCGTGGTGTCCGCCCTGCCCGGCCGTTGGGACCTGCCGTCCAACGACTTCGACCAGGCGCTCTCGTGGATGCACGGACAGGCCGGCCAGGGGGCGTTCCGGGTGCTGTGGCTGGGGGACGCCCGCGCCCTCGGCGTCGGCTCGTGGGGCGCGGGGGACGGGCTCGCCTACACCACGTCCGTCGACGGGACCCCGGACGCCCGGTGGCTGTGGGGCCCGGCCTCCCCGGGTCCCGCCGGGCAGTTGGCGGCGGCGGTGGACCTGGCCCGGGCGGGCGGTACCGACCGGCTGGGGACCCTGCTGGCACCGGCCGGGGTCCGGTACGTGGTGGTGGTGACCGCCCTCGCCCCGGTCATCCCGACCGTCCAGAGCCCGACCTCCTACCCGGTGCCCGGTGACCTGCAGCCGGCGCTCACCCGCCAGCTCGACCTGGCGCCCACCCTGACCGAGACCGGGATCACCGTGTACGAGAACACGGACTGGCTCCCGGTGCGGGCCGCGGCACCCGCCGGCTCCCCCCAGGCCGCCGCCGCCGCCTCCTCCGCCGTACCCGATGTGCTCGCCACGGCCCCCGGCACCCGGATCGTGCCGGGCGCGATCCCGGTGCTCGCCGGTGCGGCCGGCGCGCGCGCCTACCGGGGCGCGGTCCCCCGCGGCACCGTCCTGGCGGCGCTGGCCCCGGCGGGACGGTGGAGCCTGGTCTCGTCCCGGGGTACCGTCTCGGCGCGCCGTCCCTCGTTCGGGTGGGCCGCGCAGTACCGGGTGACCACACCGGGGGAGGAGACCCTCCGGTTCAACGGGAGCCCGCTCGCCCCGCTGGGCGTCGTCTTCCAGGTGGTCGTCTGGCTGCTGCTGGCGGCCGTGCTGGTGGGCCGACGCCGGGGCCACCGGTTGGACCCGGAGCCGTCCGGGACCGGTCCGGAACGCCCCTCCGGTCGACGTCGCGGGAGCGGGGCGGCCGCCCGTCGGTCCGGCGGGAACGGGAGCGCGTCGTGAGCGATGCCGGGGCCGAGCCGGAACCCAGCGGACCGCCCCCCCGATCCCGGCAGTCGCGTCGCCGCTCCGGGCAGCCGCGTCCCACCCGGGGGCGCCTGGCCGTCGTGGCCGTGGTCGCCCTGGTGCTGGTGGCTGCGGCGGTGACCGACCGGACGGTGGGGGCCCCGGCGCTCCCGACGCCGCCCCCGCTCGCCGATGGCGTCCCGGTCGCGCCGGTCGGCTCCTTCTCGTCGTCGGCGTTCTGTGTCGGCGGTGGGGTGGGTCCCGACGGGGTCACCGCCACCACGATCTACCTCACCAACACGGGTCCCCGGGCGGTGCCCGGGCTGATGGTCTCGGAGGTGGCACCGGGCACCGGCGGGGGCCAGACCGGCTCGGGTGTCCCGCCTCCCGACACCCACCTCGACCTGACGGTCCCGGCCGGCGCCACCGTGGCCGTCGACCCCGCCAGGGGCCTTCCGGCGGGGATCCTGGCGGCGACGTTCGCGTTCGCGGGTGGAGGGATCGCGGTCAACCAGGTGGTCACCGGGGCCGACGGATGGAGCACGGCACCGTGCGCCTCCCAGACGTCGACCTCGTCCTCCTTCGCCGGTGGGGCCACTTCCGCAGGGGACGCGCTCACCCTCGCCCTCTTGAACCCCGGATCGACCCAGGCGGTGGTGAACATCTCCTTCCTCACCCCCACCGGCGTCATCGCCCCCTCCCCGTACCAGGGACTGGCCGTCCCGGCCGGGGGGATCGTGTCCGAGAACGTCGCCGACTACGTGCAGCGCCAACCCGAGATCGCCACCCTGGTCACCGCGGAGTCCGGCACGGTGGTGGCAGGCCAGCTGCAGCGGTGGTCGACCGGAGCATCCGGCGGGATCGCGCTCCGGCTCGGTGCGCCGGCACCCTCGACGGTATGGCGGTTCGCCCAGACCACTGCCGAGGCCCACGGCACCGTCACCTTCCACCTCGCCAACCCGGGCACCGCCCCGGTGACGGCCACGCTCGCCTTCGGCCTCCCGGCGGCGACCGTGGTGCCCCTCCAGGTCGCGGTCCCGGCCCAGTCGGTGGTGACCTTCGACGCCTCCGCCGCCCGCCGGATCCCGGTGGGAACCCCCTACTCGACGACGGTGACCGCCCCCGCCCCGATCGTCGTCGCCCGGTCGGTCCAGGCCCCACCGGGAGGACCGACGCCCGCCTGGGGGGCGAGCGCCGGCACCGCGACCACGGCGACGGGGTGGGTGGTCCCCGCCCCCGGCGTCGCTGGAGCACCCGGCACCGCGGGCGCCACGGTCGAGAGCCTGGCGGTGGCGGACCCGGCGGCCGCACCGGCGCGCGTGACGGTGACGGTCGCCGCCACCGGGGCCCCGGTGGCGGCCTTCACCGTGGCTCCGGGCTCCCTCGTCGTGTTGGGGGCGCGCCTGGTCGGCGGGCTCCGGGCACTCGAGGTCCGGGCGGACGGACCGGTTGTGGTCGAGGAGGACGCAGGCCCGGCCGGGGCACCCGGGGTGGTGTCGTCGACGGGCATGCCGTTGCCGGGCCGGCTCGGGTCGGGCTGATCCCCCGGACCCGGCACCCGACCGGTCCGCCCCGGACCCGGATCGGCAGCGTGGGATGATCGGGGGATGACGGTGACACTCCCCGATCCGGTGCAGCGCATCTCGGACCTGGGCGGTGCGGCGGTGCAGCTCCCCCTGCGGATGCTCGGCACCCTGGCGGAGCCGGTCCGGTCGGGGCTCGGGCGGGACGTCCGGCGGTCGCTGGGGATCCCCGACGGCCCGGCCCGGCCGGCGACGGACCCGGCGGAGTCCTACCTGGCGCCCGACGGAGTCGCCCGCCGGGTCCACTCGGACCTCCCGTCGATGGTCTACGGGGGGCTCAGTGCCCTGCTCCTCCAGTCCCTGCACCCGCTCGCCATGGCCGGGGTGGCCGACCACTCGAACTACGCCGAGGACCCGCACGGCAGGCTCCGGCGCACGGCCGCGTTCGTGGGGACCACCACCTTCGGGTCCACCACCGACGCGCGCCGGGCCATCGACCAGGTGCTCCGGGTCCACCGCCGGGTCCGCGGGATCGCCCCCGACGGCAGACCCTACGCAGCGGACGACCCGGAGCTCGTCACGTGGATCCACGTCGCCGAGATGTCCAGCTTCCTCCGGTCCGCCCAGCGGTTCGGCCCGCACCGGCTCTCCCGGGCGGAGTGCGACGCCTACTACGACGAGACCGCCGTGCTGGCCCACGGGCTCGGGGCGACCTGGGCCCCCCGGAGCGTGGACGAGGCGACCGCCTACCTGCGCCGCATGCGCCCCGAGCTCTACGCCGGGCCCCAGGCGGTCGCCGCCCGTGACTTCCTCCTCCGGGGCACCGCCACCCGCCCCGAGGACCGCGCCGTGTACGCGGTGATCGTGGGTGCGGCCGTGGGCCTCCTCCCTCCATGGGCCCGCGCCGAGCTCGGGATCCCACACCCGCCCCTGGTCGACCGCGTCGCCTTGGTGCCGCCGGCCCGGGTGCTGGCGTCGCTCCTCCGCTGGGCGATGGCGCCGGACCGGTCCGGCTCGTCGGACTCCCGCCCGGGCTCCGGGCCCCGGGAGCCGGAGGTGCCCCCGGGCAGGGACGGGCACTAGCGTGGGCCGGCCGCGACGGAGTCTGTGGATGTCGGGCCTCGAATCGGCGGAGCCGACCCGCGCCCAGCGGGCCGAGGTGGCGGCCCACCTCTCCGCCCGCTTCGGGGTGGAGCTCCGCGTCCCGGACATCCCCACTGCGGACCAGCTGGAGCTCCGGCGTCCCCGGCTCGACCCGCCCGGATCGTTGGCCGCCTTCTGCCGCCAGGACAACTGGGAGCGGGCCTACCACTCCTACGGCTACGACCGCACCGACCACGCCGTGTTCGGCCACTACCCCAACCCACCCGACGTGGTGGCCCATCCGCGGAACGAGTCCGAGCTCGAGGCCGTCCTCGACTGGTGCGCCGGCAGCGGCCACTGTGTCGTGCCCTACGGCGGCGGCACCTCGGTGGTGGGAGGCGTCACCCCGCCCGAGGACCGGGGACCCGTCGTCACGGTCGCCCTGGACGAGATGGACCGCGTCCTGGAGATCGACGACGTCTCGAGGGCGGCCCGTGTCCAGGCGGGGGTGTTCGGACCCCACCTGGAGGATCAGCTCCGGCCGGCCGGGTTCACCCTCCGGCACTTTCCCCAGAGCTTCGCCGAGTCCACGCTCGGAGGGTGGATCGCCACCCGCTCGGGAGGGCACTACGCCACCAACCACACCCACATCGACGACTTCGTGGAGTCGGTCCGGATGCTCACGCCCAGCGGCTGGTGGGAGACCCGACGGCTGCCCGGCTCGGGAGCCGGTCCCGACCCGAACCGGTGGGTGATCGGTTCCGAGGGCATCCTGGGCATCATCTCCGAGGCGTGGATGCGCATCCAGGCCCGCCCGCGCTTCCGGGCGACGGCGAGCGTGACCTTCCCCTCGTGGGCGTCCGGTTGGGAGGCGACCCGCCAGATCGCCCAGGCCAAGCTCTGGCCCGCCAACCTCCGGCTGCTCGATCCGGAGCTGGCGGCCGACGCCGCGGGGCTCGACGGCTCCCGCTCGCTGCTGGTCATCGGGTTCGAGTCGTCGGAGCTCTCCCAGCGGACCGACATCGGCCGCGCCGTCGACCTGGCCCGGGCCGCCGGCGGGACGGTCGACGACGCGGACATCGCGGTCGACGACGGGGAGCGGGACGGATCGGGGCGCCCCGGCGGGGCGGGGGCCTGGCGGCGGTCGTTCATCGCCGGCGGGGGCGGGATCGGAGCCGCCGCCGGGCTCGGCCTGGTGGCGGGCACCTTCGAGACGGCGGTCACCTGGGACCGCTGGCCGGCCTTCGACGCGGCGGTGCGTGCCGCCACCCTCGCCGCCCTCGACGAGGTGTGCGGCGGAGGCAGCCTCAACTGCAGGTTCACCCACGTCTACCCCGACGGTCCCGCCCCCTACTACACCTACCTCGGTGCGTACCGGGTGGGCAGCGATCCCGCCGAGCAGCAGCGGGCGGTGAAGCAGGCGGCCTCGGAGGCGATCCTGGCCGGGGGCGGCACCATCACCCACCATCACGCCGTCGGCCGCCTCCACCGGCCCTGGTACGACCGGGAGCGGCCGGAGCCATTCGCCGCCGCGTTGCGGGCGGCCAAGCGGGAGCTCGATCCGGGCGGTGTCCTCAACCCGGGCGTGCTCATCGACCCGTGATGTGCGGACCCGGCGGGTTC
Organism: Actinomycetes bacterium; assembly: GCA_021801235.1. Lineage (GTDB taxonomy): Bacteria > Actinomycetota > Acidimicrobiia > Acidimicrobiales > RAAP-2 > DASZIT01. Next base: position 22,932 of record JAJYYG010000138.1, read on the forward strand.
CGGCCCAGTATGGGGGGAACTGAGGAGGCCACCATGACGGATCGACCGGACGGCGGGGACGGCGGGGCGCTCTCCGCCCTGCTGCACGAGACCCGGCGGTTCGAGCCGCCGGCCGACTTCGCCGCCCGGGCGAACGCCCGGCCGGGAATCTACGAGGAGGCCGCCGCCGACCCGGAGGCCTGGTGGGCCCGACAGGCGGAGCACCTGACCTGGGACCACCACTGGGACCGCGTCCTCGACTGGGAAGAGCCCTCCGCCCGCTGGTTCGCCGGGGGGCGCCTCAACGCCGCCTACAACTGTGTCGACCGCCACGTCGAGGCCGGCCACGGCGGCCGGGTCGCCTTCCACTGGGTGGGCGAGCCGGAGGGGGACATCCGGACCATCACCTATGCGGACCTGCAGGCGATGGTGTGCCGGGCCGCCAACGCGCTGGTCGAGCTCGGGGTGGAAGCCGGCGACCGGGTGATGATCTACCTCCCGATGATCCCCGAAGCGGTGGTGGCCATGCTGGCCTGCGCCCGCCTGGGCGCTCCCCACTCGGTCGTGTTCGGGGGCTTCTCGGCCGAGGCGCTGGCGGCCCGCACGCTCGATGCCGACGCCCGGGTGGCCATCACCGCCGACGGCGGGTACCGGAGGGGCGCGACGAGCGCGCTCAAGCCCAACCTCGACGAGGCGCTCGAACGGTGCCCGGCGGTGCGCTCGGTGCTCGCGGTGCGTCGGACCGGCCAGGAGGTCGCGTGGAAGGAGGGTCGCGACGTCTGGTGGCACGACGTGGTCGACCGCCAGAGCGACCGGCACGAGGCGGCGTCGTTCGATGCCGAGCACCCGCTGTACCTGATGTACACGAGCGGTACCACCGCGGCACCGAAGGGCATCCTCCACACCACCGGGGGATACCTGGTGCACACCGCGACCACCCACCGGCTGGTGTTCGACATCAAGCCCGACGAGGATGTGTACTGGACGGCGGCGGACATCGGCTGGGTCACCGGGCACAGCTACATCGTCTACGGCCCGCTGGCCAACGGGGCCACCTCGGTGCTCTACGAGGGCACCCCCGACGCCGGTGGCCGCGATCGCTGGTGGCGGATCATCGAGGAGTACAAGGTCTCGATCCTCTACACCGCGCCGACCACGATCCGCACCCTGATGAAGTGGGGGGAGGACCTACCGGCGGCCCACGACCTCACCAGCCTGCGCCTCCTCGGATCCGTCGGCGAGCCGATCAACCCGGAGGCATGGATGTGGTACCGCCGGCACGTCGGCGGCGACCGGTGCCCGATCGTCGACACCTGGTGGCAGACCGAGACGGGGGGCATCCTGATCGCACCCCTGCCGGGAATCACGGCGACCAAGCCGGGAGCGGCCATGGCCGCGCTGCCCGGGGTGAGCGTGGACGTCGTCGACGGGGACGGCAACCCGGTCGGCAACGGCGAAGGCGGCTACCTGGTGGTCGACCGGCCGTGGCCGGGCATGCTGCGGGGGATCTGGGGGGATCCGGAGCGGTACCGCCAGACCTACTGGAGCCGGTTCCCGGGCCGCTACTTCGCCGGCGACGGGGCGAAGAAGGACGAGGACGGGGACCTGTGGCTCCTGGGCCGCGTGGACGACGTGATGAACATCTCCGGGCACCGGATCTCCACCACCGAGGTCGAGCACGCGCTGGTGAGCCATCCACAGGTGGCCGAGGCGGCGGTCGTGGGGGCCTCGGATCCCACGACCGGGCAGGGGATCGTGGCCTTCGTGACCGTCAAGGGCGACGCGGCCCAGAGCGACGAGGAGGGTGCGGCGCTGGTGGTGGCGTTGCGCGAGACGGTCGCCTCGGCCATCGGGCCCATCGCCAAGCCGCGCCAGATCCTCCTCACCCCGGAGCTGCCCAAGACGCGCAGTGGCAAGATCATGCGCCGCCTGCTCCGGGACGTCGCCGAGCACCGGGAGCTGGGAGACGTGACGACGTTGGTCGACCCGACGGTGGTCAACATGATCGACGGCAAGATGCAGTCCGCCGAGACCGCCGGCGAGGACTGAGCCGAGGCCGCCCGGCGGAGTCCGAAGGCGGAGGCCGCCGGCGGGGGCTGACGACGGCGGGGCCGGCGACCGCTACCGGGATGCCGGGGGCGGTGGCGGGGGCGGGGGCCACGGCGCCTGCTGCGACCAGGGCCCGGTCGCCGGGGGGGGCGTCCAGGGCGTGCGGTTTCCCGGCGGCGTGCGGTTGCCGGACGGCGGTGGCGGCGGGGGCCAGGGGGAGTGCTTCGTGGTCGGTGCCGGCGTGGGAGCCGGTACCTCGCCGGCACCGGAGACGCCGGCGTCGACCGGGGCGTCCTGGCGCGGGGGGACGGGCGCGTCGGCCGGCGCCGGGGTGGACGCGTCGGCGTGGCCGGTGCCCGGACCGGAGGCTCCGGCTGTGTCGGACGGGGCTTCTGCCGACCCGTCGGTCGGTCCCGAGGCACCACCGTCCTCCCCGGCGCCGGGACCGTGGCGGTCCGCCTCGAACACGGGCGGGATGGGCTTCGAGGCGTGCTCGTGGACCGGCCGCCCGTAGGCGGTGTCCACCAGCCGTGCGACCGTCTCGCCGTCGACCGTCTCCTCGTCGAGGAGGGCCCGGGCGAGGGCGTCGAGACCACCCCGGTGCCGGGACAGCACCTCGAGCGCACGCTCCTCCTGGGCGCGCAGGATGAGCTCCACCTCGTCGTCGATGATCTGGCTGGTGTGCTCCGAGTAGTCGCGGGTGTGCATCAGGTCCTCACCCAGGAAGACCTGCCCCTGGGAGCCCCAGGCCATCGGGCCGATCTTGTCGCTCATGCCCCACTCCCGGACCATCTTCCGGGCGAGCTCGGTGTTGCCGACCAGGTCGTTGGACGCCCCGGTCGAGAGGTCCCCGTAGACGAGCAGCTCGGCGGCCCTCCCCCCCATGCGCACGGCCAGGGAGTCCTCGATGTGCTGGCGGGAGTGGATGTGGCGCTCCTCCATGGGGAGCTGCATGGTGACCCCCAGGGCCATGCCGGTGGGCAGGATGGTCACCTTGTGGACCGGGTCGGCCTCGGGGAGCACGTAGGCCAGCACCGCGTGCCCGCCCTCGTGGAACGCGACCCGCTCCTTCTCGGCGTCGGACAGGACGAGGCTCTCGCGGCGCTGGCCCATCAGCACCCGGTCGCGCGACGCCTCGAAGTCGACGTTCTCGATGACGGTGGACCCCCGGCGCACCGCGTGCAGCGCCGCCTCGTTCACCAGGTTGGCGAGGTCGGCGCCGCTCATCCCCGGCGTCCCGCGGGCGACGACCTCGAGGTCGACGGAGGGGGCCACCCGCTTGTCCTTGCAGTGGACCTGGAGGATGGGCAGGCGCTCCTCGAGGTCGGGAAGCGGCACGACGATCTGCCGGTCGAACCGCCCGGGGCGCAGGATGGCGGCATCGAGGATGTCCGGCCGGTTGGTGGCGGCCATCACCACGATCCCCTCGGTGGGATCGAACCCGTCCATCTCGGAGAGCAGCTGGTTGAGGGTCTGCTCCCGCTCGTCGTGGCCGCCGCCCAGGCCGGCCCCGCGCTTGCGGCCGATCGAGTCGATCTCGTCGATGAACACGATGGCCGGCGCCTGCTTGCGGGCGGTGGCGAACAGGTCGCGCACCCGGCTGGCCCCGACCCCCACGAACATCTCCATGAAGTCGGACCCGCTGACTGACATGAAGGGCACCCCGGCCTCCCCGGCCACGGCCCGGGCCAGCAAGGTCTTCCCCGTCCCCGGAGGCCCGACGAGGAGGATGCCCTTGGGGATGCGGGCCCCGATGTCCTTGAACCGGGCCGGCGTTTTCAGGAAGTCCACGACCTCGCTGATCTCGAGCTTGACCCCGCCGTACCCCGCCACGTCGTCGAAGGTGGTCGACGGCCGCTCCGTCGAGTAGAGCTTGGCCTTGGACCGGCCGATCGACATGATGCTGCCCATCTGACCCTGCGCTTTCCGGCTGATGTAGAAGAACACCCCGAAGATGAGGGCGAACGGGAGGACCCAGGTGAGGAGGATGCCCACCAGGTTGTTGGACGAGGGTGTGTAGAGCTTGTAGTTGTTGCCCAGCGGCTTCAGGGCGTTCAGCAGCGAGTCGGTCGGGGGCGTCGGGCCGTTGACCGTGTAGCTGGCCCCGTTGGCCAGGGTGCCGGTGATCACGCCGGTCGACTGGTTGACCGTGGCATTCTTCACCTGCTTGCCCTGCAGGTCGTTCAGGAACGTGTTGTAAGTGAGCGAGGTGACGTTGGTCTTCTGGGTGAGGCTGGGGATGATCAGCACGCCGAGCACCACGACGGCGATCACGATGTAGAGGATGAGCCGGTTCCGGTTCTGCCCGGGGGAGGCGTCACCCGGGCCGCCCGTGCTCGGCAGGCCGCTGGACGGGCTGGGGTTGGGCGGGGTCACCCTTCCATGCTATTCGGCGGGACCGGCGAGTGGCGCATCGCCTCCCCCCTCAGGAGCAGGTCGCAGGGGCGCCGGGGGGCCCACCGCGGCGGCCCCCGCTCCGCAACGGCCTCGCGCCCTCCCGGACGACCGTGCTCGGTATCGTGTCGGGGTGACCGAACGGACCGACGCGGGCCTCGACCCGCCTCCGCCGGTCGGCTGGACGCCCCCCGGCGGCTGGGCTCCCCCGCCGCCGACACGCCCGCCACAGGGAACCGGTCCCCCCGCCGCGCTGGCGGCGGCGCTGGCGGCGGGGGACGTCCCGCTCGGCGCCCAGTTCGAGCTGGGGGCGGCCCCGGCGTCGCGCGCGGACGCCGGGCTCTGGCTCCTCTTCGCCGCCCTCGGGTTCCTCGCCGGCCAGATCCTCGGCGCCGTGTTCGTGGTGGTGGCCGCCGCCCTGGCCGGGAAGGGGAACGACCTCCAGGCCATCAGCCGGATGAGCGAGCCGCCCACCTGGTACATCGTGTCGACGCTGCTCGGCCTCTGGTGCGGGTTCGCCGGCGGGCCCCTGCTGGCCAGCGGTGCCCGGGGGACGCGGAGCCTGGTGCGCGACATGGGTCTCCGCTTCCGGTGGGTCGACCTGGTGGGCGTGCCGATCGGGGTGGCGGGACAGTTCCTGGTGGCGCTGATCTACCTCCCGATCTCGCAGCACGTCCACGACTTCAACCAGCGGTTCAACGCGCCCAGCCAGAAGCTCACCGGGGGGTCGCACGGCGCCGGGTTCGTGGTGATCGCCGTGCTCACGGTGGTCGGCGCGCCGTTCTTCGAGGAGCTGTTCTTCCGGGGCGTGCTCCTGCGGTCCCTGGCCCGGCTCTTCGGCTCGTTCGGTCGGTGGGTGGGACCCGCCCTGGCCATCGTGGTCACCGGCGTCCTCTTCGGGCTCGCCCACGCGGAGTCGTTGCAGCTCATCGGCCTGGCCACGTTCGGCGTCCTCCTCTCGCTCGTCTCGTACCGGACCGGGCGGTTGGGCATGAACATGGTCGCCCACGCCTCGTTCAACCTGGTGGCGGTGGTGGCGATCGTGCACGCCGGCAGCGCCGTGCTGTCCTGACGTGACGGACCGCGACCTCGTCCCCGCCGGCCCGGCCGTGGTGATCGACGACCGGCGCGGCACCGGGAAGCCGGCGATCGCCGTCCCTGCCGGGCCGCCGCGCCGATCCCGGCGGGCCGTCGCCCGCCTGACCGCCCGGCCGGCCTGGCCGGTGTGGTCGAGCGTGGTGGCCATGGCCGGGGTGATCGGAGTCTGCCTGTGGCAGCTCCACCCGTCGCTGCTCCTGGCCAACACGACGGCAGCGGGCGGCGATACCGGCGCCCACGTGATGCTCCCCGCCTACCTCAAGTCGACCCTGCTCCCGCACGGCCACCTGACCGGCTGGGACCCGGCGTGGTACGACGGCTTCCCGCTGTACACCTTCTACTTCCCGCTCCCCGGCCTTCTCACCGTGCTCTTCAGCGAGGTGATCCACTACAACGTCGCCTTCAAGCTGGTGACCGCGCTGGGGACGCTCACCCTCCCCGTCGCCGCCTGGCTGTTCGGGCGCCTGGCCGGGCTGCGTGACCCGGGGCCGGGGTGCCTGGCCGCGGCCACGCTGCCCTTCCTGTTCGAGCCGAGCTTCACCATCGACGGCGGCAACCTGCTGTCCACCCTGGCCGGCGAGTTCTCGTTCTCGCTGGGCCTCTCCATCGCCCTGGTGTTCCTGGGGCTCTTCGCCCAGTCGCTCCGGACCGGGCGGCACCGCGCGCTGGCCGCGGTGCTGCTGGCGGCGACCATCCTCAGCCACCTGGTCACCGGCGCCTTCGCCATCATCGGGGGCGTGGTGTGGGTGCTGCTCGACGCCGACCTGCGCCGGTCGTTCGGGCGGGGGCTCCCCGCGTCGCTCGCACGCCGCCGCTGGGAGAGCCGGTTCGGCTGGTCGGCGGCGATGGGGGCGATCGGGGTGGGGTTGGCCGCCTGGTGGCTGCTGCCCTTCGCGGCCGGCCTCCCCTACACGACCAACATGGGCTGGCTCAACGTCGACGGGTTCCCCCACCTCCTGTTCCCCGCCTCGTCGCGGTGGCTCGACCTCGCGGTCGCGGTGGGTCTGGTGGCGATGGTGGTCCGTCGGAACCGGGTCGCCCTCTTCCTGGCGGTGATGGGGGGCATCTCGGCCGGGGTGGTCTGCCTCGACCCCCAGGGGAAGCTCTACAACGTCCGGTTCCTCCCCCTGTGGTTCCTCTGCCTGTACCTCATGGCCGGGTTCGCCGTGGCGGAGGTGGTGGCGGCCTGCGCCCGCTGGTCCCGTCGTCGCCGGCTCGACCGGTGGTCGCGGGCCGTGCGCGGCCGGTTGGCGGGGGGCGCGCCGGCCGGGTGGCGCCCCGGCATGCGGATCACCCGGTTCCGCCGGCCGACATCCGGCGCCACGCCCCCCGGGGCCGTCTTCGGCCCGCTGGTGGCCCTGGCGGCCGCCTGCCTGGCGGTGGTGCCGCCGTTGGCGCTCCCGGCCTCCACTATGGCCTCGGTCGGGGTGACCGTCGGCGCCGACCAGCCGGGCGCCTGGGCGGCCTGGAACTACTCGGGCTACCAGGGCAAGCCCGACTACCCGGAGTACCGGGCCGTGATCGACATGATGGCGTCGGTGGGGGCCGACCACGGGTGTGGACGGGCGATGTGGGAGTACAGCCCGTCGCTCAACCGGTTCGGGACCACCGAGTCGTTGATGCTGCTCCCGTACTGGACCAACGGGTGCATCGACTCGATGGAAGGGCTGCTCTTCGAGTCCTCGGCCACCACCCCGTACCACTTCATCGACCAGAGCGAGCTGTCGGTGACGCCGTCGGACGCCATGGTCGGGCTGCCCTACGGGGGGCTCGACGTGGCGCTCGGCGTCCAGCACCTGCAGCAGCTGGGGGTGCGGTACTACCTCGCCTCGTCCCCGATCACCCAGCAGGCTGCGGCCGCCGACCCGGCGCTGACCCTGCTGGCGTCGACCGGTCCGTGGAAGACCGTCTACAACGGCGCCGAGCTGGACACGACCTGGAAGGTGTACCGGGTGGCCGGCTCCTCCCTCGTCCAACCCCTGTCGGCCCGACCGGTGGTGTGGAAGGGGGTCGGCGCCGCCCAGCACCAGTGGATGGCTCCCTCGCTGGCCTGGTACGACACCCCCTCCCGTTGGGACGTGGTCCCCGCCGCCGCCGGCCCGGCCTCCTGGACGAGGGTGCGTATCGGCGACCCCTCGCCGCCGGTGGTGCGGGAGCCGGCCACCACCGTGTCGGATGTCCGCCAGTCCGACAGCGGCGTCTCCTTCCACGTCGACCGCACCGGCACGCCGGTGGAGGTCAAAGTGTCCTACTTCCCGAACTGGAAGGCGGTGGGGGCGCAGGGCCCGTGGCGGGTCGCCCCGAACCTGATGGTGGTCGTCCCGACGAGCCACGACGTCTCCCTGGTCTACGGGAGCACGCCCGCCGACCGTGCCGGGTGGATGCTGACGGCGGTGTCGGTGGCCGCCGCGCTGGCGCTCGGGATCTGGGGCTCGTTGGCCCGACGTCGACGGCGGCGGGCGGGTTCCGCCCGCTGACCCGGCCGGATGGCGGGCGGTGGTCGCCGGCGGGAGGTACGCTCGCCCCGGCGGGTCCGGTGTTCCCGACCAGCAGGTCGGGCCGGAGCCGTGGAGCGGGGTGGGACGATGGCGACACGGCACAGCATCTCCGGGGGGCACAGCATCTCCGGGGGGCACCGCCGGAAGTGGCGGGCGGCGAGGCTCGGGGCGGCGGTGCTCGCCCTGGGGACGGCGTCGTGGGCCGCCGCGCTGGCTCCCGCCGGTGGGGCGGGGGCCGCCGGCACGGGGGTGTCCCTGGTCGCCACCCCGGCCACCGGGCTGCTCTACGGCCAGCAGGTGGTGGTGTCCGGGTCGGGGGCGACCCCGGGTTCCGAGGGTGCCGCCGTCGAGTGCAACCTGGCCCCGGGCCAGCCCACCATCGCCGTCGACTCGTTCCAGGTCCCGGTGGGGTGCGCCGACCCCTACTTCGGCGGACCGTTCGGCCAGTCCCAGGTGATCGTCTCGTCCACGGGCACCTTCACCGCCGCGGTCACCGTGGTCACCGGCACCGTCGGCCCCCCGATCCTGGGTGTGGACAGCCTGGGCCGGGACGCGTCCACCGACGCGGCCGCCTACCCCTGCCCGCCGACCGCCGCTCAGCTCCTCGCCGGGGTGACCTGCGGCATCTCGTTCGGCACGCTCTCGTTCGGGCCGTCCTCGGTCGGCTCCCCCATACTGTCCGACACAGCTTCGGCGCCCATCTCCTTCGCCGCCCCCGCCCCGCCCACGACGCCGACCGTCGCGGTGGCGCCTTCGACCGGTCTCTCCTCCGGCCAGTCGGTGGCGGTCACCGGGTCCGGCTTCACCCCGGACTCCGCCTTCGCGGTGGCCGAGTGCAACATCAGCCCGGGCGAGCCGATTGGCTACGAGGGGTTCCCTGGCATCGGCTGCACGCAGTCCTGGGGCTCCTACGCCGTCTCGGTGCTCGGCCCGCCCTCGCTCCCCCCGGTGACCGGTCCCGACGGGAGCCTCTCCCAGCACGTCACCGTGGAGGAGGGGAACCTCGGCGGCACCGCGGCCAGCGCCGCCTACCCATGCCCCCCGACGGCGGCCCAGGTGGCTGCCGGCGGCCACTGCGCCGTGGTGGTGGACGACGGGGCGGGGGAGCGGGTGGCGAGCGCGCCGCTGTCGATCACGGGGCCGGTCCCTGTGCCCGCCGTATCGGTGACACCCTCGACCGGGCTCTCGGCCGGCCGGACCGTGACGGTCGACGCCAGCGGCCTCACGCCGGGGACGGAAGGGGCTGTCGTCGAGTGCAGCCTCGCCCCCGGCCAGCCCACGGTCGAGGTGGACGGCATCGCAGCCCCGGTGAGCTGCTCGAACCCCTTCGACGGCTCCCTGCTGCTGGTCTCCCTCACCGGGACCGCATCGATGCCGTTCACCATCCACACCGGCGTGCTCGGACCGCCGCAGTCCGGGACCGACAGCACGGGCGGGAGCGCCGCCGCCGCGGCCGCCGCCTATCCGTGCCCACCGACCCGCGCCCAACAGCTGGCCGGGGTGACCTGCGGGATCGGGGTGGGAGACCTCGCCGGCCAGACCGCCTACGCTCCCATCACCTTCGCTCCGCCGGCTCCCGCCGTGCCCGGCTACCGGATGGTTGCCTCCGACGGTGGCATCTTCGCCTTCGGTGACGCCGGCTTCTACGGCTCGATGGGCGGCCACGTGCTGGCCCGCCCCATCGTGGGCATGGCCGCCACGCCGGACGGAAAGGGCTACTGGATGGTGGCCTCCGACGGTGGCATCTTCGCCTTCGGTGACGCCGGCTTCTACGGCTCGATGGGCGGCCACGTGCTGGCCAGACCGGTCGTGGGCATGGCGTCGACCCCCGACGGCAAGGGCTACTGGGAGGTCGCCTCGGACGGGGCCGTCTACGCCTTCGGCGACGCCGGCTTCTTCGGTTCGACGGCCGGCACGGTGATGGCCGCGCCCGTCGTGGGCATGGCCGCCACCCCGGACGGCAAGGGCTACTGGCTGGTCGGGTCGGACGGCGGCGTCTACGCCTTCGGCGACGCCGCCTTCTTCGGTTCGGCCGGGTCCCTCCACCTCAACCGGCCCATCGTGGGCATGGCATCGACCGCGGACGGCAAGGGCTACTGGCTGGTGGCCTCCGACGGCGGCATCTTCTCCTACGGAGACGCGCCGTTCCACGGCTCGGCCGGGTCCCTCCACCTCAACCGGCCGATCGTGGGCATGGCGTCGACCCCTGACGGCGGCGGCTACTGGCTGGTGGCCGCGGACGGCGGCATCTTCGCCTACGGCGCCGCCGCCTTCTCGGGCTCGACCGGCTCCCTCGCCCTGGTCCAACCGATGGTGGGCATGACCGCCGGCTGAGCCGACCTGTCGGGACCAACGGCGCCGCCAGCCGGGGGCTGGGTAGGATGGCCCGGCCATGAGCAGCCTCTCTGACGTCTTCAAGGCGTACGACATCCGGGGGACCGTCCCCGACCAGCTCTCGCCCGAGCGGTTCCGGGCCATCGGCGCCGCCGTCGCCCGGTTCACCGGCGGCCCGCGCCTGCTGGTGGCGAGGGACATGCGCAACTCGGGGGTGGCCCTCTCCGCCGCCTTCTCCGACGGTGCCCGGTCGGAAGGCGTCGCCGTCGTCGACCTGGGGCTCGCCTCGACCGACATGCTGTACTTCGCGGCCGGGAGCCTCGACGCGCCCGGCGCCATGTTCACCGCCTCGCACAACCCGGCCGCCTACAACGGGCTGAAGCTCTGCCTGGCCGGCGCCCGTCCGATCGGGCGTGACACCGGCCTGGCCGAGATCGAGGCGACGGCCGAGGCGCTGCTGGCGGCGTGGGGATCGTCCGGGCCGCCGCCGGTCGACCCGGCGGCCCTCGCCCCGAGGGAGGAACGGTCGGTCCTCGACGCCTATGCCGAGCACGTGCGCTCCTTCGTGGACCGGGACCGCCTGCGGCCCCTGGTGGTGGTGGCGGACACCGCCAACGGCATGGGGGGCCTGGTGGTCCCGGCGGTGTTCGCCGGCCTGCCGTTCGAGGTCGACATCCTCTACCCCGAGCTCGACGGCACCTTCCCCAACCATCCCGCCGATCCCATCCAGCCCGAGAACCTGGTGGCGCTCAAACAGGCGGTCCTCGACCACGGGGCCGACGTGGGACTGGCGTTCGACGGGGACGCCGACCGGGTGTTCCTCGTCGACGAGCGGGCCGAGCCGGTCTCCGGCTCGCTGACGACCGCCCTGGTGGCCTCGTCCATGCTCGCCAAGCACCCCGGTGCCACCGTGCTCTACAACTGCATCTCCTCACGGGTGGTGCCGGAGGTGATCGCGGAGAGCGGCGGCGTCGGGGTCCGCACCCGGGTGGGCCACTCCTTCATCAAGCAGGTGATGGCCGACACCGGCGCGGTGTTCGGAGGGGAGCACTCCGGCCACTACTACTTCCGCGACAACTACCGGGCCGACTCGGGGATCATCGCTGCCCTGGTCGTCCTCGAGCTCCTGAGTGTCACCGGCCGGCCCCTCTCGGAGCTGCTCCGGCCCTACCGGCGCTATGCGGCGTCCGGCGAGATCAACACCGAGGTCCCCGACCCGGCGGCGACGGTCGAGGCGATGGCGGCCGAGGTGGAGGCGGCCGGCGGCGAGCTCGGCATCTCCGACCGGCTCGACGGGCTCACCGTCGACCGCGGCGACTGGTGGTACAACCTCCGCCCCTCCAACACCGAGCCGCTGCTCCGCCTGAACGTGGAGGCCCCCGACGACGCCACCTGCGCCCGTCGGGTGGAGGAGGTGCAGGCGGCGCTGGCCCGGCTCGCCGACCGAGAACGGAAAGGTTCCCCATCGTGACACTCGACCCGCTGCTTCTCGACGTGCTGGCCTGCCCCGAGGACAAGGGGCAGCTCCTCTACTTCGAGGGCGAGGACCGCCTGTACAACCCGCGGCTCCGCCGGAGCTACCCGGTCCGCGACGGGATCCCGGTGATGCTGGTCGAGGAGGCGACCGCCGTCGACGGAGCGGAGCACGAGCGCCTGATGGCCCTGGCCGGGTCCGGTGGGGCCCGGCTCACCCACGACGCCGACGGCACCACCGGGGCGTGAGCGGAGCCGGCCGCCGACAGAGGCGCCGCCGGTGAACCCGTCCGTCCCGGTCGACTCGCTCGCCCTGTGGGACGCCACCGCCGGCCTCCCGGAGCAGGTCGCCGCCGCCGCCGCCGCCGCCCGCGGCCTGCCCGGCCTCCCCGGCCGCGACCAGGTGGAGCAGGTGGTGCTGCTGGGGATGGGTGGGAGCGGGATCGCCGGGGCCGTGCTCGGAGCGGTGGCCGGACCCGGCATGCCGGTCCCCGTGGTGGCGACGAAGGGGTACGCGCTGCCCGACTTCGTCGGTCCCGGCTCGCTGGTGTTCGCACTGTCGTTCTCCGGGGACACCGAGGAGACCATCGAGGCCGCCGGCGAGGCCTACGAATCCGGGGCGGCGATGGTGGTCGTGACGTCCGGCGGCGAGCTCGGCCGCCTGGCCGGCGAGTGGGAGATGCCGCTGGTGCCCGTGCCGGCGTCCATCCCCCAGCCCCGGGCCGCTCTCGGGGCGATGGCCATCCCGCCGCTGGCGCTCCTCGGGGAGATCGGCCTCTTCCCCGGGGCGGCGCACTGGATCCAGGAGGCGGTGGCACAGCTCCGGCGGCGGCGTGACCTCCTGACGGGACCGGACAGCCCCGCGGAGCTGGTGGCGCGCCGAATCGGGCGGACCATCCCGCTGGTCCACGGCGCCGAGTCGGTGGGGGCGGTGGCGGCTGAGCGGTGGAAGACCCAGGTCAACGAGAACGCCAAGGCCCCCGCCTTCTGGAACGCCTACCCGGAGCTGTGCCACAACGAGATCGCCGGCTGGGGCCAGCACGGCGACGTCACCCGCCAGCTGTTCACGGTGGTCAACCTGCGCCACGACGGCGAGCACCCCGAGATCGGTCGGCGGTTCGCCCTGGTGGCGGAGATCCTCGAGGAGGTGGTGGCGGACGTCCTCGAGGTGCGGGCGGAGGGCGAGGGGGACCTGGCCCAGCTGTTGGACCTCATGCTCTTCGGCGACTTCGTGTCGCTGCACCTGGCGGGGAAGGAGGGCGTCGATCCCGGTCCGGTCCCCGTCCTCGTCGAGCTCAAGGAGCAGCTGCGCCGCGGCCGGGCGGGTTGACCGCCGCGGTCGACGTGGCCCCGCGTGTTGCGGCGGCGTGACGGTGGTGTGCCGGGATCATGAACTCGTCAGAGTTTCCCGCCATTCCGGCGGAGAGGGGCGTAGGCTGATCCCGTGAGCGGCGAGCGGGTCTGTGGTTGCAAGTCGATGCCAGTCGCAGGCGAAACGACCCACGTAAGGCAACTCCTGGTTGCTGAGCATGGTGCGGCTTAGGAGTAAGACCTGCCCGCGGTGCACCCGGTTGTCGGGTGCAGGCGGAGACGGTGGGACGCGTGCCTTCGGTGGTGCCGCAGGAGGCCGGTCCGGATCCCGGACCGGCCTCGCCGGCGCCCGGCCGCTACCCCTGCTGCAGGCGAGTGTGGGGTCAAAGACCAGGTCAGCCGCTCGCCGCCCACAGCCGACCCGGCGATCCGGCGTCTGCTCCGCACGGTCCCGGGCGAGGTCCGACCGAGCGGGCGTCCGCCGGACCGCCACACCGAAACCAGTCACACAGCCAATCACGAAACCAGTCACGACGATGGACAGGGAGAGGGAGGTGCGCCGGTGAACGTTGTCATCGCGAACGGCAGGAGGATTGTGCCCGACGAGGTCCGGGCGTTGGTGGAGGAGAAGGTGGGGCGCCTGCTCAGGCACTGTCCCGGCCTCGACCGGGCGGAGGTGCACTTCACCGAGGAGCACAATCCGAGGATCCCGGACCGGGAGTGCTGCGAGGTCATCATGTCGGGGCACGGCCGGGTGATCCGTGCCCACGCCTCGGCTCCGGACCCGCTGGTGGCGGTGGACCTGGTGGTCGAGAAGCTCGAGCACCAGCTCGAGAAGACGAAGGGGCGCATCGTCGGCCGGTCCCATCCCCGTCCGAGGGTGGTGCGCCCGGGTCGGGTGAGGGTGCAGGCCGGCTGACCGACCGCAGGTGGGTCCCGGGTCGCGCCGGCCGTCCGGGCCGCTCCGGCAGGGGAGCGGCGTGGAGCGACGGTAGAGTGATGGTCCCATGAGCGTGTTCACCAAGGTCCTGCGAGCCGGCGAGGGGAAGAAGGTCCGGCGGCTGGCGGACCTCGTGCCACTGGTGAACGCCCTGGAACCCGAGATGGAGGCGCGCTCCGACGAGGAGCTCCGGGAGTTCACGCCCCGGTTCCGCCAGCGTCTGGCCGACGGCGAGACGCTCGAGGACCTGCTGGTCGAGGCATTCGCCGTCGTCCGTGAGGCTGCCTGGCGCGTGCTCGGGCAGCGCCACTTCGACGCCCAGCTGATGGGCGGCATGGCGCTGCATTTCGGCTGGATCGCGGAGATGAAGACCGGGGAGGGGAAGACCCTGGTCTCCACCCTTCCCGTGTACCTCAACGCCCTGGCCGGCCAGGGGGTCCACGTCGTCACGGTCAACGACTACCTCGCCACCAGGGACTCGGAGTGGATGGGACAGCTCCACACCTTCCTCGGCCTCACCGTCGGCAGGGTCGGGCCGGACATTGACGACCCGGTGGCCAAGCGCGCCGCCTACGCGGCCGACGTGACTTACGGGACCAACACCGAGCTGGGCTTCGACTACCTCCGCGACAACATGGCTCGCAACCGCGAGGCGATGGTCCAGCGCGGCCACCACTTCGCCATCGTGGACGAGGTGGACTCCATCCTCATCGACGAGGCCCGCACCCCGTTGATCATCTCCGGACCGTCCAACGAGTCGGCGAAGCTCTACTACCAGTTCGCCGGCATCGTCCGGACCCTGCGGGTCGACGAGGACTACGAGGTCGACGAGGAGAAGCGGATCGTGGTGCCCACGGAGGCGGGCATCGAGAAGGTCGAGCGTCAGCTCGGGGTGGGCAACCTCTACGACGCGGTGGCGGTGAACTACGTCCATCACCTGACCCAGGCCCTCTACGCCAAGGAGCTCTACCGGCGGGACAAGGACTACCTGGTCGCCGGGGGCGAGGTGAAGATCGTGGACGAGTTCACCGGTCGCACCCTCGACGGCCGCCGCTGGTCGGACGGGCTCCACCAGGCGGTCGAGGCCAAGGAACGGGTCCGCATCAACGAGGAGAACCACACCTGGGCCACCGTCACCCTCCAGAACTACTTCCGTCTCTACGACAAGCTGGCGGGGATGACCGGCACCGCCGAGACCGAGGCGTCCGAGTTCGCCAACACCTACGACCTCCCGGTGGTGCCGATCCCGCCCAACAAGCCGCTGATCCGCATCGACCAGCCCGACCTGATCTACAAGACGGAGGAGGGCAAGTTCAACGCGGTGGTGGAGGACATCGTCGAGCGGCACGCGGCGGGCCAGCCCGTGCTCGTGGGCACGGCGTCGGTTTCGAAGTCGGAGCAGCTGTCCCGCCTCCTCGACAAGCGGGGCATCCCTCACGAGGTCCTGAACGCCAAGCAGCACTTCCGCGAGGCGGAGATCGTCGCCCAGGCCGGTCGGGTCGGCGGTGTGACGGTCGCCACCAACATGGCGGGCCGGGGCGTAGACATCATCCTCGGCGGCAACCCCGAGGGGCTGGCCCACCGGGAGGCGGCGGCGCGGGGGATCGATGGGTCCACCGACGAGGGCCAGGCGGCCCTGGTGGCCCTGCAGGCCGAGCTCGAGTCGGTGTGCACCTCCGAAGGTGAACGGGTGCGCGAGCTCGGGGGCCTCTACGTGCTCGGGAGCGAGCGCCACGAGAGCCGTCGCATCGACAACCAGCTGCGCGGCCGGTCCGGCCGCCAGGGGGACCCGGGGGAGAGCCGGTTCTTTCTGTCGCTCGAGGACGACCTGATGCGGCTGTTCGCCACCGGCGCCATGAACTGGGTGATGGGGAGGGCCCTCCCCGACGACATGCCCATCGAGGCGAAGATGGTGACCAAGGCGATCGAGCGGGCGCAGAACACGGTGGAGGGACGCAACGCCGAGTCGCGCAAGGACGTCCTCAAGTACGACGACGTGATGAACGAGCAGCGCAAGGTGATCTACCGCCGCCGGCTCCAGATCATCGAGGGGGAGGACCTCCGTGAGGAGACGGTCGAGCTCCTCGAGGAGACCATCACCGCCGTGGTCACCTCCGCCTGTCCGAGCGAATTCCCCGAGGAGTGGGACCTGGCCAGGCTCGTCGTGGAGATCACCCAGTACTACCCGACCCGGTTCACGGCCGACGAGCTGGCCGAGGCGACCACGGTCGGTCAGCTCACCGAGAGCATCCTCACCGAGGCGCTCGACCTCTATGCCGCACGTGACGAGTCGATCCCGGGCGGCGCGGAGACGGCGCGCCAGCTCGAGCGGGACATCATGCTCCAGATCATCGACCAGCGCTGGCGGGACCATCTGGCCGACATGGACTACCTGCGTGAGGGGATCAACCTCCGGGCCATGGGCAACCAGGATCCTCTGGTGGCCTGGCAGCGGGAAGGGTTCGCCCTGTTCGCCAAGTTGATGGAGGGTATCCAGGACGACTACCTCCGCTACGTGTTCCACGTGCAGGTGCTGTCCGAACCGGCCGCCGAGCCGGACCTCGACCAGGCCCGGTACGTGGCGGCCGACGACCCGGTGCAGGACACCGCCTCGTTCGCCTCGCTCGCCGCCTCGGTGGCCGAGGCCCTGCCGGCCGACGAGCTGGCCGGGGTGGCGTCCCCGTCCGGCGGGACCTCCGGGCTGGCTGCCGGTGCGGGCGGCGCTCCGGCCGGGGGGGCGCAGGCCCGGTTCTCCGACGACGGCGAGACCCAGGTGCCGATCGTGAAGTCGGAGCGGGAGAAGGTGGGACGGAACGACCCCTGCTGGTGCGGCAGCGGGAAGAAGTTCAAGTTCTGCCACGGCGCCAACTGAGATGCCCGGTGGTGAACCCCCCTCCCGGGGAGGCTCGGTATCCGACCGGGTGGACGTTCCCGGCGCCATCGCCGCGGCCACCGAGCGCCTCGCGGAGGCGGCGCGGTTCCTCGGCCGGGAGTCTCTGGTAGGACGGCGGACCGAGCTCGAGGCGGAGGCGTCGGCCCCCGGCCTCTGGGACGACGCCGACCACGCCCGCCGCGTCACCACCGAGCTCGGACGGGTCAGCGAGGACCTCGAGCTCCTCGACGCCATGACCGAGCGGCTGTCCGACGCGGAGACCCTCTACGAGCTGGAGCGGGAGGAGGGGGACCCGTCGCTCCGGGCGGAGACCGAAGAGGTGCTCGCCGACCTCGACGCCCGGCTCCGCTCGTTGGAGCTTCGGGCCCTGTTCGCCGGGGACCACGACGACAGCGACGCGGTGGCGGAGATCCACGCCGGGGCGGGCGGCACCGATGCCCAGGACTGGGCGGAGATGCTCCTGCGGATGTACTCGCGGTGGGCCGAGCGCCGTGGCTTCGACGTCGAGGTGGAGGAGGCGACGCCTGGCCAGGAGGCCGGCCTGCTCTCCGCCACCTTCATCGTGAAGGGGCGGTACGCCTTCGGGATGCTGGCCGCCGAGCGCGGGGTCCACCGGCTGGTGCGGATCTCGCCGTTCGACGCGCAGCACCGTCGCCAGACCAGCTTCGCCTCGCTCGACGTGGTGCCTTTCATCGAGGACCTCTCCGGCGAGGTGGAGATCGACGAGAAGGACCTCCGCATCGACACCTACCGGTCCTCGGGGGCGGGGGGCCAGCACGTCAACAAGACGGACTCCGCGGTCCGCCTCACCCACCTGCCCACCGGCATCGTGGTCTCGTGCCAGAACCAACGCAGCCAGCACCAGAACAAGGCGAAGGCGATGCAGGTGCTCGGGGCCAAGCTGGCGGAACGCCAGCGGGCGGAGCACCTGGCCACTCTGGACGCCCTGTCGGGGGACCGCACCGACAACGCCTGGGGGAACCAGATCCGCTCGTACGTCCTCGCGCCCTACCAGCTGGTGAAGGATCTCCGCAGCGGCGAGGAGACCGGCAACGTGGACGCGGTGCTGGACGGGGACCTCGACCGGTTCATCGAGGCGGAGCTGCGCCGCCAGGCCGAGCTGCGGCGGCCGCGTACCTGAGCGTCGGGGCAGGCGTCGACGCGAACGGCCGGCCCGGCCGTGGACGCACGTGGTCCGGCGATCGTCCGAGGTCAGCGGGGGTTGCACCCCGGAGGGCTCGAGGGCCGGTAGGATAGGCGGATCGGCACTCCGCACCGGCTCGCTCGTCTCCTGCCGTCCCGGCCCCGATCCGTCGGCGACTCCGGCGGTGTCGTCCGCTCCCGACGCCCGGACCCCGATCTCCGTATGGCACGCAACCGATGATCACCTTCCAGAACGTCACGAAGACCTACAAGGGTTCCACGGTCGCTCTGCGCGACTGCACCGTCGAGATCGACAAGGGCGAGTTCGTCTTCCTGGTGGGCCCCTCCGGTTCGGGGAAGACCACCTTCATCCGGCTCCTCCTGCGCGAGGAGGTGCCGGACTCCGGGCGCATCTGGGAGGCGGGGAGGGAGATCGGGCAGCTCTCGAAGTGGCGCATCCCCTATCTCCGCCGCAACATCGGCTGCGTCTTCCAGGACTTCCGGCTGCTGCCGAACAAGAGCGTCTTCGAGAACGTGGCCTTCGCCCTCGAGGTGATCGGCCGCCCCAAGCACGTGATCGCCACCCAGGTCCCCCAGGTCCTCGATCTGGTCGGCCTGACGAAGAAGAGCGACAACCTCCCCGGGGAGCTCTCGGGCGGCGAGCAGCAGCGGGTCGCCGTCGCCCGCGCCTTCGTCAACCGGCCGCTGATCCTCTTGGCCGACGAGCCCACCGGTAACCTCGATCCGACGACCAGCCTCGGGATCATGCGCTTGCTCGACCGCATCAACCGGACCGGGACGACCGTCGTGGTCGCCACCCACGACGCCGGCATGGTGGACCAGATGCGCCGCAGGGTGATCGAGCTCGACCGGGGCACCATGGTGCGCGACCAGGCCCGGGGTGTCTACGGCATCGACAGCGCGGTGGCGGCCGCGGGTGCCGGATCGCCGACGGGGGTGCTGGTGGAGGAGGCCCCCGGGCCGGAGCCGACCGACCTCGAGGGCGACGGGACCGTGCGCAATAGGCTGGGGGCCTGATGCCGGTCTCCGCCGGCTACGTGGCGCGTGAGGCGACCTCCAACTTGTGGAGGAACCGCCTGATGACGATGGCCGCCATCTTGACGGTGGCGGTGTCCCTGGCGCTGGTCGGGTCCGCGCTCTTGTTGAAGCAGGGGGCCACCACCGCGACGGTGCGGTGGCAGCAGGGTGTCAACGTGATCGTCTGGGTCGACCCCGGCGCCAGCACCGTGCAGAGCCAGGCCATCCACTCGCAACTGGTGTCCAATCCCCTGGTCAAGACGTGCACCTACCGGAGCCAGGCCTACGACTACGCGGAGGCGCAGCGCCTCCTGCCCGCCCAGGAGGTCGCCGCCACCCAGCTGTCGGACTACCCGTCCTCGTTCCGCTGCGCCCTCTTCAACCCCTCCGAGGCGACGGTGGTGAAGCAGGAGTTCACCGGCAAGCCCGGCGTGAACTCGGTCGAGTTCCAGGCGGCCCAGATCCGCACGATGCAGAACGTGATCCACATCCTCCAGTGGGTGTTCCTCTCGGTGGCGGTGGTGCTGCTGCTCTCGGCGTCGGTCCTCATCCTCAACACCATCCGGATCGCCATCTTCGCCCGGCGCCGGGAGGTCTCGGTGATGAAGCTGGTGGGGGCCACCAATTGGTTCATCCGGCTTCCCTTCATGGCCGAGGGTCTCATCCAGGGCATCGTCGGCTCGGCGGTCGCGGTGCTGGTGGTCCTCGGGCTCTACTGGGGGATCGGGCTGAACACGGCCAAGACGGTGGCCAACCAGGGCAGCCTGATCGCCCAGATGTCGATGAGCGGCTGGGAGGTGGCGGGCACCTGCATCGTGGTCGCGCTGGTCGGCATCGGCGTGGGAGTGGTGGGCTCCGCCTTCGCCGTGCGTCGTTTCCTCGACGTCTGACCCGCCGGGGCCGGGGCCGCCGGTCGGGTCAGGACGGTGCGACGTTGGTGGTGCACGAGTTGCCGGCGGGCTCACCGGCCAGCCTGGCCGAGATCCACCTCACCACCGTGCTCTGGGCCCGCTGGACGACGGTGCCGTGGTCCGCTCCCGGGAAGACGACGTAGTCGACGGTGTCGTGGTCGGTCCCGCACAGCCGCCCGTCGACCAGGGCGGCGGTGGACGGAGCGGGGACCAAAGGATCGGCGGAACCCTGGGCGACGAGGATGGGGGCCCGGGTCGGCGTCCCACCGGCGTCGTTCAGCTCCGCCAGGCGCTGGAGCGGCCGGTCGCGCCGCCAGGTGGGGAGGAAGACCTTGTCGGCGGCAAGCCCGGCGAACGCGGTGGAGAGGGTGCTGGCGCAGACCTGGTCGACTGCGGGGGCCAGGGCGATCGCCTCGGGCGTGAGGACCTGGCTCAGCGGATAGGTCCCGTAGACGGTCGACCAGTTGACGGCGGTCATGAAGGCGTAGACGGCCAGCGGGTCGGGCGTGTTGCCGAGCGTGGGCGGGAACAGTTCGGTGACGTTCGCCACCGGCGCCAGCGATACCTCGCCGGTGAGGAAGAGATCGGGGGCGTAGGTCGGGGCGATCTGACCGGCGAAGAGCGCGGCCTGGCCGCCCTGAGAGTAGCCGAGGACGACTACCGCGTCCGACGCACCCGATCCGACGAGGGCACGGGCGGCACGCGCGGCGTCGAGGACGGTGCGGGCCTCGCTGAGCCCCACCAGGTACGGATCGAGCCCCGGTGCTCCGAGGCCGGCGTAGTCGGTGGCGGTCACGATGGCCCCCATGGCGAGGAGCTGCGCCAGGTAGGGGATCGATCCGATGCCTTGGAGGGAGGGGGCGCAGCTTCCGGCGATGCCGGTGGTGCCGTGGGCCCACGACACGATCGGCCGTCCAGTGGCGGGGCCGGGGCCGCCGGGGACCACCACGGTCCCCGACACGGCCACGTCGGTTCCGGCGAGGGACTCCGAGTGGTAGAGGACGCGGTAGGCGGTGGTGCCGGCGGGGAGTCCCGGGCCCACCGGGATCGGCTCCGACCGGATCAGGGTGCCTGGCGGGGCCGGTGGCAGCGGCGAGGGCGGCTGGTAGAACGGATCGGGCACCGGATCGACGCCGGACCCGGAGGACCGCGTACCGGACACAGCCGCAGCGGGGAGTTCAGCCGCCGAGGTCGCCACCGGGGCGAGGGCGGAGGCGACCGCCAGCAGTCCGTCGGCGGCGGTCGCAGAGGCTGTAGTCCCGGCGGGGTCGGCGAGGAGACCGGGAGCGAGTGCCCCGCGGTGGGGCACCGACGGTGCGGCCAGGGAGACCGGTCCCCCGCACGCAGCGAGCAGCAGGCCCGAGACTCCGAGTGCCAGGGCCGCGAGCCGGCTCGCCACCTTGGGACGGTTTGACGGGGGCGGCGCCATCCTCAGCCAGCGTAGCCAGCCGCACCGTTCGACCGGGGTCAATCGGAAGCATGCGCCCGGGCGGGGACGCAACGGTGGTCGGCGTCCCACGCCCGGCCGCCCGACGCTCCTCGACTCCGTCAGGTGAGCCGCGACGTGTCACGGAATCGGCCGATTACGTGACACGCCCCGGGTGACCTGGTTTGCGGCTCAGGAGTGTCATGTAACCCGTCATTCAGCCTATGTCACGTGAACGGTTGGCATGCTGTTCAACGTGACAGTGCGCTCCGGGGCGGAAGGACCAAGATTGTCAAGAAGCCAGGGGGTGCGCCTGTTCTGCTATGAAGCGCTGGAGGTCGGCGACCGACACCACTGCTGGCGCGCTCGGCGTACTCGCCCGCTCGATGATCCACTGGCGAATGAGCGTCGTGGCCGGGATGTGCAAATCGGCCGCTTGGCTTCGGACCTGGTTCATAAGCGACTGCGGGAGTCGGATCGAGGTCGACACCAGGACCTCGTTGGCTGTGTCGGTCTGCAGCGTGGCGTCGGTGAAGTGCTCGGCCACGTCGGTGGTGTCGTAGTAGTCGCGGAGCTGGTCGATCTTCTCTTGGTCCATGTCAGTGGCTCCTTCGCCGGAACGCTCGTTTCTCGATGGCGGTCATGTCCCGGGCGGTGACTATGAAGTCTCGACCGTCCCCGGCTTCGGTGATGACGACGGGCAATAGCCGGCCGGCATCGGTCTGGCCCAGGACCTCGGTGGTGTCGTCGCGACCCGAGACGGCGAGGCGAGGTTGGCTGTAGAGGACCTGTTCAACTTCGAGTGGAGTCACGTTGTGGCGGGCGATGTGGGTTTCGGAGTCTTCGGTCCACATCACTTCCCCGAACACCGCTAGACCGTACCACAAGCGTGGTACGCAAGGGCCGATGATTGGAATGCGCGTGGATCCACCACGCACCGAGCGATGGGAAGTGTCCAGTAGTCCCCGAATGCGGCGGACCGCTGTTCAGCCGGCCCTCTCGACGCTGGTCGGCCCTCGGCGACCGCTCCGCAGGGTGTCCCACAGAGGCCCCCACCACCGGGCACCTTTCCGGGCGGGTCTAGCGGGTCACTACCGATGTCCTCGCCAGGCATCGGCCGGCTGCCGGCCACCCCGCCGGCTGCCGTCCCGTTCGACGATCCCCTTACGGGACAGGGTATGCCGGGCTGCGCAGCTGGCGTACCTACGGCGCGGTTTTCCTCGCTATGGCAGGATGAGCGTCCATGACGTTGGCCGGTCATCGTGACCGGTCCGTTGCGACGACCGGTGGAACTCGCCCCCTTCCTCTTCCACATGCTCAAACCGGTTGGTTGTAGGGGTCGCCACCAGGTCGGTACCAGCATCACCCAGCGTTCCCGTATGGCTCGATGATGAAAGTGGTGTCGTACAGGGTTTGCGACTGGAGGCGAGTTGGGATCTTGTAGCCCTGCATCCGTGCGTTTTGCTGGCTGTCAGCACCGACCACGAACGACTCCCGGCCATCTTTGGCATACGCCTGCGACGAGATCTGAATCGGGCCAAGCGCCAATGCTTGGGCGGGGTGCCAACCGTGGCTGGTGAGCCAACTTTGGTACCACGCATCGACAGTTGCCATCGGCGCGGTCGTCGCGGCGAACAAGCCTGCATCAGCTGGATTGGTCGAGCCGATGTAGTGAGCCTCTCCCGAACCGAAACGAGAAATGACGGTCGAGCCCGGATAGACGAGGGACGCCTCTGGCTGAGCTTGGATAAAGGAGTTCGGCACCGGGCAGGTCGGCAGTCCGTGGGCGTCACGGCCACACGACGAAGCAGACCCGAGAGTGCCGCAGCCGGCCGCCCCGAGCAGAAGTGCTCCGAGGACGACCGGCGTCAGGATCCGGGCGAGGGCGTGCTGGTGGTTAGGAACTCCCATCCCCCTCCTTGCTCGACCAACTCCATGTTCGCATGGAAGGGGGCCGGTGAACCCCCGCCCGTGCGCACGTCGAGGTCAACTCCCTGGGTCCAGTACGTCGAGCCGTTCTGCGTACTTTCCGACCCTGGTCCCGACAGTGGGCCAGTTCCAGTAGTCGGTGCACGGTCCCGGAGTCGGATAGACCGTCACGCCGCACGCCGCACGCCGCACGCCGCACGCCGCACGCCGCACGCGCGGCGAGGTGCCTGTGGATGACGATCCGCGCCGCCGGGATTGACGACGGCGAGCGGCTTCTCGGTCCCGGCGAGCCGGCTGGTCTCGCGCCGCGGCCGAGGCGCCCGAACGGGCCTCCCTCCCCCGGCTGCCCCTGCGTCTAGGCTCCCGGCAATGAAGGGTGTCATCCTCGCCGGTGGGACCGGCTCGCGTCTCCATCCGCTGACCCGCATCACCAACAAGCACCTGCTGCCCATCTACGACCGGCCGATGGTCAACTACTGCATCGAGGCCCTGGTCAACGCCGAGATCACCGAGATCATGCTGGTGACCGGGGGTACGCATGCCGGTGAGTTCCTCCGCCTGCTCGGCAACGGCCACGAGTTCGGCATCGACCGGCTCAGCTACGGCTACCAGGAGCGGCCGGGGGGGATCGCCGAGGCGCTCGGGCTGGCGGCGCGGTTCGTCGACGGTGACCCGGTACTGGTGATGCTGGCCGACAACGTCGTCGAACGGTCCATCCGACCGATGGTGGACGCCTTCCGGGCCGAGCCCGCTGGGGCGCGCATCCTGCTGACCCGGGTGGAGGAGGACGAGCACCTCCGGCACCTGGGAGTGCCCGTCTTCGACGAGGGCCGGATCACCGCGATCGAGGAGAAGCCGGAGGCGCCGCCCTCGAAGTTCGGCGTCACCGGGATCTACTGCTACGACTCCGACGTCTTCGACGTCATCCCGACGCTGGCGCCCTCGGGTCGGGGCGAGCTCGAGATCACCGACGTCAACAACCACTACATCGGCGAGGGTGCGATGGCCTACGACATCCTGGAGGGGTTCTGGGGCGACGCGGGCGAGTCCATCGACGCCTACTACGCGGTGAACGACTTCGTGCGCGCTCACGGCGCCAACAAGGGCTGACCTCCGGGACCGGGACCGGTACCCGGGCCTCCGGGACCGGCACCTCGGCTCGGCGGCCGGGTTACCCAGCTCCGGCCGGGCACCGTCAGCTGGGCACCGTCAGCCGGGCACCGTCAGCCGGGCACCGTCAGGCTCCCCCACCCGGACGCGTGGCCAGCCACTCGGCCTCCGCCCGGCCCAGGGGGGTCGACGGGGGGCCGTCCACCATCGGCCAGAGCTCTTCGGCGATCCCCCGCCAGTCGGCGGTGGCGCCCAGCCGCGCCAGCAGGGCGTAGAGGCCCAGGTTGATCCGCTGCACGATCACGAACATGGCGGGGAGATCGACGGCCTTGGCGACCGGGCTCTTCGAGCTGAAGACCCGGCGCACCGTCTCCGACGCGTACTCGTGCTCGACGGTGCGAGGGCCCCGCTCTCGCACCAGGTCGTAGAAGTGCCCGAAGTAGCCGACCACCTCGTCGGTGCCCAACGTCGGGTCGGACCGCAGCAGGCCCACCTCCTCGAGCGTCCTCCGGTAACCCTCCGCGTCCCCGTTCAGCACCAGGGTGCGGATCATCTCGTGGAACACGGCGATCTCCGACGGGACGAACTCCTTGACCAGGCCGAAGTCGAGGAAGGTCACCTCCCCGCCCGGTCGGAACAGGTAGTTGCCGGGGTGGGGGTCGCCGTTGAACATCCCCATGCGGTTGATCCCGCGGAAGACGAACCGGAACAGCGTCTCCCCGGCCAGGTCCCGTTCCTCGGGGCTCCACCGCTCGACCTCGGAGAACCGGGCACCGGTGGCGAGCTCGGTGGTCAGCACCCGCCGGGTCGAGAGCTCGTCGACCACCGCGGGGATGTGGATGAACGGGTGCCCCCGGTAGACCTCGGCGAACCGTCGCTGGTTCGCCGCCTCGTGCACATAGTCGAGCTCCTCGGACAGCCGGTCCCGGAGCTCGGTGGCGAGCACCTTGGCGTCGAGCGACGGGAACAGCATCGGGAGCATGCGGGCGAGCAGCTCGGTGTTGGCGAGGTCGGCGGCGATGGCGTCGGCCACACCCGGGTACTGCACCTTCACCGCTACCGCACGGCCGTCCCCGTCCACGGCCCGGTGCACCTGTCCGATGGACGCCGCGGCCAGGGGAACCGGATCCCATTCGCGGAAGAGCGCCGCGGGGGGAGCGCCGAGCTCGCCGGCGACCACCGCCTCGGCCAGCTCCGGGTCCATCGGCGGGGCGTCTGCCTGGAGCTGCGCCAGCGCCACCCGGTAGGGCTCCGGCAGGCCGTCGTCGAGGAAGCTGGCGATCTGCCCCAGCTTCATCAGGGCCCCCTTCATGTTGCCCAGCGAGGCGGCGACCTGCTCTGCGGCGTGCCGCTCCGTCTCGGCGCGGATCTCGGCGCGGCGTCCGGGGGAGGCCACCGCGCCCCGGAGCGCTCCGGTGACCCGTGTGGCCCCGAGGCGGCCGGCCATGCCCGCCGTGGCCACCGAGCGGCCCGCCCGCCCGGTCCGCCGCACGGGCGGGGGATCCGGTCGCCGGGCCGGGCCACCTGCGGCGCCCGCCCGCCCGACGGCTGCGGGCTCCCCCGAGTGCGCCTCCTCGCCGGCCCCATCGGCACGGCCGGGGGAGCCGCCCGAGCCGCCCGAGCCGCCCGAGCCGCCCGCCTCAGGCGTCAACGCCCGCCCACGCGGCCGCCTCGTCGCGGTGGCGGGCGTAGTCGACCTTGCCTGCCGGCGAGCGCCCGATGGTCGGGACGAACCGGACCCGGCGCGGTGCCTTGTAGCCGGCCAACCGGGCCTTGACGTGCTCGATGACCGCCGCCTCGGTCACCGACGACGCCGGCAGCCCGTCCTTCAGCTCCACCACGGCGACGATCTCCTCGCCGAACCGCTCGTTGGGGATCCCCACCGCCACCGCGTCGAGGACGCCGTCGATCGTCTTGACCACCTCTTCGACCTCCTCGGGGTAGACCTTCTCGCCGCCGGTGTTGATGCAGACCGATCCCCGTCCCAGCAGGTGGATGCTCCCGTCCTCGGCCACCTCGGCGAAGTCCCCCGGGACGGAGTACCGGGTCCCGTCGATGACGCGGAACGTGGCCTCCGTCTTCGCCTCGTCCTTGTAGTAGCCCACCGGGATGCGCCCGCCGAGCGCGAGGACGCCGACGGTGTCGGAGCCGGGCACCACGTCGGTGCCGTCGGGACCGAGGACCCGGACGTCGGGGCCCAGGGTGAACCGGGCCGTCCGGCTGGCCGAGGCGCCCGACGACACCGAGGTCCCCATGCCGAGGGCCTCCGAGGAGGAGAACGCGTCCACCAGGAGCATGCCGGGGTGGTGCCGGAGCAGGCCCTGCTTGGTCTCCTCGCTCCACATCACGCCCGAGGAGATCATGCCCACCAGGCTCGAGAGGTCCCACCGCCCGGGATCGGCGTCGAGGGTCGCGAGGATCGGCTTGGCGAACGCGTCCCCCACGATGATGAGGCCGTTGACCTTCTCCCGCTCGACGGTGTCGAGCAGCTCGACCGGATCGAACTGCCGCGAGGGGAGCGTCACCACCCTCCCTCCCTCGCTCAGGCACTCCATGGCGGTGAACCCGCCGGTGCCGTGCATGAGGGGGCAGGCGGGCAGCAGGGTCATGCCGGGGCCGTTGGCGGCCAGCTCGGCGCGGATGCCGTCGAGGCCGGCCGCTTCGTCGTAGCGGCGGAAGCCCCCGCCGTTCAGCCGGGCGAAGAGATCGTCCTGGCGCCACATGACACCCTTGGGCATCCCCGTGGTCCCGCCGGTGTAGAGCATGTGGAGGTCGTCGGGCCCGCGGCCCCACGGGGCACGGACCCGGTGGGGCCCGCTCGCGTCACCGCTCGTCTCCGCCGCCTCCTCGTAGGGGACCGCCCAGGCCGGGCACGAGGCGGTACCGTCGTCGACCCACAGCCAGCTTCGGACCCCGGGGACCCGGTCGCGGATCCCTTCGATCCGTTCGGCGAAGACGCCGTGGAAGACGACCGCCACCGCGTCCGCGTTCTCCCACAGGTAGGCCAGCTCGTCGTCCGCGTACCGGTAGTTGGTGTTGATGGGGACCAGGCCGATCTTGTAGGCGGCGAAGGTCGCCTCCAGGTAGTCGGAGCAGTTGTAGAGGTAGAGCGCGAGCTTGTCCTGGCGGGAGACGCCGGCCCCCAGCAGCCACCGGGCGACGTTGTCGGCGCGGCGGTCCAGCGTGGCCCAGTCGACGGTCCGGGAACCCTGGGTCAGGGCCGGGGCGTCGGGGAGCGTGTCGGCCACCGTCTCCCAGACGTCCGCGTAGTTCCATGTGCTCATCGGTGCTCCACCCCTCGGTCTCCTTCTCGTCGACGGACACGGCGCCGCTCTGCTGGCTCCCGGTTCGGCTCGTGTCCGGGTCGGTCCCCGTCCGGGCACGGACGGCCCCGGCGCCCCGGTTTCGTCTCCCGGACCGACGCAGCCTACGCTGGCCGCCGTGGACTTCGCCCTGCCTCCCGACGACGACCCGCGGCGGACCCGGGTCCGGGAATGGCTGGCACGGAACCCGGAGCCGTCCGGCCGGCAGCTGGCGGAGGCCGGGTACGTCGCTCCGCACTGGCCCGAGCCCTGGGGGTTGGCGGCCGATCCGGTCACCCAGCTGGTGGTGGACGACGAGCTCCGGCGGGCCGGGGTGCACCGCCCGGAGAACCCCATCGGCATCGGGTGGGCCGGTCCGACGATCGTCAAGGCCGGCACCCGCGAGCAGAAGGAGCGCTACCTGCTCCCCCTCCTGGCCGGGGAGGAGGTCTGGTGCCAGCTGTTCAGCGAGCCCGGGGCCGGCTCCGACCTGGCGTCCCTGACCACCCGGGCGGAGCGCGACGGCGACGAGTGGGTGGTCGACGGGCAGAAGGTCTGGACCTCCTATGCCCACCGCGCCGACTACGGCATCCTCCTGGCGCGGACGGATCCCTCGGCGGCGGTGCACCGTGGCATCTCGTACTTCCTCTGCCCGATGCACGCTCCGGGAGTCACCGTCCGGCCGCTGGTGGACATGACGGGTGCCCACACCTTCAACGAGGTCTTCCTGGACGGGGTCCGCCTCCCGGCCGCCAACCTGGTCGGGCAGGAGGGGGACGGCTGGTCCCTCGCCAAGGTGACCCTCGGGAACGAGCGGGTGTCGCTCTCGGGCGCCGGGTCGCTCTGGGGCATGGGTCCGACGGCCGCCGACCTGGTCGACGAGGTGCGGCGGTCGGGGGGCGAGCGCGACCCCCTGCTCCGCCAGCGCCTGGCCCGGGTCTGGGCGGAGGGCGAGATCCTCCGGCTCCTGCGGCTGCGGATGGTGTCGGCCGCCGTGGCCGGCGAGGACCCGGGACCCGAGGCGTCGGTGCGCAAGGCGTTGGCCGACGACCACGGCCAGCACGTCATGGAGCTCGCCTGTGACCTGACGGGCGCGTCCGGCATGCTGACCGGCGGGAATGCGATGCCCGGCGGGGACGCGATCTACCGGTACGGGTTCTTGTTCGCCCCCGCCCTGACCATCGGCGGGGGAACCTCGGAGGTGCAGCGCAACATCATCGGGGAGCGGACGCTCGGGCTTCCCCACGACCCTGCGGCCCGGTAGGCGTCTCCCGGGCGGGCCCGGCTCTTCTCGTGCCGCGGCTCGCCGCCCGCCGTGGCTCTCCGCCGTGGCTCAGCCGGTGATCGGGCCGGCGTCCTCGTACCCCTGGCGCACGCCGCGTCCCGCGCGCCGGGTGAGCTGGTCGGGCTCGTAGAGCATCCAGAAGGCGTTTCGGGCGTGCTTGCGCGCCCGCTCCCGGCACACCCGGGCCAGCGCCGCCGGGTCCTCCTCCTCGTTCTCGTGGACGAACACCTCGAGCACATGGGTCGAGGTGAGCAGCTGGGCCAACATGATCCCCTGGGAGGCCTCGTGCGCGCAGACCTGGTCGATCGCCGCCCGGCCGGGCATCCCCAGAGCCACGACGATGCGGCACCCGTCGTGCTCGACCAGGCGCTTGCACGCCACGCCGAGGTCCTTGAAGCCGGGGACCGTCCGGTAGACGACCTCGAACAGCTCGCCGTGGCCGGGGCACCCCGCCAGCTCGTCGAGCGCCTCGGCGCCCATGTCGTAGCGGGCGAACATGGTGTCGACCACACCGATCCGGTCCATGCGGCGATCCTACCGGTGGATCCGTGTCGCGACGGCCCGGACGACGGGGTGGCCCGGTTCGCCCTCCAGCGCCGGCTCGGCAAGACTCTGCCGGATGCAAGACTCTGCCCGATGACCGAACCTGCGGCTCCGGGGAGCCCTTCGTCGGCCGACCGGTGGGCGGCGCGGGACGCCGCCGTGGTCTGGCACGGGTTCACCCAGATGGCCGCGTACGCGGACAACGCCCCCGTGGTGGTGGAGCGCGCCGAGGGCAGGGAGGTGATCGACGTCGACGGCCGCCGCTACTTCGACGCCATCTCCTCCCTGTGGGTCACCACCCTCGGCCACCGCGTCCCCGAGCTCGACGCCGCCCTGGTCGACCAGCTCGGCCGGGTGGCCCACACCACGCTGCTCGGCAACGGGAACCGCACCGCGGTGGAGTTCGCCGAGGCGCTGGCGGAGGTGGTGCCGGTCGACGACCCCCACGTGCTCTTCGGGTCCGACGGGGCGGTGGCGGTCGAGCAGGCGCTCAAGGTGGCGTTCCAGTACTGGGTGAACCTGGGCGAGCACGGCCACACCCGTTTCCTGGCCCTCGGCGGCGCCTACCACGGGGACACCGTCGGGGCGCTCTCGCTCGGCGACAGCGGGTTCGGCACGGCCCTGTTCGACCCGCTCCGGTTCCCGGTGCTCCGAACCCCCGGCTACGAGACCGCGGGGTGGGCGGACCTGGCGGTGGCGGCGGTGGCCCGCCACGCCGGCGAGCTGGCGGCCGTGGTGATCGAACCGCTGGTGCAGGGGGCGTCGGGCATGTTGGTGTGCGAGCCGGAGGATCTCGCCCGGCTCGGTGCCGCCTGCCGCTCCCATGGGGTCCTGCTGGTCTGCGACGAGGTGGCGACCGGGTTCGGTCGGACCGGACGGCTGTTCGCCTCGGAGTGGGCGGGGCCCGGGTTCCGCCCGGACATCCTCTGCCTGGGGAAGGGGATCACCGGCGGCTACCTCCCCCTGTCGGCCACGGTGGTGGCGGGAAGCGTCTTCGAGGCGTTCGGCGGTGCCGACCTCGGGGAGCACACCTTCTACCACGGCCACTCCTACGGGGGGAACGCCCTGGCCTGCGCCGTCGCCCTCCGTCACCTCCGGCTCCTCGAGGAGTGGGAGATCCTCCCCCACGTCGTGGAGGTCTCGGCCCACCTGGCGGGCCTGCTGGCCGAGCAGGTGGCCGGTCTCGACGGGGTCGGCGCGGTGCGACAGCGCGGCCTGATGGCCGGCATCGCCCTCGACCCGCCGGCCGCGGCGACGCGCTGGGGCCGGCGGGTCTGCGCCGCCTCGGTGGCGCGCGGGGTGCTGGTGCGACCCCTCGGGGACGTCGTCGTGCTCATGCCCCCCCTCACCACCACCGCGGAGGAGCTGGACCGGGTGGTCGCGGTGGTGGCTGCGTCCATCGCCGAGGTGGCCGACCAGGACCGGGCGGGGGCGGTCCGGACGGACGAGCCCGGCGGGCCCGGCGGGCGTTCGCCAACCCGGGTGGGGGCGGCCGGATGAGCGGGGCGTGGCCGACGTGGGTCGAGGACCGGTGCCGGGATATCGAGGCGGCTGGCCAGTGGCGCCGCCCCCGTACGTTCGACGCGAGCGGCCCCGTCGGCCGGCTCTGGGAGGACGGGGCCGGCCGACCCCCCGCGGAGGTGACGTCGTTCGCCTCCAACGACTACCTGGGCCTGTCGTGCCATCCGGCGGTGGTGGCGGCCGCCCACGAGGCGCTGGACCGGTGGGGCGCCGGTGCCGGGGCGTCGAGGCTGGTGACCGGATCGCGGCCGGTCCACGCGGCGCTCGAGGACGCCTTGGCGGAGTGGAAGGGGTGCGAGCGGGCGGTGGTGCTCCCGACCGGGTTCGCCGCGAACCTGGCGGTGCTGTCGGTGTTCGCCGCCGGCGGGGTGCGCGTCTTCTCCGACGAGCTCAACCACGCCTCGATCATCGACGGCTGCCGGCTCGCCCGGGCGGAGGTGACCGTCTACCGTCACAAGGATCTTGGCCACCTCGACGACTCGCTGGCAGCGGTCCAGGGTCGGTCGGTCGTCGTGTCGGACACCGTCTTCTCCATGGACGGCGACGTCGCCGATCTCGGAGGCCTGCTGGAGGTGGCCCGTCGGCACGGTGCCCTGCTGGTGCTGGACGAGGCCCACGCGGTGCTGGGCCCCGAGCTCCCGGCGACGACCGCCGTCGGGGCCGGACCGGACGTGGCGATCCTCCGGGTCGGCACGCTCTCGAAGACGCTCGGCTCCCTGGGAGGGTTCGTCGCCGGCCCGGCCCGGTTCGTCGAGCTGCTGGTCAACCGGGCCCGGCCCTACATCTTCACCACCGCCCCGACCCCCCCCTCCTCCGCCGCCGCGCTGGCCGCGCTGGGCGTGGTGCGCTCGCCGGAGGGGGAGTCGCTCCGGCTCCGGTTGCGAACCCTGGTCGGACGCGTCGCCGACGCGCTCGGCATGGAGGACCACCCTTCCCCGGTCGTCCCGGTCGTCGTCGGCACCGAGGAGCGGGCCCTCCGGGCGGCAGCGGCACTGCTCGAGCGCGGGCTATGGGTCCCGGCCATCCGCCCGCCCACCGTCCCCGCCGGAACGGCACGGCTCCGGGTCACCCTGTCGGCGCTCCACACCGACCACGACGTCGACCGGTTGATCGCCTCCCTGGTCCCCCTCGAACGCCCCGCGACCGAGCCGGTCGCCGCCGGACATGCGACCTGACACGCTGGTCCTCGTGTGCGGGACGGGGACCGAGGTGGGCAAGACCTGGGTGGCGGCCCGCCTGCTGGAAGCGCTCCGTGAGCGGGGACTGGCGGTGGCCGCCCGCAAGCCGGCGCAGTCGTTCGACGTGGACGGGTCCGGGACCCGGCTCGGCGGCGCCACCGACGCCGAGGTGCTGGGTGCCGCGTCCGGCGAGCCGCCGGGCACGGTCTGCCACGCCCACCGCTCCTACCACCGGGCGATGGCGCCCCCCATGGCGGCCGAGGCGCTCGGGCTCCCCGCCTTCACCGTCGCCGAGCTGGTCGCCGAGCTGGTCTGGCCGGACCGCCGGACCGACGTGGGGGTGATCGAGCTGGCCGGGGGGGTCCGTTCCCCGCAGGCCGCTGACGGGGACACCGTCGACTTCATCCGGGCCGTGCAGCCGGACCGGGTCGTGCTGGTGGCCGACGCCGGTCTGGGCACCCTGAACGGGGTCCGCATGTCGGTCGACGCGCTCGGGTCGGTCGGCCCCGGTGGGCCACCGGTGCTGGTGGTGCTCGACCGCTACGACGACCTCCACGACCTCCACCGCCGGAACCGGCAGTGGTTGGCCGAACGGGACCGGCTCCCGGTGGTGACGATCCCGGGAGGGGAGGGCCTTCTGGCCGAGTTCGTCTGCGGGACGGCGCAACGCGGAAGCTGACCCGCACCGGCCCGTCCGCCGGGTCAGCCGGTCAGCCCGCGGCCGCTCCGAACCCGGCGTTGTCCACCACCGCCCGGCTGAACGGACGGGCCAGGGCGCGCAGCTCGGCGCACCCCTCCTCGCCGAGCGCCTCGTACGGGAACACGGCCAGACGGTCGGTCTCGTCCTCCACGCGCTGACGGGCGGCCCGCCCGGCCTCGTTGAGGGGCGGGGGAGCGCCGGCACCGGCGGACGCGGCCCCGTCCGGAGGCGCGTCCTCGAGCCATCCCCGGACACGGACCCGCTCGACCCCGGCCTCCCACTCCCCGTCCGACCATCCCCGGGAGCTCCTGAGGAAGCCCATCGGGACCTCGCCGGAGGCGACGTGGACGACGAGCGCCTCGACCGGGTCGAGCCCGGCCACGGTGAGGGCGGCGAGGTGGCCGTCGCCCCGGAACTCGCGCAGGCAGCTCTGTGCGTGCCACAGCACGAGGTGCGCCGCCTCGGGCCAGGCCAGACCGGCATGCCCCGCGAACAGCGGCCGTCCGGCCGGTCGCTCCGACGCCCGTTCGGCGGCGGCGCGGGCCAGCTCGGCGGCACGCGCCATCTCCGGCGACCCCACGGCGTCCCCGAGGAGGCGTCGCAGGGCGCGGTCGGCGGCCTGCCGTCGGGCATCGAGGATCGCTTCGGGCGGGGCGGTCCGCCACGCGTCGGGGAGCACGGCACGTACCAGGCGCGGGTGGAAGTTGAAGAAGGTGGCGATCACCGTCTCGGCGCCGACCGCACCCATCGGTGCGGACCGGGAGGCGAAGTACCCGGCTTCCGGCCGGAGGCCCAGGGCCGCGTAGGCCTCGGCGGCCTCGGGGGCGAAGTAGATCATCCCGTGCAGCGGTTCCACCGTGCGCCACGTCTTCCGTGCGGTGGTGGGAGCGACCGGGGAGGGCGGGACGTCGGCGGGGGGCATGGTCGAGCGTAACCCGGCCGGCCGGCACGACCGGGCCACGACCCCGGCCCGGGGCACCCGTGTGCGGTCCGTGCCGTCTCCGGAGGCAGGTCCCGTACAGTGAGGGGGCGGACCCTGGCATCCGGGCCGCACAGTCGAGCACGGAGCGGTCGATGCTGAACGGTGTGTCGGGAATGGTCGGGGAGTCGGCGGTGGTCACCAAGCCGGTGGGCGCGCGCCACGATCCCGGAGCGGTGCGGGCCCGCGGCGAGGAGTGGTACGCGGTGTCGCTCTTCCCCGGCACGACCATCGAGGTGGGGGCCACCGTCGTGGTGGCCGACGTCGATCGGGGTCTGCTCGTCGTCTACCCCGAGAGCACCGGATAGCGCCCGGGGACGGCTCCCGCTCTCGCCACGGAACGCGGGGTCCCGGCCGGCGACGACCGGATGGCGCCCGGCGTTGTGTGCAACAGTGGCCCCCGGAGAGAGGTGGTCACCATGCTCGTGGGTACCAGCAGCAGCGCCACGGTCGGCGGCATCGTCGTCGCCGTGGTAGTGGTGGGGGTGGTCTTCGTCTTCTTGAAGTCGGGGCTCAAGGTCGTCCAGCAGGGGAGCGTCGGCGTCGTCAAGCGGTTCGGACAGTTCCGGGTGATCCACCAGCCCGGCCTGCACCTGCTGATCCCGTTCGCCGACCGGATGGACAAGGTCGACATCCGCGAGTTCCCCCACACCGGGGACCAGCAGGCGGTCATCACCCAGGACAACGTCTCCCTCTGGGTGAGCGCCACGATCTTCTGCCAGGTGACCGACGTCAAGCTCGCCCTCTTCGAGGTGGACGACTACTCGCTCGCCATCGACCAGATGTCCCGCACCGCGCTGCGGGCGGTCTTCGGAGAGCTCACCCTCGACCAGTCCCTCTCCGAACGGGAGACCATCAACACGAAGATGCAGGACCACATGGCCGAGGCCACCCTGAAGTGGGGGGTTCGGCTGAACCGGATCGAGATCCTCGACATCACGCCGCCGGCCAACGTGCTGCAGGCGATGTCGGAGCAGAAGGAGGCCGAACAGCACAAGCGGGCGGCCATCTTGAAGTCGGAGGGTGACCAGCAGTCGGCCATCAACAGCGCGCAGGGACGCAAGCAGGCGGCGGTGTTGGAGGCGGAGGGCCAGAAGCAGGCAGCCATCCTGGCGGCCGAGGGCCAGAAGCAGGTGCTCGAGCTGCGCGCGGACGGAGAGAAGCGCGCCGCCCAGCTGCGCGGCGAGGGGGAGGCGGCCGCCCTCGACGCCATCGACACATCGGTCATCCGGCCCAACACGCTGGCGGTGATGCAGCTCCGCGCGCTCAAGGACGTCGCCACCTCGCCGAACGCGAAGATCGTCGTGCCCTACGAGGCGGCCGGCCTGGTGGGCGCCGCTCAGGTGCTGGTCTCCGCCCTCAACGACTCCGGAGGGGACCGGGGACCGACCGCCAACGGCCGGGGTCCGTCCACCGTCCCGGACGCGGTCCCGCCCCCGCCGGGCTACCCCGGGAACTGACCTGGCACGCCGGCCGGTGCCGGCTACTTCATCTCCACCAGGTCGAGCTCTTCCTCGTCCCAGTGGGTGAAGCGCTCGTCGGGGAGCTTCAGGCTGTGGGTGGGGGCGAGCGCTTCGACGAACGAGCGGTCGTGGCTCACCACCACGATGGTGCCGGGCCAATGGCTCAACATCTTCCCCACCGCCTCGATGGAGGTGGGGTCGAGGTTGTTGGTCGGTTCGTCGAGGAGCAGCACGTTGGCCTGTCCGGCGGCCAGCATGGCCAGCCCGAGCTTGGCCCGTTCCCCACCTGACAGCGTCCCCGGCATCTGGTAGGCAGCCTTACCGGCGATCCCGAACGAGCCGAGGAGGGATCGCCGTTCCGTCTCGGTGGTGAGGATGGTGTCGTCGATGTTGTCGAGGACGGAGACGGACAGGTCGACCTGCTCGTGCTCCTGGGCGAAGTAGCCGATGGAGACGTTCGCACCGAGCTCGACGGTTCCGCCGGTCGGCGACTGCACACCCGCCAGGCAACGGAGCAGGCTCGACTTCCCGGCCCCGTTTCGCCCGATGATGACCACCCGGTCCCCCCGGCGACAGTGGAACTCGACCTCCCGGAGCACGGTGGTGGCGCCGTAGCGGACGGAGAGGCCGTTGGCCCGGATCGGCACCTCCGCC
The DNA here is from genome assembly GCA_021801235.1 of Actinomycetes bacterium. Lineage (GTDB taxonomy): Bacteria > Actinomycetota > Acidimicrobiia > Acidimicrobiales > RAAP-2 > DASZIT01. The sequence goes on from JAJYYG010000138.1 coordinate 59,083, forward strand.
GACCGCCGCGGCGTCGGGAGCCGGAAGGTGCTCTTGCGCTCGCGGGCGTGGACCTCGGTCTTGGACGTCTCGAGCCGCTCCACCCGCTTGTCGATCGACTTGGCCACCCGGGCCCGGCGGTTGGTGCTGCCGCGCATGGAGTCGGCCAGCGTGGACAGGCGCTTGATCTCGCGGCCCTCCAGTTCGGCGGCCCGCTCGCGCTGGGTCTGGTCGGCCTCGAGCTGGACCATGTAGGACGAGTAGGTGCCCTTGAACTCGTGGAGCCGGCCCCCCGAGAGGTGGAGCACCTTGTTGATCGAGCGGTCCAACAGCTTCAGATCGTGGGAGACGACGAGGATGGCACCGGGGAACCGCTCGAGCTCGTCCATCAACCACCGTTTGGCCGGGAGGTCGAGATGGTTGGTCGGCTCGTCGAGGATCATGGTGTCCGGGCCCTGGAAGAGGATGCGGATCAGGTCGACCCGACGACGTTGGCCTCCGGAGAGGCTGTCGATGTCCTCCAGCAGGAGCTCCTCGCGCAGGCCCAGCCCGTCGGCCAACCTGGCCATCGTGGCCTCGGCCTCGTAGCCCCCGTTCTCGCGGAACTGCTCCTCGAGATCGGAGAAGAGCTCGATGTTCTCGGCGCTCGGGTCCTTGGCCATCTGGTCGCGGGCCTTGTTCAGGGCATCGTCGAGCACGTCGAGCCCGCGGGCGGACAGGACGTGGGAGAAGCCGTTCGGATCGAGCCCGAGCCCGTTCGGGACCGGTACCTGGGGGAGGTAGCTGTACGTGCCGCGGATCCGGGCGTTGCCGGTGTGGCGGACGTTCGGGGCGGGCTCGTCGATGACCACCGAGATGAACGTCGACTTGCCCGTTCCGTTGCGGCCGACCAGCCCCACCTTCTCGCCCGCCCCCACCACGAACGACGCGTCGCTGAGCAGGGTGCGGTCGCCGATCTCGATGGTGAGGGAGGAGCCGACGATCATGGTGGTGGGGACCGGCGGGCGCGGAGGGCACCCACGGACCCCCAGTCTCCCACACCGTCCGGGCCGGGCCGGAATGGAGCGCTGGCCGCGGTCACCCTCCCGAGACCAGGGCGTCGGCCCCCACGGGTGGGGTCGGGTCGTCCACGGCGTCGAGCCAGCCGGCCGGGAGCTGCACCGGGCGGGGGCCGTTGGTGTGCCCCCGGGCCATGCGTCCCGCCCCGGGAGGGAAGCCGGTGTGGGGGTCGAGCCGCCCGAGCGCGGCGTCGAGATCGTCCATCGTCGAGACGAGGGCGAGTGCCCGCCGGGCGGCGGGCCCGACCGGGAAGCCGGTGACGTACCAGCTGGTGTGCTTGCGGAATTGGCGGATCCCGCTCTCCTCGCCCAACGCGTCGACCAGGAGGCAGGCGTGGGTGCGCATCACGCGGGCGACCTGGCCGAGGGTCGGCGGTTCCGGCAGGGGGCGCCCGGCGAACGCCGCGGCCAGCTCGCCGAACAGCCAGGGGCGGCCCAGGCAGCCCCGTCCGACCACCACCCCGTCGCACCCGGTGGCGTCCATCATGGCGAGCGCGTCGCCGGCCTCCCAGATGTCCCCGTTGCCGAGCACCGGGATGGACCGGACCGCTTCCTTCAGCGCGGCGATCGCCCGCCAGTCGGCGTGGCCGGAGTAGAGCTGCTCCGCCGTCCGCGCGTGGAGGGCGACCGCCGCGGCCCCGGCGGCCTCGGCGATGCGCCCGGTGTCGAGGAAGGTGGTGTGCTCGGCGTCCACGCCGATGCGGAACTTGGCGGTCACCGGCACCGCACCGGCGGCGTCGACGGCGGCGGTGATGACCGCAGCGAGCAGGGTGCGGTGGACCGGCAGGGCCGCGCCGCCGCCCCGGCGGGTGACCTTGGCAGCCGGGCAGCCGAAGTTGAGGTCGATGTGGTCCACGCCGACCTCATCGACCAGCCGGCGGACGGCGACGCCCGTCACGGTCGGGTCCACCCCATAGAGCTGCACGCTCCGAACCGGCTCGTCCTCGTCGAACGCCACCATCTGCAGCGTCTTGGCGTTGCCCTCCACGAGCGCACGGGCGGTGACCATCTCGCTCACGTAGAGGCCGGCGCCGTAGCCCCGGCAGAGCCGGCGGAAGGCGGCCGTGGTGACGCCGGCCATCGGAGCGAGGACGACCGGCGGGTCGACGCCGATCGGCCCGATGGAGAGGGCCCGGGCGGTGCCGCTCACCGTGCCCCCGACGGTGCCGCTCACCGTGCCCACAGCGGTGCCGCTCACCGTGCCCACAGCGCTGTGACCGGGATGCCGAGCCGGCGCAGGAGGGTGCGGAACATCGGGAGCGAGAGCCCGATCACGTTGGACGGGTCTCCGACGATCCCGTCGATGAACGGGGCCGACCGCCCGTCGAGGGTGAACGCCCCGGCCACCGCCGCCGCCTCGCCGGTGGCGACGTACGCCTCGAGCTCGGCGTCGTCCGCGTCCCCGAAGCGGACCACCGTGGCGGCCACCGCCGAGACCCGCCCCCCGGTCCGTTCGTCGACCAGACAGTGGCCGGTGTGGAGGGTCCCCTCCCGCCCCCGCATGGCGCGGAGCCACCGGAGCGCCTCCTCGGCGCTCGACGGCTTGCCGTGACGCCGGCCCTCGAACTCGAGGATCGAATCGCATCCGACGACCACCGCGTCGCCGTCCGGTCGGGCCACGGCGACGGCCTTGCGCTCCGCGAGGCGCAGGGCCATCGACCCTGCGCCCGCATCGTCCGGGTCGTCCTCGGGGACGCCGCTCACCACGACGGTCGGAGCGAAGCCCGCGTCCCGGAGGAGCCGGAGGCGGGCGGGGGACCCCGAGGCGAGGACGAGGGAGCGTTCGGGCACCCCCCGATGGTAGGGGGTGCGCCGGGGTCCGGTGTCGGCACGCGGCCGGGCGCCGGCGGGTTGGCGCCGGGTCGGCCGCGGGTTGGCGCCGGCCCGGCCGCGGGTTGGCGCCGGCCCGGCGACGCGCGATCCTGGGGGGATGACCGAGTCCGGAACGACCGTCGCCCCCCGCCTGTCCGACCCCCAACTCGACGGGGACCACGACCGGATGGCCCACATCGTCCTCGAGGGGTTCCGATCGGACGAGGGGGACTTCGTGTCGGCCGGCCCCTCGGTGGTGGAGGGGATGGTGAACGGCACGGCCGTCAGGGCCCTGTGCGGCAAGGTCTGGGTGCCCGGTCGCGACCCGAAGCGGTACGGGGTCTGCCCGACGTGCAAGGAGATCGCCGAGAGCAGGGGGTGGAGGGTCCCGGCGGGCTGAGCTCCGTCCGAGCGCCGTCGCACCTCCTCCGGCGGCGGGCCCCCGACCGGGACGCCCCTCTGGCGGTGCCGGTGCCTATCGTGGTGCCGGTGCCTATCGTGGTGCCGGTGCCTATCGTGGTGCCGGTGCCTATCGTGGTCCGATGGCATCCTCCCCGGTCATCGGGTACCGCCGGGAGTTCCACTTCCCCGACCCACCCGAGGTGGTCTGGGCGGCCGTCGAGGAGGTGGACCGGTTCGAGGAGTGGTGGCTCTGGCTGCACGAGTTCCGGCTCGACGGCCCAGGTCTGGTGGACGGTGCGGTCCTCCGCGGCGTGGTGGCGCCTCCGCTCCCGTACCGGATGCGGATCGAAGTGGAGCTGGTCCGCTGCGACCGCCCCAGCCGTGTCGACGCGTTGATCCGCGGCGACCTCGAGGGACACGGCGAGCTCCGGCTCCATCCGGACAGGTCCGGCACCCGGGCCGAGGTCTCTTGGGAGATCGAGATGATGCAGCGTCCGATGCGCATCGCCAGCCGGTTCGCCCTTCCGATGCTGCGTTGGGGTCACGACCGGGTGGTCGAGATGACGGTGGCCGGGTTCCGTCACCGGATGGAGCCGGGCGGCCGTTGAGGGCGGCGGTCGGCACGACCGCGCCGGGCCCGCGCGGCGGTCAGCTCAGCCGCGCCACGGCCAGGGCGGCGGCGGTCAGCACGACCGCCCACGCCATGGCCCCGAGTGCCCGTTCGATCGGCGCCAGCAGCACCTCCCGGTCGAGGGAGACGACCCGGCCGTCGGCCAGGGTGAGGGAGCCTTCGACCCGACCGGTCCGCCTACGGAGCAACCGGGCCGGGGTGCTCAGTCGCCGCTGGGCCAGGGAAAGGGCGAAGGCGCCACCGGCGGCGATCACCGATGCGGGGGCGAGGCGCCCGTCCTGGGCGACGGCGGCGGTGAGCACGGGGAACGCGCCCCATGCGCCGGCGAAGGTCGCGTCGTTGTGCAGCGCGCCGCCGAGGAGCTCGAGGTTGTAGGCGACCACCACGACCGGTCCGGCCACCATGAACGGGACGAGACCCCAGCCGACCTGGACGACTCCGACCACTCCGAGCCCGACCGCCCCGACCAGGGCGACGACTGCCGACACCACCAGGACCGGCGAAGGGATGCGGGTGCGGAGGGGACGGCCGTGCAGCTCGTCGAGTGCGTGGGCGGCGATGCCGACGGCGAGGAAGAACGCCAGGACGGCGGCGAGCATCCGGGTCAGGTCGACGTGGGGGACCAGCGAGGCACCGATGACCACGTAGGCCAGGTGCCATGCGGTGTAGGGCGGGTGCAGGAGGGTCCACCAGTCCCGCAGACTTCCCGGCGCCGCCGCGTAGAACGCGGGTCGGGGCTGGGTGGGCGGGGCCGCCCCACCGTCCACTACCGGCCTCCGGGGACGTCCGGCGGGTCGTGCGTTGCGTCCGGCGTTCCTCCGCCCCCGGCGCGCGTGCCCCACAGCACCAGCCCACCCCCGAGGCTCATCAGGCGGACCCCGATGTGCTCGAACCCGGCCCGCCGCCAAGCGTCGATGGTCCACGGCAGGGGGTAGCGCCGGTAGTGTCGCGAGATGTTGGGACCGAGGAAACATCCCACCGTGAACCAGGCCCTGCCTCCGGTGATCCCGCCGGCCACCGGGAGCACCAGCCGGGTGTACCCCCACCACCAGAAGCGCCAGAACCGGTTCGGGGGGACGAAGAACTCGAGGCTGGCCACGGTGCCGCCCGGGGCCACGACCCTCGCCAACTCCGTCAGCGTCTGCTGCGGATCGTCCACGTAGCGCAGGAGGTAGGTGAAGGTGAGGGCGTCGAAGCTGGCGTCTGCGAAAGGAAGCTGCTGCCCCCGCCCGAGGACCAGCCCGATGCGGTCGCCCACGCCGGCCCGCCCGACGTTGACCGCCCCCTGGCGGAGCATCTCCTCGGTGAGGTCGACCCCGACGATGCGTGCGTCGGTGCGGGCGGCCAGCTCGAGGGTCACGCCGGCCGGACCGCACGCGACGTCGAGCACGGTCCGGGGTCGGGCCCTGGCGACGGCCGCCACCGCCGCGCTCCGCCAGCGGCGGTCCTGGCCGAGGGACAGGAGGTCGGCCAGCGCGTCGTAGCGGCGGGGGAGGGGGGTGAACAGGCGCCTGGCGAACCGGTCACGCTCCCCCGCGGATGCGGCACCGCCGTCGCACCCACCGGACGTCCCGGACGCGTCACTCCTCACTGGTGGCCTCGCGTCGGCGCATCCGACCTCCCCCGGGCTGCAATGATCAGACGATAGCCCTCCGGCATCCCGGAGAGGCCCGGACGTCCGGGGGGAGCGTGGGCGCAGCGCGGTTCGATGTGCTGGTCGTCGGGTCGGGTCCCGCAGGGGCACTGGCCGCCCTCACCCTCGCTCGCCGGGGGGCTCGGGTGGCACTGGTGGACAGGGCACGCTTCCCGCGCGACAAGGCGTGCGGGGACCTGGTCGGACCACGGGGGATCGCCCTGCTGTCCCGCTCCGGGATCGGCCTGGAGGACGGCCCCGCGGTGGGGGACATGCTGGTGGTCGGTCCCACCGGCAACCGGGTCCGCCTCCCCTCGGCACCGGGCCTCACTTACCCGGACCACGGGAGGTCGCTGCCCCGGAGCGAGCTCGATGAACGCCTGCACCGGGCAGCCCTGGAGGCCGGGGCGATTCCGCTCACCGGACGGGTCGGGCGGCCGCTCGGGCCGGGCGCCCGACCGGACGGGTTCGAGGTCAGCGACGGGACGGCGGTGCGGGCCGACTTCGTGATCGGTGCCGACGGCGCCACCAGCACCGTGGCGGCGCAGACCGGGCTGGTCGACCCGGCCAGGGTGTTGTGGGGGTTCGCGCTCCGGACCTACGTGGACCAACCGGTGGAGCTCCCGACCATCGTGGCCTGGGAGACCCGCCGTTGGCACGCGTTCCCGGGCTACGGCTGGATCTTCCCCACCGCCGACGGGGGTGCCAACGTGGGGCTCGGGATCGCCGTCCGATCCGGGAGGGAGCGGGGGTCCGAGGTGGCGCGGCTGCTGCCGGCGTTCCTCGACCGCCTGCGGGCCCTCGGCCTGCTCGACCGGGCGGCCGCCCAGCCCGGTCGCCGGCTCGGCGGGTGGCTCAAGATGGGCATGGTCGGGACCACGGCGGCGTCCGGCCGGACCCTGCTGGTCGGTGACGCGGCCGGACTGGTGAACCCGTTGCAGGGGGAGGGGATCGCCCAGGCCATGGGGAGCGGGGTGGCCGCCGCCGAGGCCATCGTGGACGCACCGGGACATGCCGCCGCGCGGTACCGGGCCGCGCTGGCGGCAACCTACCTCCCGTACCAGCAGATCGCCGCGGCCGCCCAGGGAGCGCTGGTGGGACGGCCGGTCGCCCTGGCCGCGCTGGCCCGCCTGGCCACGGCGCCAGGGGTCGGACGGTCCCTCGCCGGCGGTTGGGCCGTGTTCTGGAACGACCTGCTCGACGGGACGCCGCCGGGCCGACCTCGCACCCTGGCGGCGGCCCTCACGGGAGTCGGCGGGTGGGCCTCGGGATGGTCGCCCACCGGCCGGTGGTTCCAGGACGCCTCCGGACCGGACCTGAACCAGGTGCCACCGGGAGGCTGAAGACCGCCCGGGCGGCGGTGGTCAGCCCGGCTGCTCCTCGCCGGACGCCAGCCCGTACCGCCCGTCGGTGGTGAGGAGCTCGAAACAGAGGTCCGATGCCGGCATGTCGTCGGCGGCCACCCCGGCCAGCATCACCGCGATCGTCGGGTCGGGGTACTCGGCGCGGGCCTCGTCCAGCGCTGCGGCCAGCTGGTCCCGGTCCGGGTTCTCCGCGTGCTCGCCGAGGAGGTAGATGACCCGGGAGAGGCACGACTCCGACACGGCGGCCACCAGGTAGGGCACGGCCGGCCGGTACTGCGGCCGGCCGAGGTAGGCAACCGGATCACGGTGCCGGTGGAGGGCGCGGAGCGCGTGCTGCACCGGCCGGGTGGGCTGGAAGTCGGGCGACGCCGCGCGCACCATCGCCTCCCGCAGCTCGGGGGCCGGGACCAGGGCGAGCGCCCGCCGGAGGGCGGCGTCCCGCTCGGCGTTGCCGGCGGCGTCCCGCTCGGCGTGGCCGGCGGCGTCCCGCTCGGCGTGGCCGGCGGCGTCCCGCTCGCCCGAGACTCCGGCCCCATCCTCCTGCCGCCCGCCGGGGTCCGTCCCCGTACCCGCGGCGCTCACGACCGCGCCCCGCTACCCGTGCCCGGAGGCCGATTCCCGATGGTGGATCCGGTCACGTCCCCGTGGTCCCGGCACCGTGCCCGGAAGCCCCCGGGAGAGACCGCCACGGTGAGACGACGCCCGCATCGCTCGCAGAACCGGGGCGGGTCGAGGCGGCGGGAGCACCCGGGGCAACGGTCCGTGGGGGCCCCGCAGCCGGTGCAGTACGACGTGGCGGTTCCGGGCATCGGGCTAGAGCACGCCGGTCAACGCGCCCACGGGCATCCGCAGATCGGAGAGCATCTGCAGGTCCTCGTCGGCCGACCGCCCGAGCGTGGTGAGGTAGTTGCCCACGATCAGTGCGTTGATCCCCGCGGTCATCCCCATGGCCTGCAGCTCGTGCAAGGTGACCTCCCGCCCGCCCGCGTACCGCAGGATCACCCCGGGGAGCCCCAGGCGGAACAGCGCGATCCAGCGGATCGCCTCCCACGCCGGTACCGGTTGCTGACCGCCAAGCGGGGTCCCCGGACGCGGGTTGAGGAAGTTGAGGGGGACCTCGGTCGGGTCCAGGCTCTGGAGCTGACCGATCAGCTCCACCCGCTGGGCGTCGGTCTCCCCCATGCCGACGAGGGCGCCGCAGCAGAGCTCCATGCCGGCACGGCGGACCAGCCGGCAGGTCTCGACCCGTTCCTCCCACCGGTGGCTGGTGACGACGTGGGGGAAGAAGCTCTCGGCGGTCTCGAGGTTGTGGTTGTAGCGGTGGACACCGCCGTCTGCCAGCCGCCGGGCCTGGTCCTCGGCCAGCAGACCGGCGCTGACCGCCACGTTGAGCCCGGTCCGGTCGCGCACGAGCGGGACCAGCTCGAGGATGCGTGCCAGGGTGCGCTCGTCCGGGCCGCGGATGGCGAGCACGATGCAGAACTCCGAAGCGCCGAGGGACTTGGTCTCCTCGGCTGCCTGGAGCACCTCGTCCGTGTCGAGGAAGGGGGTCGCCTTCACCGGGGTGTCGAAGCGCGAGGACTGGGAGCAGAAGTGGCAGTCCTCCGGGCACCCGCCCGTCTTGGCGGAGAGGATCCCCTCGACTTCGACCTCGGGTCCGCACCAGGTCAGGCGCACCTGGTGGGCGAGGGCGGCCAGCGAGGTGACCCAGGCGTCGGGCAGCTCGGCCAGCCCGGTCAGCTCCCCGACGGTGAGGAGGCGACGCTCGTCGAGGAGGGCGGTCTCCGCCCGCCGGAGACGGGCCCGCGCTTCGGCGGGGTCCAGGTCGTCGCGGGCCAGCCGGGCGGGGGCCGCCCGGGAGACCGTGGGCATCGGGACGGAGGTGCGGACGGGTGCAGCAGTGGTGTCGCCGGGCATGGGACAACGGTAGTTGGCCGGAGGCCCCCCCCGGCGAACCGGGCCTCCCGACGTCCACCCCCTTCGGGTCGCCCCGGGGACCGTGGTGCCTGCCCGGTCGGTCGGCACCGGTCATTCCAGACCGGGGCCACGAGGCGCCCCCCGGCGCTCCGGTTCGGCGTCGACCTGGCGGGCCACGTCGAGGAGGCGTCCGAGTCCGCTGACCTGTTCGTCGAGGGTCCCGCCCATCGGATTGACGCGCAAGGTGTCGATCCCGCAGTCCCGGTACTCGCGCAGGCGCCGCCGCACCTCGTCCTCGGGGCCGATCAGGTTCGTCCGCAGGCCGATCTCGGTGGGCACGGCGCGACGGGCGGCGGCGCGGTCGCCGGCCAGCCAGAGGCGTTGCACCTCGGCCACCGCGGCGCCGAACCCCTGGCGCTCGAAGGCGCGGTTGTAGAAGTTCGTCGCCTCCGAGCCCATCGCACCGAAGGTGAACGCGTATCCCTCCGCGTGCCGTCGACCGGCCTCCTCCACGTCGTCGGTGAACTCGCAGCTGACGGCGACCGTCAGTTCGAGTTCCCCGATCGAGCGGCCCACGGACTGTGCCCCGGCGGCGATCTCGTCCAAGAACACGCCCGCGCTCTCGCAGAGGAAGGAGTTGCCGATCCATCCGTCCGCGTGGGAACCGGTGAGGCGCAGGTTCGCCGGACCGAGGGAGGCGACGTAGATCGGCACCTCGACCGGTCGCGCCGCGCTCCGCAACGCCACCCCCTCCCCGCCGGCCATCGGGAGTCGGTAGACCTCACCGTGGTACTCCACACGCTCGCCCCGGGTGACCATCCGGACGATCTCGATCGTCTCCCGGGTCCGGGTGACCGGCCGGGAGAAGCCCACGCCGTGCCAGCCCTCCATCACCTGGGGGCCGCTGGTCCCGATGCCGAGCACGAACCGCCCGCCCGAGAGCTCCTGCAGGGTCATCGCCGACATGGCCAGCATGGTGGGTGTCCGGGTCCCGAGCTGGACGATCGCCGTGCCGAGCCTGATGGTGCCGGTGGCCCGGGCGAGGGCCCCCAAGGGGGTCAGAGCGTCGTACGCCCAGAATTCCGGTAGCCACACCGAGGACGCGCCGAGGCGATCGGCCTCGATGACGTAGTCGAGCATCCAGGGCATCGCCGGGGAGGCGGTGATCCCGATCCCGAGCGTCACGGCGCGGCCTCGGCGACCGTCCTGATCCCCTCGACCGTCCGTACCATGTTGGCGTGGTGCTCGAGGATCCGGTGCCGCAGGATCCTCGGCTCCTTCTCCGGCATCGACGCGATCGCGATCGAGATCCCCGAGGGGCCCGGACCCAGGGACATCGAGAACCGGAGGACGGTCGCACCGACCGCCGGTTCGAGGTCGAAGCGCCACCTCGAACCCGGGTTCACCCGGTCGACCGTGGCCCAGCCGAACGTCCGGTTCACTGCGTAGCCGTCGACGAACGACTCCACCTCCCACTCGCCCATGGCCGGGTGCCGGTTGCGGCCCACGAACGACGCCCCGACGCCAGGTCCGTCCCCGGTCCACCTCGCACCGAGGAACTCGTCGGAGAAGCGCGCCGGCAGCTCGATGTCGGTCGCGATCGCCCACACCCGGTCGGTCGGGGCGGCGACCTCGACCTCGACCCAGGTTCCCGGCTCGTCCGCCAGGCGGATCGGGTCACTGGGCCCGGACCCGAACGTCCTCGGGACGCCCTCAGCCCACTCGCCGTCCGCTCCGATCGCCATGGGGCCGGCCTCCTCCGCTCTCGCCGCCATTCGGTAGCTAATCACTACTCCCAACGGGTAGCTTCGTCAACATGAAGCTGGAGGAGATCGGCGGGCAACCCTGTTCGGTGGCGCGCGCCCTGAGCGTGATCGGCGATGGCTGGAGCCTGATGCTCATCCGGGACGCCTTCTACGGACGGACGCGGTTCTCGGAGTTCGTCGCGCACAGCGGGGCCCAGAAGACGGTCGTCTCCGATCGCCTCAAGCGGCTCGTGGCGGACGGCGTGTTCGCACGCGTCGAGCACCCGGACCATCCCGGGCGCCCCGAGTACCGGCTGACGACCATGGGGGAGGACCTGGCCCACGTCCTGTTGGCCCTCAGTGCCTGGGGCGACCGTTGGCTCGACAAGGGGGAGGGTGCGCCGATCCGGATCGTCCACCGGGCGTGCGGCCACGACGCCGGGCCACGGATCGTGTGCGGCCACTGCGGCGGGGAGCTCGACGCGGGCAACCTGCGAGCGGAGGCCGGTCCCGGCTTTCCGGTCGACGGGCCGGCCATCTTCGGTGGGCACCGCTGACGCACGGTCCGCCCGGGCTGCGGCGGGACACGGAGCGGCCCGGGACACGGAGCGGCCCGGTACCCTGGCGGTCCCGTGAGCGTGCTCGTCGATCTGCAGGGTGTGGCGGTCCGCCACGCTGACCGGGTGCTGTTCGAGGGCCTCTCGATGACGGTGTCCGACGGGGACCGGATCGGCGTGGTGGGGATCAACGGCACCGGGAAGACGACCCTGCTGCGCATCGTCGCCGGCGTCGACGATCCCGACGAGGGCCGGGTGCTCCGCGGAAGGGGTGCGCGGGTCGGCTTCCTCGATCAGGTTCCGAGCCTGCCGCCCGGGACGGCGGGCGAGGCGGTCGGGCCGGGGTGGGAGGCGGAGGCGGCACTCGACCGGCTGGGCATGGCCGCCTCCTCCGGCACCGAGGTGGCCGCCCTCTCCGGTGGGCAGGCGAAGCGGGTGGCCCTCGCCCGCGTCCTGGCCCGTCCGGCCGAGCTGCTGGTGCTCGACGAGCCCACCAACCACCTCGACCTGGGTGCGGTGGCATGGCTCGAGCAGCGCATCCGTTCGTTCCCCGGCGGGGTGGTCCTGGTGACCCACGACCGGTACCTGCTCGACCGGGTCACCACCCGGATGCTCGAGCTCGACCGCGGCAGGCCCGTCGCCCACGAGGGCGGGTACCAGTCCTACCTGGAAGCCAGGGCGGACCGGGAGGAGCGGGCAGCGGTGGCCGAGTCGACCCGCCAGAACCTGGCCCGTCGGGAGCTGGCCTGGCTGCGGCGCGGCGCCCCGGCGCGCTCGCGCAAGCCGCAGGCCCGCGTCGAGGCGGCCAAGCGGCTCCTGGCGTCCCGCCCGGAAGGACCTGCCCGGGAGGGCGAGCTGGAACTGGTGGCGGACATGCCCCGCCTCGGCGCCAAGGTGATCGAGTGCCGGGGGGTCGGGTTCCGCTTCGGGGACGGGCCCCCCGTCCTGAGCGGCGTCGACCTCTCGATCGGGCGGCGGGAGCGGCTCGGGCTGGTCGGAGGCAACGGGACCGGCAAGTCGACCCTGTTGGACCTCGTAGCCGGCCGGCGCCTCCCCACCACCGGGACCGTCGAGGTGGGGCCGACGGTGGTGGTTGGCTACTACGACCAGCAGGGGATCGAGCTCGACCCGCAGGCGCGGGTCCAGGAACTGGTGGCCGGCCCGCACCGGGCGCCCGGCTCGCTGGCCGACGTCGCCCTCATGAAGCGGTTCTGGTTCGGCGGGGACCTCCCGTTCGCCAGGGTCGCCACCCTCTCCGGCGGGGAGCGCCGGCGCCTCCAGCTGCTGCTGGTGATCGCGGCCCGACCCAACGTCCTGCTCCTCGACGAGCCCACCAACGACCTCGACCTCGACACGCTCCGCATCCTGGAGGAGTTCCTGGAGGACTGGCCGGGCTCCCTGGTGGTGGTCAGCCACGACCGCACCTTCCTCGAGCGGACCACCGAGCGCCTCGTCGCGGTCGGCGAGGGTGGGGCGGTGGCCCCGGTGCCGGGAGGGGTCGCCGGCTGGATGTCCCGGCTGGAGGGGAGCCCGGCGCACCCGGCGGGAGCGCCCGGCGCCGGAGTGGCCGCGCGGGAAGGCAAGGAGACGTCCGGCGGGGAGGTGCCGCCCGTCGCCCCCGCACGCCGGGGGGTCCCGTCCGCCGGTGCGCCCCGGATCGGTCGGCTGCTCCGGGAGGCGGACCAGCGGATGGCACGGGCCCAGCGGAGGCGGGACGCGATCGTCGATCGTCTGACCGACGCCGCCGGGTACGAGGAGATGGGCCGGATCGGGACGGAGCTGGCCGAGGCGCAGGCCGAGCTGGACGCGGCAGAGGAGGCGTGGTTGGCCCTGGCCGAGCGGTCCGAGGCGGGAGGGTGAGGGCGGCCCCGCCGCCCGGAGCATCCCCGGACCGGGCCGGAGCAGTGGTGGGACACGGCCGGGGGGCGGGGCACGAAGCCCCGCCCCCCGGTGCGCGTTCCGGACCGTCGGGCACGGGGGACGGCAACGGCGTGGCCGTCCCCCGTGCCACGGGTCATGCGGCGGAGCCGAAGAACGCCATGCCCTCGCCCGGCGGGCTGAAAGTGAACACCCCGCCGTCGGAGGCCACCATCCAGTACCCGTCGTACGAGTTGTTGTTCATCCCTCCGACCACCGGCTTGTTGAGGGTGAGGTTGCCGGTCGACCCGTAGAACGGGGCGTTGTAGGAGAACACCCCGCCGTCGGAGGCGATCAGGCGGTACCCGCTGCCGTCGGAGACGGGGGCGATGCCGACCACCGGCTTGTTGAGGGTCAGGTTGCCGGTCGACCCGTAGAACGGGGCGTTGTAGGAGAACACCCCACCGTCGGCGGCGACCAGCCAGTACCCGCCGGTGGATCGGTCGAGACCCATGCCGACCACCGGCTTGTTGAGGGTGAGGTTCCCGGTCGATCCCTGGAAGCGGGCACTCCCGTAGGAGAACACCCCGCCGTCGGAGGCCACCAGCCAGTAGCCGTTGCCGTTGAGGGTCGACGTCATCCCGACCACCGGCCGGTTCAGCTTGAGCCCGCCGGCCGACCCCTCGAAGGGAGCGTTGAAGGCGAACACGCCGCCGTCGGAGGCGACCAGCCAGTACCCGCCGGTCGTCTTGTCGGTGGCGATCCCCACGATGGGTGCGTTCAGCGGCACCCCGGTGAGGGACCCGTAGCATGTGGCGGCTCCGAACACGGAGACGTCACCCTTGGCGTCGGTCAGCACGTAGCCGGTCCCGTCACCGAGGGCGGCACCGCCGACCACCGATCCGGAGGGCAGGTGCGTCATGCAGTCGCTCTGCACCGGGCCCGGCGAGGCCGGACCTGCTCCCGGGAGGGTCTGGAACCACAGGTAGGCGTTGGTCGGCACCTCGCCGCCGATGCCGCTGCCGGCCACGCCCTCGAGGGACTTGACCGCGCTGTAGCTCTTGAGGTTCTCCACCGAGGCCAGCCCCTGGGGCGTGGTCACCGGGATCACGATCACGTTCCACCACTCCGGCTGGTCACCGTTGCGGGTGGTGAGCAGGTGGTCGTGGCTGGGCAGCGGCACGTTGGTCAGGGCCGACGCCGGCGCGCCGAGCGCCGAGGCGAGCCTCGACAGGTCGATGGTGGCAGGATGGTCGATGCAGGTTACCACGGTGGGGCACTGGGTGTACGGCACGGCCGGCGAGCTGTAGATCGGCACCGGGATGTAGAGCGGGTCGATCTGGCTGTTGGTGGTCGTGGTCGACGGCGGCGTCGGGTCGGAGACTCCCGGCGGCACCGTGGTCGGAGGGGCCCCCGCCTCGCAGCCGGTCGAGGCGCCCGACGTCACATGGGTGTCGCAGAAGAACGGCTCGGTGTAGAGCGCGTCGACGTTCTGCCCGTCGACCCAGTCGTGGCTGATGCCGATGTTCTGGCAGTTCGGGGCGGTGGCCGAGCAGTCGTTCTTCAGGTTGTCGAACGTGGTACCGGGCTCCACCTGGGAGGCGGGAGGCGCGGCGGCCGGCGCGGCGACCGGCGGCCCCGGCGGAGCGGTGGCGGCCAGGTTGGCTGCCTGCGCTGCCGGCACGGTACCGGGGAGCACCTGGAAGAACAGGTAGGCGTTGGTCGGCACCTCGGCCACCGTGCCGGCCTGCTCGGCGGCGGCGATGGCGCTCACGCTGGTGAGCGTGGCGAAGGTCGACGGGCTGGTGGTGGCCACGACCTCGACGTTCCACCACTCCGGTAGCCCGCCGTTCCGGGTTCCCACCACGTGGTCGTGGGCAGGGATGGGGACGTTGCGCAGGCTGGCCGGCGCCGGGTTCCCCGGCAGCGCTCCGGCGATCCTCGACAGGTCGATGGTCGGCGGGTGGTCGATGCAGGTGGCGGTGGCCACGCACTGGGTCGGCGGCGGGTTGGAGAACAGGGGCACCGGGATGTAGAGGGTGTCCCCGTGGGTGGTGTTGCCCAGGGAGGTGCCGTCGGCGGAGACCCCGGTCGGGTCGGCGGACGAAGGCGGCGCCCCGGCCTCGCAACCGGTGGTGGCATACGACTGGACCGCGGGATCGCAGTAGTAGTTCTCGCTGTAGAGCAGGTCGACGTTGGTCCCGTTGTAGTACCCGTAGGACTCACCGAGCTGCCCGCAGCTCGGCGCGTCGTTGCCGCAGTTGTACTGGAGCGGGTCGATGGTCGTCCCGTTGTTTCCGTTGGGGGCCGGGTCCTGGACGGCGTGGGCGTGCACGACGGTGGCGGCCTGCGCAGGTGCGGAACCCGCACCTCCGAAGGCCAACAGCGACATCGAGCACAGCGCAACCGCGACCGCTCCCGTGCGGAAGCGTCGAAGCGTGTGGGTGGGCATCAGGGGTTGCTGCCTTTCTGGTCTGGGCACGGACTGCGGACCGTTCCGCGGGTCGCCCGTGCCGGTCGTCTACCGAGCAGCCCGCGCCCAACACGGTGTTCCCACCGCGGCGTCCACCGGCCACGGGCGTTCTTCGGAGCAACGGGGCAGCCGGATGTCCGGATCGCGGAGCCGTCGTCGCCCGGCGGGGGGGACGGCGCTCAGCCCTGCGGCCCGCGGTCCCGCGATCCGGGCGCCGCGGCCCGGAGCGCGGCGACCCGGGGGACGAGCACAGACGGGTCGCCTCCGACCTCGACCTGCTTGATCCTGCTGGTGTGACCCGAGACCAGCCTGACGGCACCCCTGCGCACGCCCAAGGCTCCGGCCAGGACGGCCAGCGCCTCGTCGGTCGCCGCACCGTGCTCCGGCGCCGCCCGCACCCGCACGACGAGCGCACCGGCACGGTCCCCGCCGACGGCGCTCCGCCCGGAGCGGGGTCGGACCCACAGCGTGATCCGCATGCACACAGTGTCCCGCGACCCCGGGGCGGTCTGTCGGGCACCGGGTGGTCCGTCGGCCGACGCGGGGCGGTTGCTAGCGTCATCACCCTATGCAGCTGGCACTGGTCCTGATCGAGGTCGTGGCCGGTTCGTTGTTGGTGGGGGCGGTGCTGACGACCGGCGTCCGGCGGTTGTTCCGGGGGCGCACCCACCTGCTGACCAACGAGGGAGGGTCACCCGCGCTCCGGGCGATCACCGCGACCTATGCGCTGCTCTTGGCGTTCGTGCTGGCCACGTCGTTGCAGTCGTTCCAGAGCGCCCGGAACCAGGTGGTCTCCGAGGCCGACACCGTCGTCTCGCTGGGCAACCTCGCCCACCTCCTTCCCCCACCCGCCGACCAGCGGGTGCAACGGGCCCTGGCCTGTTACGCCGACACCGTGGTCACCAGCGAGTTCCCGGCCATGCGCGCCGGAACCCTCCCTCCGGACGACGACAAGGCGCTCGAGCAGCTCTACAGCGCCCTGCCGGAGCCCGGGCAGGCGTCGACGGCGGGCACCGGCATCGCCGACGCCACGTTGCAGCAGCTCTCGAGCCTGACCAACGCGCGCGACGCACGGATCAGGGCGGCCCGGTCCCAGCTCCCCTGGCTGCTGTGGGTCGTGGTCATCGGCGGTGCGGTCGTCGCCCTCCTCGGGGTGACCGCGGTCACCTTCGTCGAACGGCCGTGGGCGCAGTTCTGGCTGTTGAGCGGGGCGACCGCCATCATCCTGGCGGCCATCCTGCTCATCGCCTCGCTCGGCGCACCGTTCGCCGGCGTGGGGGTCCGGATCGACGCCGCGCCGATGCAGTCGGCGCTCAAGGCCGTGTCGGTGGGTGTTCCCCCGCCCTACTGCTGAGCCCGGGCGGGATCCCCGTTCCCGGGCGTTCGCCGGCCCGGGTGCCGCCGGCCGGTCAGTAGCGGTAGGTGTCCGGCTTGTACGGACCCTCCACCGGGATGCCGAGATACGCCGCCTGCTCGGGCGACAGGGTGGTGAGCCGGACCCCGAGCGCGTCGAGGTGCAGCCTCGCCACCTTCTCGTCCAGATGCTTGGGGAGGACGTAGACCTTGTTCTCGTACTCGCCGGCCCGGGTGAAGAGCTCGATCTGGGCCATGGTCTGGTTGGTGAACGAGTTCGACATGACGAAGCTCGGGTGGCCGGTGGCGTTGCCCAGGTTGAGGAGCCGGCCCTCGGACAGGATGATGACGGCATGGCCGTCGGGGAAGACCCACTTGTCGACCTGGGGCTTGATGTTGACCCGTTCGATGCCGGCGGTGGCCGCCAGGCCCGCCATGTCGATCTCGTTGTCGAAGTGGCCGATGTTCCCGACGATGGCCTGATGCTTCATCGCCGCCATATGGGAGGCGGTGATCACGTCCTTGTTGCCGGTGGTGGTGACGAAGATGTCTGCCGACCCCACGAAGTCCTCGAGGGTGGCGACCTGGTACCCGTCCATGGCGGCCTGGAGCGCGCAGATCGGGTCGATCTCGGTCACCACCACCCGGGCTCCCTGGCCGCGGAGCGACTCCGCACATCCCTTGCCCACGTCTCCGTAGCCGCAGACGACGGCCACCTTGCCGCCGATGAGCACGTCGGTGGCCCGGTTGATGCCGTCGATCAACGAGTGGCGGCACCCGTACTTGTTGTCGAACTTGGACTTGGTCACCGCATCGTTCACGTTGATGGCGGCGAAGAGGAGCTCGCCGTTGCGCTCCATCTCGATGAGGCGGTGCACGCCGGTGGTGGTCTCCTCGGACACCCCCTTGATCCCGTTGGCGATCGAGGTCCACCGCCCCCCGTCCTCGGCCAGGGACCGGGCGAGGACGCCGAGCACCACGCCGAACTCCTCGGTGTCCGCGGTGGACGGGTCCGGGACGGCGCCCGCCTTCTCGAACTCGACCCCCTTGTGCACGAGCAGGGTGGCGTCGCCGCCGTCGTCGAGGATCATGGTCGGGCCGTCCCCCGGCCAGAGCAGCGCCTGCTCGGTGCACCACCAGTACTCCGCGAGCGACTCGCCCTTCCAGGCGAACACCGGCACCCCTCGGGGATCGTCCACGGTGCCGTCGGGCCCGACGGCGACCGCGGCGGCGGCGTGGTCCTGGGTCGAGAAGATGTTGCAGCTGGCCCAGCGCACCTCGGCGCCGAGCGCGGTGAGGGTCTCGATCAGCACCGCGGTCTGCACCGTCATGTGGAGCGAGCCGGTGATGCGGGCTCCCCGCAACGGCTGCGCCTCCGCGAACTCGGCGCGCATGGCCATCAGGCCGGGCATCTCGTGCTCGGCGAGCCCGATCTCCTTGCGGCCGAACTCGGCGAGCGACAGGTCTGCGACCTTGAAATCGGGCCGGTGCTGGTCTGGGCTCATGCGGGCTCCTTGTCGTGGTTCGGGAGGTCGAGGAGGTGGGGTGGTTCCGGGACGTGTGGGCGCCGCCACGACACGCGGGGGACCCGTCACGGGAGCCTGGTCCGTGGTCTGCGCCTGGGAGCCTCCGTGCGGCACCGGGCAGGTCCGGGACGGTCGGGAGGCGCAGCTCAGGTTAGCGCACGCCCCCGAAGGACCGACCGGGAGGGACGGTGGCCCCCGGTGCGGAGAAGCCTTTGTCACCCGATGTGACAGGTCGATGGAGGAGGGGCTACTGTGACTGGCACGCACCGTGTCCATCCCGCCACGGACACGGTGACGAGCGCACCACCGTTAGAGTCCCGCCACTCGTGCGTGGTGCGCCGCCGGTAGAACTCTGGTTCTTCCGGCGCGCCCCGGAATATGTCCCGATCCCGCGGTCGATCGTGGTGTTGCCGCCGGTGCCCGCATCGGGTCGGTGGCCGGCCCTGGCGGTACCATCGTCACGACGATGGACGTGCAGAACCGCCAACCGCGACCGGCCCGGCCGCACCTGAGCGAGGCCGACCGGCGCCGGCGGCGCCGGCAGTTCCGGCGGCGGCGTGCGGTGGCGGCTCTGGTCGGGATGGTCGTCGTGGCCCTGGCGGTGACCGCGCTGTCGACGGGAGGAGCAGGCAGCGGGGCGGTGGACCGTTCGCGTTCGGCACCGTCCACCACCGTGGCGCCGAGCACCACCTCCACCACCGTGCCGACGAGCACCACCACCGTGCCACCGAGCACCACCACGACCACCGGCCCCGGCTCGCTTCCCCAGACCGGTGCGTTCCCGACGACCACCAGCGCCTCGTTCACGGCCGTCACGGCAGCGCTCTGGAACGGGATCGTCACCGACAACGTCCAGGCGGCGATGCCGGCGTTCTTCCCCGAGGCCGCCTACGTCCAGGTCAAGGCCATCCCCGATCCCCAGGCGGACTTCACCGACCGCCTGGTGGCGCAGTTCGGGCTCGACATCGCCGCCGCCCACGCGCTGCTGGGGCCCACACCCTCCGCCGCCCGGCTCGTCGGGGTCGAGGCGGACGCCTCGTTCGCCCACTGGGTGCCGCCCGGCGTCTGCTCGAACGGCGTCGGCTACTTCGAGCTCCCCAACACGAGGATGGTCTACTCGCTCGACGGACAGACCGCCTCCTTCGGGATCGCGTCGATGATCTCGTGGAGAGGCGAGTGGTACGTGGTGCACCTGGGGGCCGTGCTGCAGGGGGGGACCGGGGTGGTCGACGACCCCCAGTCCGGCCCCGGCGTGCCGCAGTACTCGTCGACCTGTTGAGCGTCCTCCGGAGCGCCTGGCGCCCGATCGCCCGGGGGCCCTACCCCTTCGTGGCCGGTGCGGGCCCGCCGGCCAGAACCGTCACGAAGTCACGGGTCCACCCCGACTGGTACTGGTCGGCCGGCCGGTTCTGCCCGGGGACCCCGGCGGACAGCGGCCCGCCGGGCACCGCGGCGAACGCCAGCTGCACCCACTCGGGATTGATGTCGAGCTGCATGGCGTCGACGACGCCGCAGTCGATCAAGGCGTTGGCCAGGTCGGACGGGACCGCCTGCATCGACGCGGCATAGAGGAGGTCGCCGGCGGCGTCCTCTCCGAGGGCGCTCCGTGCCACCACGCTCCCACCGCCGAGCGTCGCTCCCCAGGCCGCGATGTCGGCGATCTGCGGGCTCGCCACCCCGCCGACCACCAGCGGGGCCAGGTTCTGGCGGACGCTGGCCACCGGCTCGCCGGCGAGAGGGAGGCCCTGTCCCCAGACGCCCACGTGTGCCGCGCCGTTGGTGTCGATCACCAGGCTGGCGTCACCGGTGACCAGCGGGACCAGCGTGGTGCCGGCCACTTCGAACCCACCGGCGCCAGTCGACGACTCGAACCCACCGTTGAACGCCGCCACGAGGATCGGGGCTTCGGCGGGCCCGATGGCGGCCCCGTTGTCGGGCCCGATGGCGGCCGTCCCCGTCGGCGGGTCGGTGCTGCCGACGTGCAGGTTGTAGTGGACCTTGCCGGCGCGGAACCGGTAGACGGTCACCACGTGCCCGTCCGCTTCGGTGAAGGTTTGCTCGTCGACGGCGACGGAACCGCCCGCGGTGCTGACCGGGGTCCACCCGGGCTGGTCGGTGGTGGTCGTGGTGGCGGGGACGGTGGTGGTGGTCGCCGGAGCGGGACGTCCTGTCGTGGCCGTCGGACCCCCGGCCCCCCTCGAAGACGAGGTGGTGCGGTGCGCGCCGGTCCCCGCGGCCGAGGGCGAACTCCCGCAGGCGGTGAGGAGCGCTGCCGCCAGCAGCGCCGATGCGAGCATCGCAGCGGAGACCCTGGAGGTGCGCGGTCGACCGGTGTCCCGTCGTCGCCGGTGGGAGGGTCGGGAGCCGGGTTCCATGGCCGGCGAGCTTAGGGGAGGGACCGGAGCCGGCCGGGGCGGCCTATGGACGGCGCGAGGCGGCCGGGCGCCGCCCGGACCGCCGGCCGCCCGGAGGCGGACGGTCCCCGGCGCCCACCGCCCGGGACATCGGGCTCTCGAGGTCGCGGGCCATCCGGCGGAGCAGCGAGCGGACGACCACCTGGGTCAGGTGGGCGGTCGTCTGGTCGTCGGGGCCTGCTTCTCCGGATCGCTCCGGCGGGCGGAGGCGCCCGCTCAGCTTGACCTCGGTCCGTTGCGGGTCGACGGGGGTCGCCCGGAGCACCACGTCGGCGTGCGACGTGGTGCCGCCGGGTCCGACCCCCTCCCACGAGAGCGTGTAGGCCACCGTTCCCCTGGCGTCCCCGTCCGATGCGTCGTCACCCGTGGCGCCATCCGACCCGGGGGCCGACGCCACCCGGGTGATGCAGGTGGCCTGCACCTGCACGGGGGACCACGGGGGGCCTCCCGCGTCCAGGCCGGCCCGCAGCGCGTCGGCCTCCTGGTAGGCCTCCTCGATCGAACGCCCCATGCGGTCCTCGTGCTGCAGGCAGTCGGCAATGGACTCGATCGCCGCCTCGACGTAGACCCAGTCCTCCACCGGGACGCTCGAGCGCCCGTGACGGTGGGAGTCCGGCACGGGCCCGGCCCGGCCAAGCTCGATGTCGATGTCGCGGTTGGCCAGGTCGGCGAGGCTGGTCTCCCCGAGGACGCCCCGCAGGGCATCGGTCGCCGCCCGCCAGGTCTCGTGCAGCGGGCAGACGTCGTCCCACCGGCACGGTCCGTCGCCGAGTGCGCACCGCTCCGCCCGTAGGGGGCCCTCACCGGCCTCCACCACTTCCACCAGCGGGATCTCCTCGGGGGGTCGGGACAGGCGGTACCCGCCGTCCTTGCCCGCCTTGGACGTGGCCAGACCCGCCTTCACCAGGTCGGCCAGGATCTGCGAGGCGAAGGTCTGGGGCACGCCCATCTCGGCGACGACCTCGCGGATCTTGCGCGGCTCCCCGCCCGGCCAGGCCCGGGCCAGGGCCAACGCCGACCGGACCACGTAGTCGCCCCGCTTCGACAATGTCATGTTCACAACACAAAGTATATCCGAGGACTTGACGTTGTGAAGAGAAACTTTTACTATCTTAGTAAACGTGTAGTGAGTCACTATGAGCGAGAGCCGCAGGAGGAGACGAGCATGACGATCCTGGCGCCACCCGAAGGACCACCGGCCGCCGACGAGCCCCCGGGCCTTCCCGACCCGGTCCCCGTCGCCGTCCACTTCCGCCCGCCCCGGCGCGACGGGATGGAGGAGCGCTTCTCGGCCACCGATCCGGATCGGAGCTGGGACCTGGCCCGGCATCCCCGGGTGGCCCGGCTGCTCCGGGACCGGAAGCTGCAGTTCCTCCTGATCCTCCCGAACCAGCTGATCTTCTGGCTGGTCATCATGCTCGGGCTCCTGGGGACGGTCGTCCCCGGACTGAACTTCGGGACGGCGATCACCTGGTACATCTGGTTCTGCCTGGTGTTCGTGATGATGGCCGTGGTCGGGCGGGCCTGGTGCGCCATGTGCCCCTTCGGTGGCTTCGCCGAGTGGATCCAGCGCCGGACCTTCTGGCAGCGGACCCAGAAGACCCTCGGCCTGGGCCGCAAGTTCCCCGAGCCGCTCGCCCGCTACGGCCTGATCCTCTCGGTCGGCTCGTTCATCCTCCTCACCTGGATCGAGGAGTTCTTCAACATCGCGGGACCGGGGAACCCGGCGGCCACCAGCCTGATGGTCCTCGGCATCGTCTCGTCCGCGCTGATCTTCTTCCTGGTCTTCGAGCGCCGCACCTTCTGCCGGTACGTGTGCCCCCTCTCCGGCCTGATCGGCTCGGTCGGGGCGATGGGGACCGGCGCCGGGTTCCGGACGCGCGACCGCGAGGTGTGCGTCGACTGCCAGACCAAGGACTGCATGCGGGGCGGTGACGACGGGTTCGGGTGCCCTTGGTACACCTGGCCCGGCAGCGCGGACTCCAACCTGACCTGCGGGCTGTGCACCGAGTGCTACAAGGCCTGCCCCTCGGACAACATCGGGCTCTTCGTGCAGCCGCCGCTCACCTCGGTGGTGGCACCGACCCGCCGCCGGGCGGACGTCGCCTGGGCGGTGGCGCTCCTGTGGGGGCTGGTGCTCTTCCAGCAGGTCAACGCCACCAACGTCTACGCCAGCGTGGACGGTTGGCTGACCGGCATCACCCACATCCGCTACCCCAACCCGATCGACTACCTCGGGCTCATCGGGCTGTTCGCCCTGGCGTTCGCCGGGATCGGCTGGGTCCTGTCCCAGGCGTTCGGCCGGTCGGACCTCCCGCCGTCCTCCCCGGCGGCCAGCCGGTCGTTCGTGGACCGCACCAGCCGCTTCCGGTCGTTCTTCGTGCCGCTCGCCTACGGGGTCATCCCGGTGGTGGGTGCCGACTACTTCGCCCGCCAGCTCCCGAAGTTCTTCAAGCACGCCTCCCGGATCGTGCCGTCGGTCGGTGCGTGGTTCGGGCACGGGTCCGTCCACTCCACCCTCTACAACACCCGGATGCTGTCCAACCCCGAGATCGTGGCCGTGCAGATCGCGGTGATCGGGCTCGGCACCGTGGCGGCGCTGTGGGCCACCTGGAAGATCGCCGGTCGGGACCTGGTCCCGGTGGCGTCCCACCCGGTCGGGGCGCGGGTGGCCACGCTCGGTGTGGTCCTCGGCTTCGGGGTCCTCGCCAGTGTCCTCTACGTGATCATGCACGCGGCGTCGTGAGCCAGAAGGAGCCAATGATGACTGTCCTCGACATCCCCACCCACGGCGTGTCCTCCGATGCGTCCCCCCATGTGCAGGTCCTGACCGACCGGTGCGCCGGCTGCCAGGAGTGCTCGGTCCGGTGCCCCACCGGGGCCATCACCCTCGACGCGGAGACCTGGACGGTGCTCGCCGACGACGCGGCCTGCGTCGGCTGCCGCCAGTGCGTCCGGACCTGCCCGTTCTCGGCGATCACCGTGGACGGCCCCGTCCTGGTGGAGCCGAGGGTGCAGCTGAGCCAGCACCACCCCGAGCACCTGCTGGCCGACCGGACCGAGACCCGTACCGGCATCGGATCGTGGGCGGAGGCGCTGGCCGAAGCGGCCCGCTGCCTCGACTGCCCCGACCCGACCTGCGTCCGCGGCTGCCCGGCCCACAATGACATCCCGGGGTTCATCCGGTCCATCCGGGCCGGCGACCTCGATCAGGCGCACGAGGTGCTGCGACGGACGAGCGTCCTCCCGGACATCTGCTCACGCGTGTGCGACCAGGCTGTCCAGTGCGAAGGGGCCTGCACCTGGTCGCTGGGTGATTCGGTCCCGGTCGCCATCGGAGCGCTCGAGCGGTTCATCTGCGACAACGCTCCGGTCCCCGGGTTCGACCAGGTGGGGACCGCGGCGGCCGGCATGGAGGTGGCCGTGGTCGGGTCGGGGCCTGCCGGGATCGGTGCCGCGGCCGAACTGGTCGCCGCCGGCGCCTCGGTGACGGTCTACGAGCGGGACGACGAGCCGGGCGGGCTGCTGCGGTGGGGGATCCCCGACTTCACGCTCCCGGACGCGCTGGCACGCCGGCCCTGGGACGTGCTGACCGCGGCGGGGGTCGACCTGCGGCTCGGGCATCCCATCGCCGAGGCAGAGGTCGCCGAGCTCAACGGGCACTACGACGCGGTGGTGGTGGCCGCCGGTGCCTCGATGCCCCTTCGGCTCCCGGTCGGCGGCGCCGAGCTCGACGGAGTCTGGGACGCCACCCGGTTCCTCAACGAGGCGCATGCGGCGCTGGCCGGGGGAGCGGGTCTCGACGTGCTGCGCCGGCTGCCCGCCACCGGGTCGGGCATGTCCGGGACGCCGGGCGGAGACACGGACGGCGCGGACGGTCCCACCGTCCTCGTCCTCGGGGCCGGGAACACCGCCATGGACGTGGCCCGGAGCGCCCGCCGGATGGGCGCCCGCGCCATCTGCGTGGACTGGATGGACCGCCGGTTCGCTCCCGTACGGCCCGACGAGCTGGAGGAGGCGGCCGCCGAGGGGGTGGACGTCCGGTTCTCGACCACCCTCGAGCGGTTGGAGGGGGAGGACGGCCGGGTGGCCGTCGCCCACCTCGCCCGTACCCGCCAGGAGTCGGCGGGGGAGCGTCCCGAGGTCGTGGCGGGTCTGGGCGTCGCCGAGCATGTCGACCTGGTGGTGATGGCCATGGGGTACCGCATCGTCCCCGAGCTGGTCGAGTCGGTCGGCGGCGTGCCGGTCTCGAAGTCGGTGGGCGGCGTGCCCGACCGCCGGTGGCAGGGGAGCGGCATCCTGGCCAACACGGCCCCGGAGTTCGCCCGCCATCAGCCGGTCGGGAAGCTGGCCATCGGGCGTGAGCACGCAAGGGTGGTCGCCGGACTGGCCCGTCAGGACCGGGTGTGGGTGGCCGGCGACGCCCTGGTCGGTCCGTCCACCGTGGTCGAAGCCATGGCCCAGGGGAAGCACGCCGCCGAGGCGATCGTCCACCACCAGCCCCGCCGGCCCGGGCACGGGGAGCGGGCGCTGGCCCGGGTGCTGGTGGCGGTGGAGAGCCGCAGCGGCACCACCGCCCGATGTGCGCGGCAGCTCGCCGAGGCGATCTCCGGGCGCAGCGCCCCCGAGGCGGGCGAGGCCGGACCGGAGGCGGAGGTGCGGGTGCTGCCGATCGACAAGGTGGGGGTCGCCGAGCTGGCCTGGGCCGACGCCCTGGTGGTGGGGAGCTGGGTCGAGGGCCTGGTGGTGGCCAAGGTCGGTCCGGCCCGCGCCACCCGCTCGTGGCTGGCGGCGCTGCCGCCCCTGGCCGCCATGCCGGTGGCGCTGTTCTGCACCTATGCGGTGTCGCCGGGTGGCACGTTGGCGGCGATGCGGGCCGAGGTCGAGGCGCACGGCGGGCAGGTGGTGGTGGAAGAGGCGATCTCGCGTCGCCAGGCGTCGCGCTCCGAGCCGCCTTCCGGCATCGCCCGGCTCGCGGCCGGCCTGGCGGGTGACCCGGCTTCGTAGTGGATCCGGGGCGGCCGGCCGGGTGGGCGGCGGCGACGGGCCCGGGTCAGACTGGGCCCGCCGGACCGGGTGAACGGATGCGAGGGCTGCCTCGCCCGGACCCCGGCCGGCATGCCCCCCGAACGAAAGGCCCGTGATGCCCTACGAGTTCACCGAGCACGGTCTGGCGGTGCGAGAGGCCGTCGCCCAGTTCATGCGCGAGCACGTCTACCCGAGCGAGGAGACCTACTACGCCCAGCTGGCGGACCTCGGTCCCGACGGTCATCCGGCGGTGCTGGACGTCTTGAAGTCGAAGGCGCTCCAGAGGAACCTCTGGAACCTCTTCCTCCCGGATCTCCAGCCCGGCGACCCCGGCATCCGGCTGTCCAACCTCGACTACGCGCCGATCTCGGAGATGCTGGGCGCCGTCCCGTTCGCGTCCGAGGCGCTCAACTGTGCGGCCCCCGACACCGGGAACATGGAGATCCTCAACCTCTACGGCTCCGACCGGGTCAAGGAGCGTTGGCTGACCCCGCTGCTGGAGGGGGAGATCCGGAGCGCCTTTTCGATGACCGAGCCGGACGTGGCCTCGTCGGACGCCGCCAACATCGGACTGACCATGGAGCGCGACGGCGACTCCTATGTCCTGAACGGCCGCAAGTGGTTCAGCTCCGGGGCCCGCTCCGAGCGCTGCAAGGTCCTCATCGTCATGGGCAGGAGCAACCCGACGGCGGCACGCCACCGCCAGCACTCGATGATCGTGGTCCCCAAGGACACGCCCGGCGTGTCGTTGGGGATGGATCCACACGTCTTCGGGTACTCGGAAGCGGGCGGGCACCCCGAGGTCATCTACCGGGACGTCCGGGTGCCGGCCGACAACCTCCTCGGTGAGGAGGGCGGGGGGTTCGCCATCGGGCAGGCCCGGCTCGGTCCCGGGCGCATCCACCACTGCATGCGGTCGATCGGGGTGGCCGAACGCGCCCTCGGCCTGATGGTGACCCGCTCCCTGGAGCGCACCACGTTCGGGTCGAGCCTGGCCCACAAGGGGGTCATCCAGGACTGGATCGCCGAGTCGCGCATCGAGATCGACATGGCCCGCGAGTACGTGCTCCATGCGGCCCAGCTGATGGACACGGTGGGCAACAAGTCGGCGGCCGCCGAGATCGCCGGGATCAAGGTCGCCATCCCGTCGATGGCGCTCAAGGTGGTGGACCGGGCGATCCAGGTCCACGGTGCGGCCGGGGTGACCCAGTTCTTCCCCCTCGCCCAGATGTACGCGGGCCTGCGGACGCTCCGGCTCGCGGACGGCCCCGACGAGGTGCACAAGATGACCATCGCCCGGAGGGAGATCCTCCGCCACCATCCCGGCTTCCGGATGGACCCGTCGGCCGCCCCCCGCCAGTAGCGGGCGGCCGTGCTCCGGGGCCGGAGGGACGAGGGCGGCGGGCCGGCCAGGCGGCCAGGCGAACTCCAGCGCGGCCGGCGCCCGTGCGCGCCGGGGCGAGGCGGTGATGGTGGCCTGCAGTTCGGCCAGCCGGGCGCGCACGGGCGAGCACCAGACCCACTTGCCTCTGCGGTCGTGGCCAACGTGATGTTGTCCCGGGCGGCGATCTCGATCTCCACCAGGCACCGGGCCTCCGGGTCGCGGCGGGACTCCGGGGTGGTCGCCACCGCTGGCCTCGTCCTGGTCACCTTCGCGCCGGCCCGGTCCGGGCGGTCTCATCTGGCCCCGGCGGTGGGGGCCTCCACCAGCTCCACCAGCTCCACCAACTTCGCAACCCGGCCATCACCGTCGGCCGCATGTTCTCCAACTCGTTCGCCGGCATCGCCCCGTCGTCGGCCCCCGGCTTCATCTCCGCCCACATCGTCGGCGGCATCCTGGCCTACGGGCTGGACAGAGGGTTGTACCCCGGCATGGCAGCCGTCCGAAGCAGCCGACGTCATCGAGCCGCATGTGCGGGCTGGGAGCGACCTCGGGACCCACTGAACCGGCTCGTCGCCGGCTCGCCCCCCATCTCCTCATCGACGGAAGGGAACACGATCGTGCACCTCATCGCTGTCGGCGGCAGTGGCGCCGGAATCAGTGCAGCGCTCCGCGCCCGGGAGGTCGATCCCGGTGCCGAGGTCACCGTCGGCGCCGACGCCTCTCCCAACTGCTCGATCTGCGGGATCCCGTACTCCGTCTCCGGCAAGGTGAGCCACCGGCAGGCTGGAGTCGGCACGGTCTGAGTCGGCAGGGTCTGAGGGACATCCACCACAAGGCGCGCCGCACCGGAGAGGATGCTCATCTTGGAGACCATGGAACGGAACGACCGTTGCCGTCACTGCCGGTCGCACGCCCCGGAGTGCAAGTCGCAGATCGTGGACCGGGGATGGATGACGCAGTTCCCCGCCGCTGCGATCGCGGTGCGCAACCTCGAGATCGTCGAAGCCTTGGAGGCACGACATGCCGAGAACGAGCGCAGGATCGGCGCAGGTCTTCCGCCGCGGACCCGACGGCGGCGCGCGATGCCCGGTGACCCCGTGACCGCCCGGTCGGCGGCCATGACGCCGCAGATCGGACTGACAATCGCAACACGGGCCGTCACAGCCGGCTGACGCCATGCCGTCAGCCCGAAACGTGAAACGGGTCCTCACTGCAACGGGAAGACCCCACGGGTGGAGGTGAGCGGACACCATATGAACCGCTACCCCACGATCATCGGCCCACCGATGAACCTTGGAGAGCGAACAGGTTCCGAGAAGGACAGCGGACAGCTGACCTGCTCCGTGGTCGAAGACGAGACTGTAGCACGCGTTGCTACGATGAGCCCCGTGACGCGAGACATCACGCAGAGGCAGCTCAGGAACGACAGCGGCGAGATCATGCGGGGATTGGACCGGGGTGAGACCTTTGTCGTCACGCGGCATGGTGTGCCAGTTGGGGAGCTGACCCCGTTGAGGCGCCACCGGTTCGTGAATGCCGACACAGCGATTGCAATGTTCCGGGGCGCACCGAGTGTCGATTTGGCCCGGCTTCGCACCGATCTCGACAGTGTCGCATCACAGGACCCCAGCCCCCGTGCTTGACGCACCGCGGGCCCAGCGCGGGATCATCGACACTTCCGTAGTCATCGACCTCGAACAATTGGAGGCAGCCCAGCTTCCCCTCGAGTTGGCCGTCAGCGCGATCACCATGGCGGAGCTCGCCGCCGGGCCCCATGCCACGGCCGACGTCGAAGAGCGGGCGCGTCGACAGGATCGACTCCAACGCGCGGAGGCAGCGTTCGATCCTCTCCCCTTCGACGGGGAGGCGGCTCGCGCCTACGGGCGGATCTATGCGGCCCAACTGGCATCAGGGCGTAAGGCTCGAGGCACCCGCGCAGTCGATCTCTTGATTGCGGCGACGGCCTGTGCCGCGGATCTGCCGATCTACACCCGCAATCCGGACGACTTCCAACATCTCCAGGGGCTTGTCGATGTCATCACCGTCTGACCGGCCGGCTCATCGCCGAGCGGTTCGAGTGGACGAGAGGTGTGGACCTTCGGGGACACAATGAGAACCCGATAGCCAACGGTCTGCCATTTACGCTATAATCATGTACATGACGACCATCCCCGTCGCCGATGCTCGAGCGAATCTCTCGAAACTGATCGATGAAGCCAGCACCACTCACGAACGGTTCGAGATAACACGCAACGGGCGGCGGGCGGCCGTGCTCATCGGTGCTGACGACTTCGACGCTATGAGCGAGACCATCGCCGTGCTTTCCGATCCAGCCCTCCTGCGCTCCCACGAGGAAGGCCGCCGAGCCCTCCGCGAGGGGGACGTGCTCGACCGCGAGCAGCTCGCCAAGGCCATGATGGACGCAGGTCGGCGTGTCGACGGCGGATGACCACCGGTACCAATTGCGCATCGCACGACCCGCCGCTCATGCCCTGACGAAGACCTTGCCCCCGAAGATCGCCCACGCGGCCCATGCGTTCATCAACGGGCCGCTCCTCGATGACCCACGCCGCGTCGGAAAGCCCCTCAAACCGCCCCTGGCCCCTACGTTTTCGGCGCGTCGCGGTGATTACCGAATCCTCTACCTGATCGATGACGCCACCAGTACCGTCGAGGTGACGGC
>JAJYYG010000052.1 GCA_021801235.1 Actinomycetes bacterium
TGCAGGTGATCGACTCACCTGACTTCCCCAAGCGCGACACGTCGTCGGTGCGGTCGATCTCCTACGGCGGCGCGCCCGCTCCGCCGGATCTCGTGCGGAGGATCACCGAGCACTTCCCCGCCGGTGCGCCCGGCAACGGGTACGGCCTCACCGAGACGTCGGCGATGACGACCATGAACGCCGGGGACGACTACGTCCGCAAGCCCGAGAGCGTCGGGCCGCCCGCTCCGGTGTGCGAGGTGGCGGTCGTACCCGAGGGGTTCGAAGGCGAAGAGCCTCCGACCGATCAGGAAGTCGACCCGGACCGGACCGGCGAGCTCTGGATCAAGGGACCCAACGTGGTCCGGGGGTACTGGAACCGGCCCGAGGACACGGCCCGGTCGTTCACCCGGGGATGGCTCCACACCGGCGACATCGCCCGCATCGACGAGGAGGGCTTCGTCACCATCGTCGACCGCGCGAAGGACATGATCATCCGCGGTGGCGAGAACGTCTACTGCGTCGAGGTGGAGACGGTGCTCTTCGAACACCCGGCGGTGGCGGACTGTGCGGTCATCGGCATCCCCCATCCGGTCCTGGGCGAGGAGGTCGGCGCGGTCGTGGTGCTCCGGCCGGGCCGCGACGTCGGCGCGGACGAGCTCGCACGGTTCGTGGGCGAACGGCTGGCGGCGTTCAACGTGCCGACGCGGTTCTGGTTCCGTTCGGACCCGCTACCCCGCAACCCCGCGGGGAAGGCGCTCAAGCGGGAGCTGCGGTCCGAATTCGCAGACCATGCTGTCCCGCCCGCCTGAGGGCGGCCGCGGTGCTGTCCCGCCCGCCTGAGGGCGGCCGCGGTGCTGTCCCGCCCGCCTGAGGGCGGCCCGGGGACCCCGCGGCGCCCCGGTCAGGGCTGGGCGGCCAGCGTCGCCCTGGTGACTTCCACGTCACGGTGCATCTGCGCCACCAGCGATTCGACCGACGGGAAGGGCTGCTCGTCCCGGAGCCGGTCGACGAACGAGAGCCGCGCCTCCTCGCCGTAGAGGTCCCCCGAGAAGTCGAGGAGGAACGCCTCGACCAGCAGGCGCCCACCACCCCCGTAGAAGGTGGGACGGCGCCCCACCGAGACCGCGGCCGGCCAGCGGCGCCCGCCGCCCCGCTCGTACCACCCCGCATAGATCCCTGTCCCCGGGAGCGCGATCGCCGGCGAGACGTCGAGATTGGCGGTGGGGAAGCCCAGCTCGGCGCCGCCCCGGCTGTCGCCGTGGACCACCGTCCCCCGGACCTGGTGCGGCCGTCCGAGCAGCGCGGCCGCTTCCCGCACCTGTCCCGCCGCCACCAGTGCGCGGATGCGGGTCGACGAGATGGTCACGGTGGCGTCCGCACCGGGCGGTCCGTCCGCCGTCGGATCGCCCTCCCCCCGGGCTGGGGGGGAGGCGGTCAGCGAGATCCCTTCGACCGCGAACCCGTCCCGCAGCCCCATCTCACGCAACAGGGCCACGTTGCCCTTGCGCCCGTGCCCGAAGTGGAAATCCTCCCCGACCACCACCAGCCGCGCGTCCAGGCGGCGCTCGAGGACCTCGTGCACGAACTCCTCCGCGGTCTCGTTCGCCCGCGTCTCGTCGAACGGGACGACCACCGTCCGCTCCACGCCGGCCCCGGCCAGCAACTCGAGCTTCTGGTCGAGGTCGCAGAGCAGCTTGGGGGCCGAACCGGGGCGCACCACTTCTGCCGGATGGCGGTCGAAGGTCACGACCACCGTGGTGAGGCCCTTCCGGCCGGCCTCCGCCGACAGCTCGGCCAAGAGCGCCCGGTGCCCACGGTGCACCCCGTCGTACGCGCCGATGGTGACCGCGGAACCGGTCGGCGGGGGACGGCAGGCGGTCAGGTCGGTGACGATCTCCATCAGCAAGCGAGGCTACCGGTTGACGTCGGTGCCGGGCACCGGAGGCCGGCGCACCGGGCAGACCCCGGGACCGGGCGGCTCATCCGGCCGCCGCCAGCACCACCGCCGGACGGATCCGGTCGGTCGGGGTGGCCTCATAGACGGCCAGCAGGTTGTGCGACGCGTCCACCAGGCCCCACGGCCCGTCTCCGGTGGCTCCGACCGGGACACGGTCGAGTGGCAGTCCCCTGCTGATCGAACGCTCCACCTCGGCGGGGACGACCACCTGGTCCAGGTCACGCATCGCCTGCGCCGGGCTCAGGACCAGCGAGGGGCCCAGTTCGTCCACCGGGCGGGCATCCTCCGTCCCGAACGACCCGATCCGGGTCCGGCGGAGCGATCGGAGATGGGCCCCTCCCCCGAGCCTCCGTCCCAGGTCGTCGGCCAGGGAACGGATGTACGTCCCGGAGCTGCACTCCACCTCGATCCGGAACACGCCGGAGGACGCGGTGGAGGCCACCTCGAAGCGGTGCACCGTCACCGGCCGCGGGGCGCGCTCCACCTCGATCCCCTCCCGCGCCAGTGCGTGCAGGCGCCTCCCGCCCACCTTCACGGCCGACACCATGGGAGGGACCTGCTCGATCGCCCCGGTCAACCCGGCCGCCGCCGCGCGAACCTCGGCGAGGGTCACCCCGTCCATCTCCCAGCTTCCGGTCACCATCCCCGACGCATCGAGCGTCGAGGTCGCCGTGCCGAGCACGACCTCCCCCTCGTACGTCTTCGGAAGAGCGGTCAGGAAACGCATCAGGCGGGTCACGCGGCCGAGCCCGACCAGCAGCACGCCGGTCGCGTCGGGATCGAGGGTCCCGGCATGACCCACCCTCCGTTGACCGAAGATCCGCCGACACCGGGCCACGACGTCGTGGGACGTCCACTCCGGATCCTTGTCCACCACCACCAGGCCGTCGACCCCGCCCCCTCCCGGCTCCTTCACGGGAGCCCCAACCGGGGGCCGGCCTCGGGATCACCGCCGCGGGGATCCTCCCCCACCTGGTCGTCCCCCCGCTCCGCCTGGCGGATGCGTCGCAACGCCTCTTCGACCTTGCCGCCCTCGACGACGGCGGGGTCCACCTCGAACGACAGCAGCGGGGTGCGCTTCAGTCGGAGCTGGCGGGCCACCGACCGCTGGAGGTGCGCCCTGCGCTCGCCCAGGGCGTCGGCGCCGGCATCGGTCAGGGAGCTGAGGAACACCGTCGCCTGACGGAGGTCCGGAGCGGTGTCGATCGAGGTGACCGTCACCAACCGGAGCCGTTCATCGGCGTCCGCCAGTCGCTCGAGCTCCTCCGCCACCACCTGGCGGAGCACCTGGTTGACGCGGAGAGACCTCGGGTACGGCGCCGCCCCCCGGTTGTCACGCCGACGACCTGGCACTGGCTCTCCTCTGCTCGAGTACCCGGGACCCTCCCCGCCGCATCGGCGGCGGACGGTCAGCTCCGGGGGATCTCCCGCTCATCGAACGTCTCGATGATGTCGCCTTCCTTGAGATCCTGGTAGTCGGAGAGCCCGATGCCGCACTCGAATCCGGCCTGCACCTCACGTGCGTCGTCCTTGAAGCGCCTCAGCGAGGTGATGGAGCCCTTCCAGATGATCACGCCGTCGCGCAGGAAGCGGACTTTCGAGCCCCGGGTGATCACACCCTCGCGGACATAGCAACCCGCGACGGCACCGATCTTCGGAACCCGGAAGACCTGACGCACCTCCGCCTCGCCGGTCACGATCTCCTCGTACACCGGGGAGAGGAGGCCCAGCATCGCCGCTTCGAGGTCCTCCAACAGCTTGTAGATGATCTCGTAGGTCCGGATCTCCACCCGCGACTTGACCGCCATCTCCCGCGATCTGCGGTCCGGCCGAACGTTGAACCCGATGATGGTGGCGTTGGACGCCTGGGCCAGCTGCACGTCGTACTCGGTGATCCCTCCCACGCCGCGGTGGACGAAGCTGAGCTTGACGTCGTCGCGCTCGAGCTTGCGGAGGCTCTCGGTGACCGCCTCCAGCGACCCCCGCACGTCGGCCTTCAGGATGAGGTTCAAGGTGGCCGTCTCGCCCCTCTGGATCTGCTCGAACAGGTCTTCGAGCTTGGCGCCGCCGAGGGCCGACGCTGCGGCTGGGCTGTGCCCGGCCACGCGGTACCGGTGGGCCCTCGCCTCGCCGATGGTCCGGGCCTGCGCCTGCTCGGGCGCCACCCGGAACTCGTCCCCGGGCTCGGGGGGCTCGGAGAAGCCGAGCACCTGCACCGGAGTGGAGGGGGGAGCCTCCTTGATCTGGTCGCCGCGGTCGTCCACCAGCGCCTTGACCTTCCCCCAGGCGGCACCGGCCACGATCGGGTCGCCCACACGGAGCGTCCCGCGCTCGACGATCACCGAGGCCACCGGCCCGCGTCCGATCTCAAGCTCGGCCTCGAGCACGACACCGCGGGCCCGACCTTCGGGGCTCGCCACCAGCTCCTCGATCTCCGCCACCAACAGGATCTGCTCCAGCAGGTCGTCGATGCCGAGGTTCTGCAGTGCGGAGATCTCCACCGTGATGGTGTCGCCGCCCCACGCCTCGGGGACCAGTCCGTGCTCCGAAAGCTGCTGGAGCACCCGATTCGGGTCCGCCTCGGCCCGGTCCACCTTGTTCACCGCCACCACGATCGGGACGTCGGCAGCCTTGGCGTGGTCGATCGCCTCGATCGTCTGGGGCATCACACCGTCGTCCGCCGCCACCACCAGGACCACGATGTCCGTGATCTCGGCGCCGCGCGCCCGCATGGCGGTGAACGCCTCGTGGCCCGGGGTGTCGATGAAGGTGATGGGGTGCCCGTTCCAGACGACCTGGTACGCGCCGATGTGCTGGGTGATCCCGCCGGCCTCGCCCGCCACCACGTTGGCGGAGCGGATCCGGTCGAGCAGCAGGGTCTTCCCGTGGTCGACGTGTCCCATCACGGTCACCACGGGCGGCCTGGGCCGGAGGTCCTCCTCGTTCTCCTCCTCCTCGTCGTCGTCGAAGAACTTCGCCAGGAGCTCGGCCTCACGTTCCTCGCCCGGGTCCACCAGGCGCACGTCGGCACCCAGCTCTGCCGCGAAGAGGTCGATCATGTCGTCGGTCAGCGACTGCGTCGCCGTGACCATCTCGCCCTGCATCATGAGGAACCGGATCACGTCGCCGGCCGAACGGTTCAACTTCGGTCCCAGGTCCCTCGCCGTGGCGCCGCGCTCGATGATGACCTCCGAGTCGGGCACCGGCGCCGTCGACGGCGTGTACGCCGTGAGCTGGGTCGGCTCGAGCTCCTCGAGGTTCCGACGGCGACGACGCGGACGCCGCTGGTTCGGCCGCCCGCGGCCGACGCCCGGGCCTCCCCGACCGCCCGGGCCCCCGGGCCCACCTCCGGGAGCACCCCCGGGACGGGCGCCGAAGCCCCCGGCGGCCCCTCCCCCGGGACGGGCACCGAAGCCCCCGCCTCCGGTCCTCGCGCCGCCGCCGGCGCCGGGACGACTGGTGGCACCGCCGGGACGACCGGCGAAGCCGCCCGTTCCGGGACGGGACGCCCCGGGTGCCGGACGCCGGCCGCCCGCGCCCGGAGGGGGCGGGATCGGTTTCCCGGTGACAGATCGCGGTGGGCCGCCCGGAGGGGGCGGGATCGGCCTTCCGGTGGCACTGGTCGGCGGGCGCGCCGGAGCCGACGGGGGCGCGCTCGGAGCGACCGAGGCAGCCCGGGCCGGTGCAGCTGCGGCGGAGTCTCCCGTGCCAGCGGGCACCGCCGGGGAAGGAGCGGCCGGGGCGGACGTGGGAGCGGCCGGGGCGGACGTGGGAGCGGCCGGGGCGGCAGCACCCGTCGGTGCGGACACCGGAGCCGCGACGGGCGCCGCTGCGGCCGGAGCGGCGGGAACGGCCGGAGCGGGCACCGAGGTCGCGGCAGGGGTTGGAACCGGCGGGCGGGTGGAGGCTGCGGGGGACGTCTCCGCCGCCGCTGGAGCGACCGGGGCCACGACCGGCGAGGGGGCTGCGGGGACGGCCGGGGCTGCGGGGCGCAAGGGGGCGACTGGCGCGGGCGCCGCGCCTGCGGAAGACCCGGCGGGGGGTGCGACCGG
Organism: Actinomycetes bacterium; assembly: GCA_021801235.1. Classification (GTDB taxonomy): domain Bacteria; phylum Actinomycetota; class Acidimicrobiia; order Acidimicrobiales; family RAAP-2; genus DASZIT01. The sequence goes on from JAJYYG010000052.1 coordinate 5,992, forward strand.
GCCGGGACCGGTGCGGCCGACCGACGGTGCACTCCCCGGTTGCTCCGAAGCCGGTCTGCTGGTGACCAGCCGGGCGCCGGTGCGCTTGACCGGTGCGGCCGGGCCGTCCGGTGCGTCCGCAACCACCTCTGCACCCCCGGCGTCCGGCGCCTTCTTCGCACCGGCCTTCTTCGCCACAGCCTTCTTCGGGGCCGGCGCCGGCTCCTCGGGCTGGACCTCGCGGCGGAGCCCCTCCCGGTCAGCCTTCCGGCGGGCGCGGTCGGCCTGGGCGTCTTCGATGGACGACGAATGGCTCTTCACGCCCATCCCGAGGGAGAGGCAGAGGTCGAGCGCCTCTTTGTTGGTCATGCCGAGCTCGTGGGCGAGCTCGTAGACACGGATCTTCTTCGGCAACGGCTGTTACTGCCCTTCGCTCAGTCGCATTTCGAACACGACCCTCTATCCTCGCACATCACAACGACCCGTCTTCCGAGCCGACACCCGGGGGCGTCCCGCAGTCGGGAGCGGGCAGGCTCGCCGCTACCGCCCCGATACGGTCGATCTGACCAGGCCCGACCGGTCCCCGGAGGGCCCGTTCGAACGCACCCCGCCTCCGCGCGCGCTCGACGCAACCGGGTGACCCCCGGCACAACCAGGCTCCCCGCCCCGGGATGTCCCTCCCCAGACTAAGCGATCCGTCCGTCCCGCGGACCACACGGACGAGGAGATCGGCGGGAGCGACCCGCCGGCACCCGATGCAGGTACGCAGCGGCGCTATGGCGTGCCCTCCCCGGTCGGGACCCCCCCGGCCACCGGATGCTCCGCCCCGGCGTCCCCCTCGGTCGGCTGGGCCCCGGTCGGCTGGTCGTCCGGACCACCGGCGCCGGTCGCCCCAGGCGTGTCCCCGCCGTCCGCGGTGGGGACCGCAGCAGCGGGGGAGGCCGGCTCGCTCTCCGAGGCGTCGGCGCCCTGGGACCACTGGGAGGCCGACACCGCGTCGCCGCCCTCGGCGGGCTGCCAGACCATCTCGCCGGCTTCGTTCTGGACCCACTCCCCCTCTGCCCACTCCTCCCCCGCATAGCCCGACTCCTCTTCGGCCAGCTGGGTCTCGCTCTTGATGTCGATGCGCCAACCGGTCAGCCGGGCCGCCAACCGGGCGTTCTGGCCCTCCTTGCCGATGGCCAACGAGAGCTGGTAGTCGCTGACGATCACCGTGGCCGTCCCGCTCTCGTCGTCGAGACGGACCTCGCGCACCCGGGCCGGGGCCAGCGCCGACTGGATCAGCTCGACCGGGTCGTCCGAGAACGGCACCACGTCGATCCGCTCCCCCCGGAGCTCGTTGGTGACCATCCGGACCCGCGACCCCCGTGCGCCCACGCAGGCGCCCACCGGATCCACGTTCGGGTCGTTGGACCAGACTGCGATCTTCGTGCGGTGCCCGGGCTCCCGGGCGGCCGCTTTGATCTCGACCGCACCGGAGGAGATCTCGGGGACCTCCAGCTCGAAGAGTCGCTTGATCAACCCCGGATGGCTCCGGCTCACCACGATCTGGGGACCCTTCGTCGTCTTGCGCACCTCGACGATGTAGGCCTTGAGCCGCGCCCCGTGCTCGTAGCGCTCGTAGGAGACCTGTTCCGCCTGCGGAAGGAGTGCCTCGACCTTGCCCAGGTCGAGCAGCGTGTACCGGTTGTCGGTCTGCTGCACGATGCCGGTGACGATGTCCCCCTCCCGGCCCGCGTACTCCTCGTACTTGAGGTCGCGCTCGACTTCCCGGATCCTCTGGAGGATCACCTGCTTGGCCGTCTGGGCCGCGATCCTCCCGAAGTCGTCCGGCGTGTCGTCCCACTCCCGGACGACGTTCCCCTCCTCGTCGAGCTCTTGGCCGTAGACGCGGATCTCACCCGACTCGGGGTCGATGGTGACCACCGCCTCCTCGGCGGCGTCGGGGCGACGCTTGTACGCCGCCACCAGGGCGTTCGCCAGCGCGTCCAGCAGGGTCTCGACCGAGATCCCCTTGTCGCGGGCGATCTGACCGAGCGCGTCGAGGAACTCGAAGTTGGGCTTGCTCATGGCGTGATGACCTGCTTCCTCTTCTCCGTCTTCTTCTTCCCTGCGCCGGTCGCGCCCGCGGAGTTCCCGGATCCTCCTCTGGCGACCGGCTTGGTAGACCCCCAGGCGAACACCGTCCGCACCCTGTCCACATCCGAGTAGGCGAGACGGACCCTCCGTCCCTCGTCTGCGCCTCCACCCACCGCCACCTCGAACCCGTTGTCGTCGGAGCCGACCAGGACGCCGGTCAACCGGCGGTCCCCCGGCACCTGTGGACGGGTACGGACCGATACGGTCTCCCCCTTCGCCTTGGCGAAATGGGCCGCCGTCCGGAGCGTGCGCTCGACCCCGGGACTCGAGACCTCGAGGGTGTAGGCACCGGGGATCGGGTCGTGCTCGTCGAGCACGGCCGACACCACTCGGTTGGCGGCGGTGAGCGCCTCGAGGTCGACGCCCCCCTCCCGGTCCACGGTGACCAGCACGACGTTCGCCTTGCGCTCGACGTCCACCAGCTCCAAACCGACCTCGACCACGACGGGTGCGACGAGCGAGAACAGGTCCTCGGCCATCTCCGCTGTCTCCTCCCTCGTACTCGGTCGTCCGGCACCGCCGGCCGGTGCGGGCCCGCCCAAAACAAAAGCGTGGGCTGTCCGCCCACGCTTCGTCAGCGTCACTCCACTCCAACCGAACGGCAGGGGAGCAAGTATAGCAGCGCCACCACCTTCGCACTCGGCTCCGGGCCCCGGAGGACGGGGGGTGGGTGGCCCCGTCGGGCGGATGTCACGGGCGACCGCGACCAGGGCCTGACCGGACGCTCCCGACGGCCCGGTGGCCGGGACCCGACCGTCAGGCGGCGCTGATCTCCGCCACCACCTGGTCGAGCGGGAGCTCGCGCTCCACGCCGGACCGGCGCTCCCGCCACTCGACGGTCCCCCGGGCCAGCCCTTTCGCCCCCACCACGACGACGTCGGGGAGGCCGATCAGGTCGGCGTCGTTGAACTTGACCCCGGGCGACACGTCCCGGTCGTCGTAGAGGACCTCGATCCCCTCCGCCGCCAGCTCGCCGTAGAGCCGATCGGCCACCTCGGTCACCTCGGGCGAGCGGGATGCGCCGAGGGCCGCCAGGTACACCCGGTAGGGGGCGACCGCCGGGGGCCACTGGAGCCCGGCGTCGTCGTGGTGCTCCTCCGCCAGCACGGCCAGCAGGCGACTTACACCCATCCCATAGCAGCCCATCGAGAACGGCTGCTCGCCCCCCGCCTCGTCGACGAACGTGGCGCCCGCCATCACCGCGGAGTACTTGTAGCCGAGCTGGAAGGTGTGACCTGCCTCGACCGACCGCACCAGCTCCAGCGGCTCGCCGCAGCGCGGGCAGGCGTCCCCCGCTTCGACCGCCACGTACGAACCCCAGGCGTCGACCGTGAAGTCGCGGCCGAGCACGACCCCGCTCAGGTGGTGGCCGACCCGGTTCGCCCCGGTGATCCACGGACCGGGCCGCCGGACGCCCTCGTCGGCCACCACCCGGACCCCGTGGAGCTGCTGGCCGCCCGGACCGAGGTACCCCTTCACCATCGACGGCCGGCGGGCGAAGTCGTCGGCGTCGAAGAGGCGCCAGCCGGCGGGCAGCAACGCCTCCCGGTCGCCGGCCAGCAGGAGGAGGGCGGGGTCGCCGTCGGCGTCCACCACCGCCAGCCCTTTGAGCAGATCGGCGGTCGTGACGCCCTGGTCGGCGAAGAAGGCGGCCACGTCGGCGATCTCCGCCCGGTCCGGTGTGTGGTGCTCGACCGGCGACCCACCGGGATCCTCCACCGGCGGAGCGCCGGCGGGGACCTCCACCCGGCGGCGGGCGGCCTCGATGTTGGCTGCGTACCCGCAGGCCCCGCAGCGGACGAACCGGTCCTCACCGACCGCGGACGGGACCATGAACTCGTGGTTCACGTCGCCTCCGATGGCGCCGGAGTCGGCCTCGACCGGGGTCACCTCGAGTCCCAGCCGGCCGAAGATGCGCAGGTAGGCGTCGAACACGGCCCGGTAGGAACGCTGCATGGCGGCCTTGTCCGTGTCGAACGAGTAGGCATCGCACATGACGAGCTCCCGGGTCCGCAGCAGACCGAACCGCGGGCGCGCCTCGTCGCGGAACTTCACCTGGATCTGGTACACGGTGACCGGGAGCTGGCGGTAGGAGTCCACCTCGGCCCCCACCGTCACCGTCACCACCTCCTCGTGGGTGGGCCCCAGGACGAAGGTGCCACCCCGTGCGTCGACGGTCATCGCAGGCAGGGCGTCGCTCCCGAACAGGGCGGCGCGCCCGCTCTGCTCCCAGAGCTCGATCGGATGGAGCGCCGGCAGCAAAAGCTCCTGGCAGCCGGCGGCGTCCAGCTCCTCCCGGACGATCGCCTCGATCCGGTGGAGCACCCGCAGGCCGAGAGGGAGGAACGTATAGACGCCCGACGCCAGTCGGCGGATGTAGCCGGCGCGCACCAACAGGCGGTGGCTCGCCACCTCGGCATCGGCCGGCGCCTCTCGGAGGGTGCGGACGAGGAGCCGGGACATGCGCATGGACGGCGATCCTACCGGCCACCCGGCCGGCCGCCGCGCCCGGAGCCGACCACGGGACCGGTGTCGCCTCGGCTCGGCGCCACGGGTTCAGGCGGGCGGGTCCTCCCCGGTGTAACGCTTCCGGATGAGCGCGACCCGCGCCTCCGACGCATTGGCGTCGGGTCCCTTGGCCTCGACCAGCGCCAGCCGGTCCGCCTCGGCCTCGGCCTCGGCGCCCGAGTCGGCCGCCGCCAGACGAGCCTCGACCCCCTCGGCCACGAGCTTCTCGGCCTCGGCCACCAGCGCCTCGACCATCTCGTCCTCGGGGACGACCCGAACGATCTTCCCCTTGATGAAGAGGTGGCCCCGCTTCCGGCCGGCCGCGATGCCCAGGTCGGCCTCGCGGGCCTCGCCGGGACCGTTGACGACGCAGCCCATCACCGCTACCTGGATGGGGAGGTTGCGTTCCCCCAGGGCCTCCTGGGCGGCCCGGGCCACCGCGATCACGTCGATCTCCGCCCGTCCGCAGCTCGGACAAGCGATGAGGTCGAGTCCCTTGCGCTCGCGCAGCCCCAGCACCTCCAGGAGCTGGCGTCCGGCCCGGGCCTCCTCGACGGGATCGGCGGTCAGCGAGTAGCGGATCGTGTCCCCGATCCCCTCGGCCAGCAGGGTGCCGATGCCCGCCGTTCCCTTCAACAGCCCGGCGGGCGGGGGGCCGGCCTCAGTCACCCCCAGGTGCAAGGGGTGGTCGAACGTCTCCGAGGCCAGACGGTAGGCGTCGATCATCAGCGGGACAGAGGAGGCCTTCACCGAGATCTTCACGTCGTCGAACCCTACGTCGGCGAAGATGGCGAGCTCCATCCGCGCCGACTCCACCAGGGCCTCGGGGGTCGCACCGCCGAACCGCTTGTAGAGATCCGGGTGCAGCGACCCGGCGTTGACGCCGATCCGGATCGGGACACCCCGGTCCTTCGCCTCGCCGGCCACCAGCCGGATCTCGTGCACCTTGCGGAGGTTCCCGGGGTTGAGCCGCAGGCCCTGGACACCGGCCTCGAGAGCGGCCAGCGCCATCTCGTAGTGGAAGTGGATGTCGGCGATAATCGGGACCGGCGAGCGCGGCACGATGCGGGCCAGCCCCTCCGCGGCGGCCTCCTCGTTGCACGTGCAGCGCACCAGATCGGCCCCGGCGGCGGCGAGCGCGTAGATCTGCGACAGCGTCGCCTCGGCGTCCGCCGTCTTCGTGGTGGTCATCGACTGGACGCTGACCGGTGCTCCGCCCCCGACCGCCACGTCGCCCACGCGGATCTGCCGGGTCGGACGCCGCCTGGAGAGCGACCCGGTGCTGGTTACCTGCATGCCTCCATGGTAGGCGTCCCCGGCCCGGCGACGGCCGCGCCGGGGACGGCCCTCCTCACCGGAACGGGTTCGCCATCGGGTGCAGGAGGTCGTTGAGCAACGACGTCCCGAAGAGCACCCCGAGGAACGCGAGCATCAACCACGTGAACGGCATCAGCTTGGCGACATCGGCGTGGTACAAGACCGAGCGTCCGCGGCTCCGGGCCTTCTCGTAGACCGCGATCAGCACATGACCCCCGTCGAGCGGGAGCATCGGGAACATGTTGAACACGCCGAGGAAGAGGTTGACCGAGATGAGAAACAGGAGCGTGTCGCCGATCCCGGCGTGGACCGCCTGGCCTCCGGTGGCCACCGCCCCGACGATCGACTCGACCCGGGTGCCGTTGCGCGAGGCGGCGCTGGCTGCCTGTGCACTGGCCACCTGGTGGAACCGGGCGGCGATGGCCGAGGGGGCGAAGAGCCCACCCACGCTGGAGACGGTCGACCAGGTGAAGCGCCCCAGATCGACCAGACCGCTCCCGACCGCATGGAGCGGGTTCGACCGGACCGTCGGCGAGCCGAGGCTCACGCCGATGATCCCGAAGGGAGCGCTCCCGGGGGGAGGGACCACCCCCGGCTCGTGAGCGGTCCGGCCGTCGACCGGCGTCACGTCGACGGTCTGCCGCCGTCCGGCCCGCTCGACGACCACCGCGAGCGGCCGCCCCGCGTGGGACTGGATCATCCGGGTCAACGCGCCCGTGTCGCCCCCGATCGGTGTCCCGTCCACCGACACCAGGACGTCGCCGACGCGCAGGCCGGCGGCCGCTGCGGGACTGGTCCCTCCGGCGACGGGGGCGAACCCCTGGATCTGGGTCTGGTTGGCGTCCGGAAGTCCCACGAAGGCCAGCAGTGCCCACAGGAGGACGAACGCCATCAGGAAGTGCATGGCCGAGCCGGCCACCGCCACCAGCATCCGGGCGTGGAAGGGCTGCTGGCGGTAGGTGCGGGGCTCGTCGGCCGGGTCGACCTCTTCCAGGTTGGTCATCCCGGGGATCTTCACGTACCCGCCCAGAGGGAACGCCTTGATGCCGTACTCCGTCTCCCCGCGCCGGAACGACCACAGCCTGGGGCCGAACCCGAGGAAGTACTCGGTCACCTTCATGCCGCCCCGCTTCGCCGCCAGGAGGTGGCCCAGTTCGTGGACCATCACCATGACCACGATGCACACGACGATGAACGCCACGTCGGTCGTGCCCGTCAGGAACGCCAGGGCGACCAGTGCCGCCACGACCGCCCCGAGGGCGGCGAGCGAGCGGGCCGGGGAGGGCGGGTCGGGCCTGGGACCCCCGCCGGTCGGGGCGTGGTCGCCCTCCGGGTGCTCCTCGAGGGCCGTCGCGGCGCCGGTGGCGCTCACGCCACCCGCTCCCGTCCGGCAACCATCCGGTCCGCCACCCGACGGGCGCTGGCATCGGCCTCGAGCACGTCCTCCACGCTACGCGACCGGATGCCGGAACGGTCCGCGGCCGGCACCGGTGCGTCGTAGGCGTCGAGTGTGGCCGCCACCACGTCCGCGATCGCATGCCACGCAATGCGCCCCTCGAGGAACGCAGCCACCGCCACCTCGTTGGCGGCGTTGAGCCAGGCGGGGGCCAGATCCCCTTCCCGGCCGGCACGGTAGGCGAGCTCGAGGCAGGGGAAGGAGGCGCGGTCCGGCTCCTCGAAGTCGAGCCTGCGGAGCTCCCGCCAGTCGATGGCGCCGAACGGCACCGGGAGCCGCTCCGGGTAGGCCAGCGCGTAGCCGATCGGAAGCCGCATGTCGGGGAGGGAGAGCTGGGCGATGACCGCCCCGTCGCCGAACACGACCATCGAATGGACCACCGACTGCGGGTGCACGACCACGTCGATGGCGTCGAAGGGCACCCCGAACAGCTCGTGGGCCTCGATGACCTCGAGTCCCTTGTTCATCAGCGTCGAGGAGTCCACCGTGATCTTCGGACCCATCGTCCAGGTCGGATGGCGAAGCGCCTCCGCCACGTCCACCGACGCCAGCTGCTCCCGGCTGCGACCACGGAAGGGACCCCCGGACGCGGTGAGCAGGAGCTGGGAAACCTCCCTCGGCTCCCCGGCACGCAGGCACTGGTGGAGCGCGCAGTGCTCCGAGTCCACCGGGACGATCTCGGCCCCGGCGGTCCGGCGGGCCTCGGCGACCAGCGGGCCCCCGGCGATGATCGACTCCTTGTTGGCCAGCCCGAGCCTGCGCCCGGACCGGAGCGCGGCCAGGGTCACCGTCAACCCGGCGAACCCGACCACCCCGTTGATGGCCACGTCCGCCAGGGTGGCGGCGAGGGCGAGCCCCTCCGTCCCGGTGACCAGCTCGGTGCCCCGCGGCAGGGACCGGTGGAGCTCGGGTGCCAGCGACGGGTCGCCGATGGCCACCACCTCGGGCCGGAGGCGCCGGGCCTGATCGGCCAGGCGCTCCACCGACCGGTGCGCCCCGAGGGCCACCACCCGGAACCGGTCCGGGCAGGACTCGATCACCTCGACCGCCTGGGTCCCGATCGAACCGGTGGAACCGACCAGGCTCACGGAGGTGGTGGTCACCTCGTCAGCCTCCCCGCAGCTCACGCGAGATGGAGGGCACGGACGAGGTAGTAGGTCGCCGGCAGGACGAACAGCAACGCGTCCACCCGGTCGAGCACGCCGCCGTGACCCGGGAGCAGGGTTCCCATGTCCTTGATCCCCAGGTCCCGCTTCAGCAGGGACTCGCAGAGATCCCCGACCGGCGCCACCACCGCGACGACCAGACCGAGGAGCGCCGCTCGCGCCGGGGTCCACGGATGGATCGCCCCGACCACCACCGCCGAGATCACCACCGAGAAGACCGCTCCTCCCAGCAACCCTTCCCAGGTCTTGTTGGGACTGACCTCCGGAGCAAGGGGGCGGCGGCCGATCCATCCGCCCACGACCAGGGCGCCGACATCGTTGGCCACGGTGGCGATGACCGCTCCCAGCAGGAAGGCGATCCCCTCGCGCCGGGGGAACGTCGACGGGGCCAGGAGGAGCGCCGAGTACGAGCCCAGGAGGGAGATCCACCCCACCGTGAAGAGGGTGGCCGCCGTACCGGCGACGGGCGAGCCCCGTTCGATCCCGAGGAGGTACCACAGCAGGGTGAAGGCGGAGATGAGGACCAGCACCAGGGGCACCGCGGCCGGGCCCTTGGTGTAGGCGGCGACCATGAGCGACACGGTCCCGACCAGGCCGAGGAGCGTCGCCGGGTGGTACCCGGCACGCCGGAGCACACCGAAGCACTCCCCGGCCGCGAACGTGACCACCACCGTGCACAGGACGAGGGCCGGCGCCGTGCCGAGGGCGAAGGCGACCAGGGCCACCACCGCAGCGGCGACGCCGGTGCCGATCCGGAGCCCGATCGAGCTCCGACCGGTCCGGTCGTCCGGTTCCGCCCGCCCCCCTCCATGCGTCCGACCGCGGGGACTCCGGGGGGCCGGTGGTCCGCCCCCCGGAGGCCGGCTGTCGGCCGTCGGACCGGCGAGACGCCCTGCCGTTCCCCGACCGCGACGGGCCGGCGCCGGGCCGGACGTCACGGCGCGAGGTGGCCGGTCCTCCGCCGGCGGCGGTACGTCGGGGGCATCGGGGACGTCGACCCATGCCCCGCCGATCGCCGGAGGGGGCTCGTCCAGCTCGTCGGCCAGATCGGCCGCCGGATCCCCGATCAGGTCGGCGTCCCGGTCGGCCGCCGCCAGCCCGAGCACGCCGCCACGCCGCCTCCCGGCGCCGGGGACCGCGGTCACCGAGGCACCGGGGGGCTGAGCCGCCAGCGGCGCGTCGATCGTCGGGTCGATGTCGGTCGGCCGCTTGGCCCGGACCCTCGCACCACGGGGCCCGCCCCGTCGGTCGCGACCGGCCCGACCCGGCCCTGCCGTCCGCGACCGCACCGGGATCGCGTCGCCACCGTCAGCCCCGGGAGCAGCTTCGGTCGGATCGGCCGGTCGCTCCGGTCCCGGCGCCTCGGGCCGCTCGGCGTCCGATCCGGCACGCGCCTCGTCAGGTCCGCCGGCTCCCTCCCGCGACGGCCCAGTACGGCCCGGGTCCCCCGTCCCGCCCGGGTGGTCGCTCGCAGTTGGCCCCGGACCGGTGGTCCCCTCGCCCACCGATGCGGCGCCGGGCTGACGCCCGACTCCGGAGCCCGGGAGGTCGAACTCCCAGGGTTGACGGTCGAGATAGGTCTGGTCGGTCTCGTCGAGCGAACCGAGGGACACTTCGTCGTCCCCGAACATCGCTGGCTCGAACTCCCGCTCATGCGCCGCCCAGTCGCTGTGCTCCTCGCGCCAGGTCGGCCCGCTCATCCCGGAGGAGCCTGCCGGACCCTCATCGCGGGCCAACACCGCGGGAACCTGGCCGGTCGGCGCCTCCGTCCAGTGCGGCATCGGCGTCGGGAGGGGCCCCGGCTCCTCGGCCGGTGACGCGGCGAACGCCTGGGTCGGCACCGCGGTCTCGCCGGGGAGCAGCGGCTGGACGATGTGGTCCGCCGAATCCACCGGACCCGGCTCGCCGGTCAGTCGGACCGCCGGGTCGCCGGACTCCTCCGGGGGCGCGACCGGGACCACCGAACGCGGCACCGCCGGAATCACCGCGGTCGCCTCTCCCGCCGGCTCCGCCCCGACGATCCGGACCCGTTCGGTGGACCGGGCCGCCGGCGGAGCCGCGGCAGGTCCGGCCACCTCCTCTTCGTCATCTCGCCGGTCGTCGCCGTCTTGCACGTCGATGCTCCCTCCAATTGCCGGGGTTACACGGTGCCCCGACAGGCGTCAGATCTCGAGGAGCTCCTGCTCCTTGTGGGACAGCAGGCGGTCGATCGCGGCCACCTGCTCGTGCGTGATGCGGTCGAGCTCCTTCTCCACACGGTCGAGATCGTCGTCCGACAGGTCACCGTCCTTCTGCAGGGCATCGAGCTCGTGGCGCGCACCCCGGCGCAGGTTCCGCACCGCGACTTTGCCGTCCTCTGCCTTCTGCCGCACCACTTTCACCAGCTCCTTGCGCCGTTCTGCGGTCGGGACCGGGAACGCCAGCCTGATGACGGTGCCGTCGTTGGACGGGTTGATCCCGAGGTCCGAGTTCTGCAGAGCCTTCTCGATCGCGCCGAGCGAGCTCTTGTCGTAGGGGGAGATGACCAGGAGCCGCGCCTCGGGCACGCTGAAGCCCGCCATCGCCCGCAGCTCGGTCTCCGCCCCGTAGTACTCCACCCGGAGGTGCTCGACCAGCGCCGGGGTGGCACGCCCGGTCCGGATGGCGGAGAACTCCGCCTGGGTGTGCTCGACCGCCTTCTCCATGCGCGCGAGCGCGTCGGCCACCACCAGGCTCGTGAGGTCGTCTTCCATCAGACCCCCAGCGTAGCGACGGTTCGGGTCCCGGACCGGACCGGCGGAGCACCGGGTCCTGCTCCGTCCGTCGCACCTCGTCGCGGCGCCCGGCTCAACGGACCAACGTCCCGATCGGCTCGCCACCGAGCGCCCTGCGGATGTTGCCCGGTCCCATGAGGTCGAAGACCCGGATCGGCAGGCCGTTGTCCTTGCAGAAGGTGATGGCGGTGAGGTCCATCACCCGCAGGTCGCGGGAGACCACCTCCATGAACGAGACCTCGTGGTAACGGGTGGCGTTCGGGTCCTTGCGGGGATCGGCCGTGTAGACGCCGTCCACCCCGCCGTGCGTGCCCTTGCACAGCAGGTCCGCCTCGATCTCGGCCGCCCGCAGCGCGGCCGACGTGTCCGTGGTGAAGTACGGGTTCCCCATGCCGGCGGCGAAGACCACGACCCGCCCCTTCTCGAGGTGCCGGATCGCCCGTCGACGGATGTAGGGCTCCGCCACCTCCGCCATCTGGACCGCGGAGAGGACCCTGGTCGGTTGGTCGTGGTGCTCGAGGGCGTCCTGGAGCGCGAGGGCGTTGATCACCGTCGCGAGCATGCCCATGGTGTCGGACGTCGCCCGGTCCATCCCGGCACCCGCCCCGGTGGTGCCGCGCCAGATGTTGCCTCCACCGACCATCACCGCGAGCTCGAGGTCGAGCTCTTCTCTGGCCCGCGCCATCTCGAGGGCGATCCGCTCCACCATCGAGGCGTCGATGGTCTCGTCGGAGGCGGAGGACGCCAGCGCCTCACCCGACATCTTCAGGACGATGCGCCGCTTCGCGGGTGACATCAGCTCAGTCGCCGATGACGACCTGAGCGAACCGTTCCACCGAAACCGGACCGAGCAGGCCGGCGATGGTCTGCTTCTCGTCCTTGATGTAGGCCTGGTCGAGCAGGACGCGCTCCTTGTACCAGCCCCCCATACGACCGTCGATGATCTTCGCCAGCGCCGCCTCGGGCTTCCCCTCGTTCCGGGCGATCTTCTCGACCGTCTCGCGCTCTGCAGCCACCTCGTCCTCGGGCACGTCCTCCCGCCGGATGTAGGACGGGCGGGCGAAGGCGATATGAGCGGCGATGTCGTGGGCCAGCGCCGCCGTACCACCGTCCAGGGCCACGACCACCGCGTTCACCCCCCGACCGGCCTGCAGGTGCAGGTACCCGTCGATGGCACCACCCGCAGGGGCCTCGATGCGGACGACCGTTCCCACCGAGATGTTCTCCTTGAGCCGTGTCTTCATGTCCTCGATGGCGCCGGAGCGTCCTTCGACCGCGGACTCGCCCTCTGCCGCCACCGCGTCCGCCAGCTCGGCGACCATCGTCTTGAACTCGTCCGACTTCGCCACGAAGTCGGTCTCCGAACGCAGTTGGACGATCGAGGCGACGTTCCCTGACCTGCCGATCGCCACGGCGCCCTCCGACGCCTCACGGTCCGCCCGCTTGGCCTGGCTCGCCAGACCCTGCTCGCGCAGCCAGACCACCGACCGGTCGAAGTCTCCTTCGTTCTCCTCGAGTGCCCGCTTGGCATCGAGCATCCCGACACCGGTGGACTGGCGCAGCGTCTGGACGTCTTTGGCGGTGAAGGCGGGCACGCTCAGGCCTCCTCGGTCGATGCGGTGACGGCGCCTGCCTCGGGTGCAGCCGCCTCGGGAGCCGGTGCCGGTGCAGCTGCCTCGGGTGCCGGTGCAGGTGCGGGTGCAGCCGCCTCGGGTGCCGGTGCCGGTGCAGCCGCCTCGGGTGCGGGTGCGGGTGCGGGTGCGGGTGCGGGTGCGGGTGCGGGTGCGGGTGCGGGTGCGGGTGCCGGTGCAGCCGCCTCGGGTGCCGGTGCAGGTGCGGGTGCCGGTGCAGCCGCCTCGGGTGCCGGTGCCGGTGCGGGTGCGGGTGCAGCCGCCTCGGGTGCCTTCGGAGCCGGTCGCTGCTGTGCGATGAACCGCCCCTCGACCACCGCGTCGGCGATCACCCGGCACAGCAGTGCGCCCGAGCGGATGGCATCGTCGTTCCCGGGGATCACATGGGAGATCACATCAGGGTCGCAGTTGGTGTCGACCACGGCTACCACCGGGAGCCCGAGCTTGTTGGCCTCGGTCACCGCGATGTGCTCCTTCTTCGTGTCGATCACGAAGATGGCGTCGGGGAGCTTGTCGAGCCCCCGGATCCCACCCAGGTTGCGCTGGAGTTTCTCGAGCTCACGCGTGTGGCGGAGCGCTTCCTTCTTCGGCATCGCGTCGAAGTCCCCGGCCTTCTCCATGGCCTCGAACTCCTTCATGCGCTTGACCCTCGTCGAGACCGTCTGGAAGTTGGTCAACATCCCACCGAGCCACCGCTCGTTCACATACGGCATCCCACAGGCGTCTGCGTAGGAGGCGATCGGGTCCTGGGTCTGCTTCTTCGTCCCCACGAAGAGGATGGTCCCTCCGCCGGCGACCAGATCGCGCGTGTACGAGTACGCCTCCTCGATCCCCTTCATCGTCTGGTGGAGATCGATCAGGTAGATCCCATTGCGCTCCCCGAGGATGAACCTGCGCATCTTCGGGTTCCAACGGCGGGTCTGGTGGCCGAAGTGGACTCCCGCCCCCAACAGCTGCTTCATCGTGACGACTGCCATGCTCCTGCTCCTTCTGCGGTTGCTCCTCCCCGGCTGCAACGCCCCGGCGAACGGGGCGACCGCGGACGCGGCCGGGTGCGTGGTGGATCTCGGTTTCGCCCTGCCGAATGGCCGGACGCCAGCGATCATAGTGGCCCGGCCGGGACTCCTCCACCCGCGACCGGGCGGGACGGCCCCGGCGGTGGGTCCGGCCCGGTGGGTCCGATCAGCCGGCGGCCACTCAGCTGGCGGCCACGCCGATGGAGCCGGCGGTGCCCGAAGCGAGCCCGCGGCCGCCGCGCTGACCTCGGAACACCACGTCGGGCCGGTCGATCAGCTTGGCGCGCAGCTGGAGCACCGCCTTGGTGTGGATCTGGCAGATGCGGCTCTCCGTGACGCCGAGGATCTCGCCGATCTCGGCCAGGGTGAGCCCCTCGTAGTAGTAGAGGGCGAGCACCGTCTTCTCCCGCTCGCCCATCTGGTTGATCGCGAAGACCAGTGCCTCGTTGGTCTCCTTCACCTCGAACGTGGCCATCGGCCCGGCACCCCGATCGGCGAGCGTCTCACCCAGCGTGGAGCGCTCCGACCGCTCGCCACCACGGAACACCTCGTCGAGCGCCGCCACCCCGACGAAGGACACCTGGCGCAGCACGTTCTGGAACTCGCCGCTGCTCATCTCGAGGTCGGCGGCGACCTCGGCGTCGTGGGGAGTGCGGTGCAGGACCGACTGGAGCTTGGCGTAGGACTGCTCCACCGCGCGCGCCTTGGCCCGCACCGACCGGGGCACCCAGTCGATGGAGCGCAGCTCGTCGATGATCGCCCCTTTGATCCTCGGGATCGCGTAGGTCTCGAACTTGACCTTGCGTTCGAGGTCGTAACGCTCGATCGCGTCGATCAACCCGATCATCCCGTAGCTGACCAGGTCGGACTCCTCGACGTGGCGCGGAAGGCCGACCGAGACCCGCCCGGCCACGTACTTCACGACCGGCGCGTAGTGAACGATCAGCTGGTCGCGCAGGTGGCGGGCGGAGGTGCGCTTGTACTCGGACCAAAGATCGTCGACCCCGTGACCCTCGCCCCCGATGTCAACCCTGTCAGATCGCGAGGTCACTGTTCCCCCTGCGCACGTGGGTGGGTCCCCTCATAGACCGCCAGGAGACGGTCCTTGCTGACATGAGTGTAGACCTGCGTGCTCCGGAGGCTCGCATGACCGAGCAGCTCCTGGACGACCCGGAGGTCGGCGCCCCCGTCCAGGAGGTGGGTGGCGAACGAATGCCGGAGCGCGTGGGGGTGGGTCGGCACCGGCGAACGTCGATCGAGGACCCGCCGCACGTCGCGGGCGCCCAACCGGTTCCCCCGGGCGTTGTAGAACAGCGCCGCCGTCGGGCTGTCGGGATGGACCATCGCCGGACGGCCCCGGTCGATCCAGCACTCCAGCGCCTCGACCGCACGACGGTGGATCAGCGCCTGGCGCTGGCGGGACCCCTTGCCCGTCACGGTGACGGTCCCGGCCGGGAGGTCGACGTCGCCGACGTCCAGGGCGCACAGCTCGGCCACCCGGATCCCGGCGCCGTAGAGGAGCTCGAGCACCGCGTCGTCACGCTGGTCCGACGGCGATGCGACGGGGTCCGAGCCCCCGTCGCCGGCGCTCGCCCTCCCCCTGTCGAGCAGCGCGGCCAGCTCCGCATGCCCGAGCACGCGGGGCAGCCGGGAGTCGGGCGAGGGAGCCGACAGCCGGGCTGCCGGGTCGGCGGCGATCAGTCCGGTCCGGGCGCACCACGCGAAGTACGAGCGGAGTGCCGCCGCCTTGCGCGCGATCGACGCCCTGGCGTACTGACGGGTGGAGAGGAAGGCCAGGTAGCGCCGGAGGACGACCCGGTCGACGTCACCGGGAGAGGTGGCGCCGCCACGCCCAGCCCAGGAGACGAACCCGTCGAGGTCTGTCAGGTAGGCCCGAACCGTCGCCGGCGCCAGCCCGCCCAGCGAACGCCGGAACTCGTCGAGACCCCAGGCCACCGCCCCAGAGTAGCGGGGGACCGGGCCGGCCTGGAGTGGCCGCCGGTCCGAAGCGGTCGGCCGCCCCCTGACCGCCCGGAGTCGGGGCCCGGGACCGGGGCATGCGTGCCATGATCGTCCGGTGAACCGAATCCTGGTGGTCGAGGATGACGAGCGCATCCGCATGTCGATGCGCCTGGCACTCGAGGACGAGGGCTACCGGGTGGACGACGTGGCCAGTGGCGAGGACGCCCTGGCCCGCTTCAGTGACGACCCCCCCGAGCTGGTGCTGATCGACCTGATGCTCCCGGGGATCGACGGCTTCGAGACGTGCCGATCCCTGCGGCGACAGAGCACGGTGCCGGTCATCATGGTCACCGCCCGGTCCGACACCCACGACGTCGTCGCCGGCCTGGAGGCCGGCGCCGACGACTACGTGACCAAGCCGTTCGTGGCCAAGGAGCTGGCAGCCCGGATCCGGGCCCTGCTGAGGCGGAGCCGCCCCTCCGACGAAGGCGCGTCGACCCTGGTCTTCGGGGACGTCGAGATCGAACCGGACGCGGGGGTCGTGCGGCGTGGGGGGACCGAGGTGCACTGCACCCGGACCGAGTTCCGGCTGCTTTGCGAGCTGGCGACCAACGCGGGCAAGGTGCTCAGCCGCGAGCAGCTCCTCGAGCGGGTCTGGGGCTACGACTACTTCGGTGACGGCCGGCTGGTGGACGTCCATGTCAGGAGGCTCCGGACCAAGGTCGAGCCCGATCCGGCCGCGCCGAGGTTCATCCTCACCGTGCGCGGCATGGGCTACAAGCTGGCCAGCTGAACCGATGGAGTCCGACGGCGCCCGCGTGCGGTCTCCCTCGCCGGTGGCTCCGGCCGGCGGCGGCGCCCCCGGAGCTGCGGGGCCCGTCCGGGACGGTGACCGCCCGGGGAACCCTGCGCGCGACCGGATCTCCTCCCGGCTCGGGCTCCGCGCCCGGGTGACCGCGTCGTTCGCCATCGGGGCGTTCGCCCTCTCCGCGCTCATGGCCGGGATCACGTACTTCACCGCCCGGCAGAGCTACCTGAACGAGCGCTCCAGCGCCGTCCAACGCCAGGCGTTCGTGAACGCGTCGTTGGTACAGGACGCCCTCCGCTCCCCCGGGACCCAGGTCAACCAGCTGCTCGAATCGGTCGACACCCTGCCGGGCTCCCGATCGGTCCTCCATTCGAAAGGCCAGTGGTACGCCACGTCCATCTCCGTCGGCCAGAGCGCCATCCCGGCCGACGAGCGGACCCTGGTCCTCGCCGGGACCCCCGCGTCGCAGTGGTTCACCCTGAGCGGCACCCCGGAGCTCGTCGTGGGAGTGCCGCTCCCGGCCGTGCACGCCGCCTACTTCGAGGTCTTCTCCCTCGCCGAGCTGGCGGGCACGCTGCGGACGCTCGCGTACGCCCTGGCCGCCGCCGCCCTCGTGACCACCGCAGCCGGGGCGGCCGTCGGCCGGTGGGCCGCACGGCGGGCGCTCCGCCCCCTGGCCGGCATCACCCAGGCGGCCGTGGCGATCGCCGGCGGGGAGCTCGACACCCGGGTCGACGCGGGGGACGACAGCGACCTGCGCGAGCTGGCCTCGGCGTTCAACCGGATGACGACCAACCTCCAGGCCCGGATCGAACGCGAGGCCCGCTTCACCTCCGACGTCAGCCACGAGCTGCGGTCGCCGTTGACCACCCTCTCCGCCTCCGTGGGCGTGCTCAACGGCCACCGCGACGAGCTCGATCCCCGCGCGCGGCGGGCGCTGTCCCTCCTCGACGGGGACGTCAAGCGCTTCACCCGGATGGTGGACGACCTGCTGGAGATCTCGCGGTTCGACGCCGGTTCGGCGGAGCTCTCGCTGGCGGAGGTGGACCCGGTCGAGCTGGTCCGCCGGGCGGTCTTCGTCAGTGCGGCGGCGGGGGCGAGAGCGGCGGACACCGATGCCGCCACGGGGGGGATCCCGGTGGTCGAAGGCCCGGGGGTCGCCGGGTTGCGGCTCAGCGTGGACAAGCGGCGGTTCGAGCGCATCATGGCCAACCTGATCGAGAACGCAGCCCTCTACGCCGGAGGTGTGACTCGGGTGGTCGTCGCACGGGAGCCGCCTTCGGAGCGGAGCCCGGCCCGGGCGGTCCGGGTGCTGGTGGAAGACGAGGGGCCGGGGATCGCTGGTCCCGACCGTGCCCGACTGTTCGAACGCTTCTACCGGGGCAGCCGCTCGGGACGCCGCGAATCGGGCGACGGCACCGGCCTCGGTCTGTCGCTGGTGGCCGAGCACGTCCGGCTCCACCGGGGCTCGGTCTGGATCGAGAGCACGGAACGCGGCGGGGCCCGGTTCGTCGTCGAGCTACCGCTCGCCACCGAGCCACCCCCCGGACCGGGGCACGAACAGGAGTCCCCGGCA
>JAJYYG010000020.1 GCA_021801235.1 Actinomycetes bacterium
TCGCCGTCCACTTCGCCCGCCCCGCCGTCCGGGTCGCCGCCAACGTGTTCCGCCGGCTCCCCCGTCCCGGGCTGGGGGCGGTCGACAGCGTGATGACCTCCCTGGCCAACGACCCGAAGGAGACGGCGGCCGTGCTGCACGGGATCCTGGCGGGACCGATCGCCCCCACCGTCGACCAGCGGGCGGCGGTGACCGTCCCGACCCTGGTCCTCGGGCACCGCTCGGACCGCATCCACCCCTTCCACGACGCCGAGCAGCTCGCCCGGCGGATCCCCGGCGCCCGGCTGGTGCAGGCCCAGTCGGTGCTGGAGCTCCGGGTGCGCCCCGAGCGGCTGACCGGGGAGATCGCCGACCTGCTCGACGAGGCCTGGGGGCCCGGTGTGCAGGCCCACCACCGCGTCGGCTGAGCGCCGGGGCGGGCGCGACGGCTCACTCGTCGAGATCGGGGCGTCGCGCCCGCTTCCGCTCCGACTGCTGACGCTTGGCGGCCAGGCGCCGCTCCTTGGCCCCCTTCGAAGGTCGGGTGGGGCGACGGGGCGTCTCCACATGGAGCGCGTCGGCGAGCCGGGAGCGGAGCCGATCCACCGCCACCTGCCGGTTCCTCATCTGCGATCGCTCCCCGTCGGCCACGATCCGGACCTCCGGACCGAGCCGCTCGAGGAGCCGGGTCCGCTGGCGGGGACCGAGCGAGGGCGAGCCGGCGATGTCGAAGCGCAGCTCGGCCCGGGTGGCCACCTTGTTGGCGTGCTGGCCGCCGGGGCCTCCGCTGGCGGTGAACCGGAACCGCAGCTCCGACACCGGGATCGACAGCGACGGGGTGATCCGGATGCGGTCGGTGTCCGGCACCGGCCCCCTCACCCGGCCCGCCGGCCGCTCGAGCTCGCCTGTCGCACACCTCGAACCGTAGGCCACCACCGCCCTACACTCGGCGGATGACCGAACGCGGCGACCCCTCCACCCTCGACGGGCAGGTGGCCCTGGTCACCGGATCGGCGTCCGGCATCGGGGCGGCCACCGCCCGGATGTTGGCCGACGCCGGGGCCACGGTGGTGGTCAACTCGGTGCGGTCGGTCGAGGCGGGCCAGGCGGTGGCCGACGCGCTCCCCCGCGCCAGCTACGTGCAGGCCGACGTGGCCGACCAAGCGCAGGCGGCCGCGTTGGTCGACCAGGTGGTCGCTCGCCACGGCCGGCTCGACCTGCTGGTCAACAACGCGGGCACCACCCAGGTCATCCCCCACGGCGACCTCGAGGCGGCCACCCCCGACGTGTGGCGGAGGATCTTCGACGTCAACGTGATCGGCACCTGGCAGGTCACCGTGGCCGCCGTGCCCCACCTGCGGGCATCCGGCCACGGCCAGGTGGTAAACGTGTCGTCGCTGGCAGGCGAGCGCCCCACCGGGAGCTCCATCCCCTACGCGTGCTCGAAGGCGGCGCTGTCGCACATGACCCGGTTGCTGGCGAACTCGCTCGGGCCCGACCTCCGGGTGAACGCAGTGGCACCGGGGCTGGTGGACACGCCCTGGACCGCCGACTGGGACACCGTCCGGGCGTTCGTCAGCACCCAGGCGCCGCTCGGCCGCTCGGCGACCCCCGAGGACGTGGCCGAGGTCATCCTCGGCCTGGTCCGGGCGCGCTATGTGACCGGCGAGGTCGTCCTGGTCGACGGCGGCCTCTCCCTCCGGTGACAACAGCCTCTCTCCGGTGACGGGACCTCCCCCGGGCCGGGCGCGTGACAGCGGCGCGAAGATCGGGGAGCCGGACGTGAAGAGGCCGTAAAGGGACCTTCCGCCGGGCGGGGGGCCGTGGCACGTTGGACGGGTGGAAACAGACGGTCGGGTCAGCGGAGGCGAGCAGCAGGGCCGGACGGCCGGCCCGGCGCACCGCTCCCGGATCTCGACGTCCTGGGTGGCGCTGGCGGCAGTCGTCGGTCCGGTGGCGGTGGCGGTGGCGCTCGTTCCCTGGCGGGCGCACCTCGACGGCGCCGACGACGCGCTGGTGCTCGTCGTGGTCATCGTCGCCGTCGCCAGCAGCGGACGCCGCGCCGCGGCAGTCGTGGCGGCACTGGTCGCCGCGCTGGCGTTCGACTTCTTCCTGACCCGTCCCTACCAGTCGTTCCGGATCGAGCGGGAACAGGACCTGGTCACCGAGGTGCTCCTGCTGGTCGTCGGGCTGACCGTCGGAGAGCTCGCCGCCCGGGGACGGCGCCACCGGCGTACGGCGAGCGAACGCGGCGACGAGCTCGCCGTCCTGCACGCGGTCACCGAGCTGAGCGCTTCCGGCCACACGCCCCGGGAGGTGATCTCCGCCGCCGGGCTCGAGCTCCGCGACCTGCTCTTCCTCGACGACTGCCTGTTCGTCGGGTCCCTGGCGGACCCCGTCGTCACCCGCATCACCACGCAGGGCGTGGTGCAGGTCGGAGCCGCACCGTGGCCGACCGAACGGATCGGCCTCCCCACCTGCACGGTCGATCTCCCCGTGCGGGGCGGGGGATGGCTCCTCGGCCACTTCCTCCTCACCCCGTCGCCGGGCCGGCCGGTCTCCCGCGAACGGTTGCAGGTCGCCGTGGCGATCGCGGACCAGGTGGGCGCTTCGCTGGCCGCCGAACGTTCCAGCCCCACGGGGCCCGGATGACCGGGACAGGCCGGTCGGGCTCCACGGTGCCAACGCTCCGCGGGCAGCCCCCCTCGCGGCCGCCCGTCGGGTCTCCGCGCTCCCATCTGCTTCCCATCCTGCGAGGTTCCCGTGCCTGACATCCTCTTCGTCGCCGTCTTCATCGCCTTCTTCGCCCTGATGGTCGGGTTCGTCCGGCTGTGCGAGCGGATCGTCGGCACGGAAGACGTCACCACCGGCGCCGGTGGCGACGCCCCGGACGTCGGCGACGCCCCGGACGTCGGTGACGACACGCCCGCTCCCCCCCCGGCCTCGACCGCCTCCCCGACCCCGGAAGGACTTCCGTCATGAAGAGCTACGACAACCTGCTCGGCCTGATCATCGCCGTGGCGGTGACCGGCTACCTGATCTACGCCCTGGTGGCACCGGAGAAGCTCTGATGGTCCAGAACGTCCTGGAGGTGGTCGTCCTCGTCGTGCTGCTGGCGATCTCGACCCCGCTCCTGGGGTCGTACATGGCGAAGATCTTCGAGCACCAGAAGGCTCCCGGGGACCGCTTCTTCGGGCGCATCGAGCGGTCGGCCTACCGGATCACCGGGGTCGACCCCGAAGGGGAGCAGCGGTGGACGGTGTACGCCCTCTCGGTCCTCGCCTTCTCGCTGGTCTCGGTGATCGTCCTCTACGGGATGCAACGCCTCCAGGCGCACCTCCCGGTCAACCCCGACCATCTGGCCGCGGTGCCGCCGGCGCTGTCGTTCAACACCGCAGCCAGCTTCCTCACCAACACCAACTGGCAGAACTACGCCGGCGAGTCGACCTTGTCGCAGTTCACCCAGATGGCCGGGCTGGCCGTCGAGATGTTCACCTCCGCCGCGGTCGGCATCGCGGTGGCGGCCGCCTTCATCCGAGGCCTCACCCGGGACCGCACCAGCACGCTCGGCAACTTCTGGGTCGACCTGGTCCGGATCGTCACCCGGATCCTGCTGCCGATCGCCTTCGTGTTCGCCGTCGTCTTCGTCAGCCAGGGCGCGGTCCAGAACTTCCACGCCGCCCGCGCCGTCACCACCGTCGCCGGCGGCTCCCAGTCGATCCCGGGTGGCCCGGTGGCCTCGATGGAGGCGATCAAGCAGCTGGGGACCAACGGCGGCGGCTACTTCAACGCCAACTCCGCTCACCCGTTCGAGAGCCCCAACGGGCTGACCAACCTGCTGGAGATCTGGCTGTTGCTGGCCATCCCCTTCGCCCTCGGCTGGACGTTCGGCAAGATGGCCAGGGACCAGAGGAAGGGCCTGGCCGTGCTCGGGGTCATGGCCGGACTCTGGCTGATCGGCGCGCTGATCGTGATGCCGCTCGAAGCCGGTGGCAACGTCCACATCGGCCAGGCCCGGGTCAGCCAGGCGATCACCGCCAACTCCCCCGGCGGCAACATGGAGGGCAAGGAGGTGCGCAACGGGCCC
>JAJYYG010000110.1 GCA_021801235.1 Actinomycetes bacterium
CCGCCGCCCCCGAGAGTGACGGGCGCCACCTGCGACGCGAGCGGAACCGCCAGGCGGCGGTGGACGCCCTCCTCGACCTCTACCGCGACGGCAACCTCCGGCCGAGTGCCGTCGACATCGCCGAGCGCGCCGGCCTGTCCCCGCGCTCGCTGTTCCGGTACTTCGACGACGTCGACGACCTCAGCCGGGCGGCGATGGCCCGCCAGGAGGAGCGGGCGCTCCCACTCCTCCCCGTTGCCGCCGGTCCGGGCGACCCCAGGCGCAAGAGGATCGACGCCCTGGTCGCCCAGCGGTTCCGCCTCTTCGACACGGTGGCCGCCGCGGCCACCGTGTCGCGGATGCGGGCCCCGTTCACCCCGTTGCTGGCCGCCGAGCTGGCCCGCAACCGCGCCTTCCTGCGCGACCAGGTGCGCGTGCTGTTCGCCCCCGAGCTGTCGGCGATGGAGGACGGGCGGGCGGCGGAGGTGCTGGCCGCCGCCGACGTGCTCGCCTCGTTCGAGTCCCACCAACTGCTCCGCACCGCCCACGGGTTCGGCGTGGAGCGGGCGCGCCGGGTGATGGCCCGGGCGCTCGACGCCCTGTTCGCCGCGGAGGACGGTCCGTCCGGCCGGAAGGCACCGTGACCGCCGCCCGGGGCTCGGTCCGCCGCCAGGTGACCATCGCCCGGCCGCCCGACGCGGTCTGGGCGGTGGTCGGCGATCCGGCCCGGCTGGCCGAGTGGTTCCCCGGGATCGTCTCCGCCACCGTCGAGGGCGACGAGCGGACCATCGTCACCGGGTCGGGGATCCCCATGCCCGAGCGGATCCTCACCGTCGACCCGCTCCAGCGCCGGTTCCAGTACCGGGTGACCTCGTCCCTGTTCCGCGAGCACCTCGGGACCATCGACGTGCTGGCCCTCGAGGACGGGTCGAGCCTGGTCGTCTACGGCACCGACGCCGACCCGGCGGTGATGGCGCTGGTCATCGCCGGGGCCGCCGGCGCCGGGCTGCGCACCCTCAAGCAGCGCATGGAATCGACGGAGGAGGAGACCTGATGGGACGCCGCAAGATCCTCCTGGTGACCACCGACCAGCAGCGGTTCGACACCCTCGGGTGCAACGGAGGGACGCTGGCCCGCACCCCGGTGGTCGACGCCCTGGCCGCCGCCGGCGTCCGGTACGAGCGGGCCCATCCCCAGTCGGTGGTCTGCATGCCGTCGCGCTCGACCATCCTCACCGGCCAGCTCCCCACCACCCACGGGGTGTGGATGAACGGCGTGCCGCTTCCGGAGGACGCACCCTCGTTCGCCGAGCGGCTGCGCGACGCCGGCTACCGCACCGCCCTGGTGGGCAAGGCGCATTTCGAGCCGTACCTGGACCCCTTCCTCCGCTTCCCCGAGAACGCCCTCAGCCGCCGCGGCACCACCCCCGACGGGGGGGTCCACCGCGGCTTCGAGCACCTCGAGTTCGCCACCCACGGGGCGGCCGGACCGCTCCACTACGCCCGGTGGCTGGCCACCGAGCACCCCGAGGCGGTCGGCGGCTACTACCCCACCCTCGACGCCGCGCTGCAGGTCAACGCGGCCGGCGGCGGGGACACCGGCGCCCCGCAGGTCAAGGTCAACCCGATCGACCGGGGGATCTACCACACCGACTGGGTGGCGGACCGGACCGTCGCCTGGCTCGACGGCCTCGACGCCGACGACGACTGGTTCTGCTGGATGAGCTTCCCCGACCCGCACCACCCGTGGGACCCCCCCCAGTCCGAGGTGGGCCGGATCGACTGGCGCGAGGTGCCCCTGCCGGACGGCTACCCGGAGTCGGCGGCCGAGCGGGAGCGGATCCTCGACGGCAAGCCGCGGCACTGGCGGCTCTGGTACGACGGGGCCCTGGTCTCCAACTACGAGGCGCCGGCGGCGTGGGTGCCGGCCACCCTCACCGCCGACCAGGTGCGCGAGGTCACCGCCCGCAACGCGGTGGAGTGCGAGCTGATCGACGAGGCGCTGGGCCGGGTGCTGGCCCGGATCGGGGAGCGCGGCTGGGGCGACGACGTCGACGTGGTGTTCACCACCGACCACGGCGACCTCGGGGGCGACTTCGGGCTGCTCTTCAAAGGGCCGTACCATGTGGACGCGCTGATGCGGCTGCCACTGGTGTGGCGGCCGGCCCCGTCGACGGGAGCGGCGGCCGCCGTGGTCACCCGGCCGGTGGGGCTGGTCGACCTGGCCCCGACCTTCTGCGCCATCGCTGGCCTCGCGCCGGCCGAGTGGATGCAGGGGCGTCCCCTGCCGGTCGACGACGCCGACGCGGACGCCAGGGGGTTCGAGCGGGTGCTGACCGAGTGGGACAGCGAGCTCTTCGGGGTCGACGTCCACCTCCGCACCGTCACACGGGACGGATGGGTGTGCACCGCCTACCTCCCGGGCACCTGTCACGACGGCTCCGAAGGCGAGCTCTACGACCTGGCGGAGGACCCGTTGCAGCGGCACAACCGGTGGGACGACCCGGCGGTGCGCGCTCGGCGCGACGAGCTGGTCGCCGACCTGTGGGACAGCCAGCCGCCGGCCCGCCGGGTCCGCCTCGACGTGGAGGCTCCGGTCTGAGCGCGGGTGGCCGTTCGTCGGACGCCGCCCCGGTGCTCCCTTCGGGGGACGGTCTGCGCGGGTACCGGCCCGGGCCGTGGTCGTGCGAGGACGGGGGGCCGGCCCGCCGCCAGGTGCCCGCCTCCGGTCCGCGGGGCCTGGGGATCGGGTCCGGCGACCGCCTCGAGGTGACGGCCCGGGAGGTGATGGCGGCCACCATGGTGGTCACCCGCGATCCGGGGGAGGTGTACCTGCTCCGCCATACCGGAGGCGACGACGCGGTCTGCGCGGTGGAGCGCCTCGACCCGGTCACGCTGGACCCGTTGGCGACGTCGGGGGAGCTGGCCGGGGGCCCGGCCTGGCCCGGGAGCGTGGCCGCCCACGCCGACGGGTCGCTGCACGTGGTGTTCGGCAACCACGCCCACCGCCTCGGCCCCGACCTGTCGCTGCTCGCCTCACGGCAGCTGCCCCGCCGCCTCCCCTACAACGGGTTCGTGGTGCTGGACGACGGCACCCTGGTGACCAAGGACTTCGGAGGGTCGCGTCCCGGTGCCCCGGTGGCCGCAACCGAACGGCGGCCGTGCCAGCTGGTGGCACTCGAGCCCGAGGGGCTCGAGGTGGTCGGGACCTGCGATCTCCCCGAGCCGTCCATCGCCCGGCTCTCGGCGGACGGGGACACCGTGTACGTGGTGGGCGACACCAGCCTGCTGCGGGTGCGCTGGGACCGGGACGCCGGGTTCGCCCCCGACGACGGCTTCCGGTCCGTCTACCGGACCGAGGACGGCCAGGGCTACGGCTGGGACTGCGTACTGGCGGCCGGCGCGGCCTGGTTCCTCGACGACGGCGACGGGTCCGAGCGCTACGACGGCACCCTGCGGGGCCACGGCGTGGCGACGGCGCCGCTCCACCTGGTGCGGGTCGACCTGGGCACCGGGGCGGTCGCCACCGCGGAGATCTGCGGCCTCCCGGGCGGCCTGGTCGCCAACCCGCCGGTGGTCGACGGGGAGCGGACCGTCGCCGTCGGCTACGACAGCGGCAACGGGGTGCTGGCCGCCTTCACCGACGGGGCCGACGGCAGCCTGGCGCCCCGGTGGCGCCGTGACCAGAGCCACGCCCCGCACCTGGTGCTCTTCCCGGCCACCGGGGAGCTGGTGACCGGCGACTTCGACGCCGTACGGGGCGCCGAGCAGGTGGTAGTGCTCGACGTCGACACCGGGGCGGAGCTGGCCCGGGCGGATACCGGCAGCCCGCTCCAGTCGGTGCTCTTCCCCGCCGTCGGCTTCGACCGCGACCTCTACCTCTGCTCCTTCTCCACCGTCACCCGGGTCGCCGTCCGTCCGGCCGGCTGAGGGGTATCCGCCCCGGCCACCCGGCCACCCGGCCACCCGGCCACCCGGCCCGCCGGCCACCCGGTCTGCCGGCCCCGGCCACCCGGCCCGCCCGGCCCGCCCGGCCACCCGGCCACCCGGTC
>JAJYYG010000028.1 GCA_021801235.1 Actinomycetes bacterium
ACCTCGACGCAGTAGACGTTCTCGCCACCGCGGATGATCATGTCCTTCGCGCGGTCGACGATGGTGACGAAGCCCTCCTCGTCGATGCGGGCGATGTCGCCCGTGTGGAGCCATCCCCGGGTGAACGACCGGGCCGTGTCCTCGGGCCGGTTCCAGTACCCCCGGACCACGTTGGGTCCCTTGATCCAGAGCTCGCCGGTCCGGTCCGGGTCGACCTCCTGATCGGTCGAAGGCTCTTCGCCTTCGAACCCCTCGGGTACGACCGCCACCTCGCACACCGGAGCGGGCGGCCCGACGCTCTCGGGCTTGCGGACGTAGTCGTCCCCGGCGTTCATGGTCGTCATCGCCGACGTCTCGGTGAGGCCGTACCCGTTGCCGGGCGCACCGGCGGGGAAGTGCTCGGTGATCCTCCGCACGAGATCCGGCGGGGCGGGCGCGCCGCCGTAGGAGATCGACCGCACCGACGACGTGTCGCGCTTGGGGAAGTCGGGCGAGTCGATCACCTGCATGACCATGGTGGGCACCCCGCCGAAGATGGTGATCCGCTCCCGCTCGATCAATTCGAGCGCCCGCTCGGGGTCGAAGTGGTGCATCATCACGAGCTTCCCCCCGGCCGCCGTGTTGGAGACCAGGGTGGCATGGCACCCGGTGGCGTGGAACAGGGGGACCGACAGGAGGTTGGCGTTCTGGGCGCTGCTGCTGACATCGACGACTCCGCCACTGCGACGAACGGACCCGAGGGTCGAGGTGAAGAACAGGTTCATCAGGTTGGAGACGCTGTTGCGGTGGGTGCCGACGGCACCCTTGGGCTGTCCGGTGGTGCCCGAGGTGTACAAGATGGTGGCGTCGTCCTCGGGATCGATCTCGGCCGCGGGGAAGGGCGTCCCGGCCTCGGGAGAGCCGACCGCCTCGGGGAAGGGGACGACCGGGACCGGATCGTGGCCGGGCCGCTCCACGGTGGCTCCGGTGGCCGCCCGCCGCCCGCCCCCCTCCGCAGGGTCCTCGCTCGTCACCACGACGGTGCGCAGGAAGGGAAGCTCTGGCAGATGGGGCCGGATCCGGGCGTCGCGCTGCTCGTCGACGAACACCAGGGACGTGCCGGAGTCGGCGAGCCCGAAGGCCAGCTCGGGACCGGTCCACCAGGCGTTGAGCGGCACCACGACCGCCCCGACGGAGATGGCGGCCCAGAACGCCATCACCCACTCGGGCAGGTTCCGCATGGCGATCGCCACCCGGTCGCCTTTGTGGATCCCGTAGCGCTCGGAGAGGGAGTGGGCCAGCCCCGCCACCACGCGGGCGTGCTCGGCGAACGTGATCCGCTCGTCCTCGTAGACGAGGAAGTCCTTGTCCCCGTGGAGCGTGGAGAGCTCGAGCACGGTGCGCAGGGTCGCCGGGGCGCTCTTCCACGTGCGGGTCGGGATCCCCCGGATCGTGAGCTCCTCCATCTCGAACATCTGGCCCGGGGCGGTGAGCGCGGCGACCGCCTCCTCCCGGCTGGGCGGAGCGGGAGGGACCGGCGGGGCGGTGGGATCGGTCATGAATGTTCCTCTCTCTGCTCCCTGCCGACCGCGTGCGGGGCGGGGGTATGCCCACCCGGTGCATCCGTCCCCGAGAGGACAGGGGCCCCGGCGGGAGCGGTAGGGACGGCACGGAAGATGGCGGCCCGGTAGTAGGCCAGCTCGGCGACGCTCTCGCGGATGTCGTCCATGGCACGGTGGCCCCCCGCCTTGGTCGGGGCCGCGGCGACCGCTTCCGGGTACCACCGCCGGGCCAGCTCCTTGACGGTGGAGACGTCCACCGACCGGTAGTGGAGGTACTCCTCGATCTCGGGGAGGTAGGTGGCCAAGAAGCGCCGGTCCGTGCCGATCGAGTTTCCCGCCAGGGGAACGGTCCGAGCCTTGGGGACGTGCAGCCGGATGAAGTCGAGGGTCGCCGCGCCCGCCTGTTCGAGCGACACCGTCGACGCGGCGATCTCGTCGAGGAGGCCGCTGCGGGTGTGCATGGCGCGGACGAAGTCGTCCATCGACGCCAGCGCAGCGTCGGGCGTGGCGATCACCAGGTCCGGTCCCTCGGCGACGACGGACAGGTCGTCGTCGGTCACCAGGGTGGCGACCTCGACGATGACGTGGCGTCCGGTGTCGAGGCCGGTCATCTCCAGGTCCATCCACACGAGCACGACCGACGACGTTACCGGGTGGTCGCCCTGCCGACCAGGTGACGCACCGTCAGCGGATGCCGGGCCGACGGGCGGCGCCCCGACCGCTCCGGGGGCGACCGGCGGAGGGGTATCGTCGGCCCAACCAACGCGGGAGGAGCCGGTCATGCCGGGAGCGACGGATGGCGACCAGCCCGGGGCAGTTGACGCTCGCGGCATGGCGCTGGCGATCCCGGTGGTGCGGCTCGACCCCGACCTGCCCCTGCCCGACTACGCCCGGGCGGGTGACGCCGGCGCCGACCTGCTGGCCCGGACCGAGGTGACCCTGTCGGCCGGCGGTGGCCGGGCGGCCGTCCCCACCGGCATCGCCCTGGCCATCCCCCCGGGCCATGCGGGGTTCGTGCAGCCCCGTAGCGGGCTGGCCCTGCGCCACGGCGTCACCTGCCTGAACTCTCCGGGGCTCATCGACGCCGGCTACCGCGACGAGCTGGCGGTCCTGCTGGTCAACACCGACCCGGCGACCGACTACGTGGTCCACCGGGGCGACCGGATCGCCCAGCTGGTCATCCAGCGGGTCGAGCGGGCCACCTTCGTCCCCGTCGAGGCGCTCGGGTCGAGCGAGCGGGGCTACGGCGGCTTCGGCTCGACCGGACGGTGAGCCGGTCGTGCACCCGCTGACCGGCCTGGACGGCGCGTTCCTGGCCTTCGAGTCACCCACCATGCACCTCCACATCGCCGGGGTGCTGGTCTTCGACGCATCGTCGGTCCCGGGCGGGGTCGGTTTCCGCCGGATCCGCGAGCACGTCGCCGCCCGGGTCCCCCGGGTCCCGCCGTTCCGGTACCGGGTGGTCGAGGTGCCCTTCGGCCTCCAGCATCCCTCGATGGTCGACGACCCCGAATTCGACCTCGAATTCCACGTACGGCGGGCCTCCCTTCCCCGCCCGGGCGGTGCCGCCGAGCTGGCCGCCCTGGTCGGCTCGATCGTGGAACGACCGCTCGACCGGACCCGCCCGCTGTGGGAGTTCCACGTGGTGGAGGGCTTGGAGCACGGCCACGTGGCCCTGGTCACCAAGGTCCATCACGCGATCATCGACGGCGTCTCGGGCTCCGAGGTGATGGGGGCCTTCTTCGACCTCGAGCCCGCACCACCGCCGGTGACGGACGACGGGGATGCGTGGTCGCCGGGCCCGGTCCCCGGAGACGTCGACCGGCTCCGTCGTGCCCTCGGGTCGCTGCCCGGGCAGAC
This sequence comes from Actinomycetes bacterium, assembly GCA_021801235.1. Taxonomy (GTDB): domain Bacteria; phylum Actinomycetota; class Acidimicrobiia; order Acidimicrobiales; family RAAP-2; genus DASZIT01. Next base: position 3,402 of record JAJYYG010000028.1, read on the forward strand.
CGACCGGATGGCCCGGACCCTCGGCACCACCGTCCGGACGGTGCGGTCGCTGACCAACCGGAACCGGGACGTTCCGGGCACGCTGCCGCCGTCGCCGTTCGAGGCCCCGCGCACCTCGGTCAACCGGGCGATCTCGGCCCACCGCCGGGTGCACCTGGGTGACGTGCCGCTGTCCGACCTTCGCCGGGTGACCGAGGTGCTCGGCGGTACCGTCAACGACGTGGTGCTGGCCATGGTGGCCGGCTCGCTCCGGGCCTTCTTCGCCGCCCGGGACGAGCCGCTCGAGCGCTCCCTGGTCGCCCTGGTGCCGGTGTCGGTGCGCCGCGTGGAGGAGCGCGGGTCCCTGGGTAACCGGGTGTCGGCCATGCTGGTGTCGCTGGCCACCGGGGTCGAGGACCCGGTGGCCCGCCTGCGGCTGATCAGCGCTGGGGTCCGGGCGGCCAAGGAGCAGCACGAGACGGTGGCACCCGACCTCTACGCCCGCTGGGCGCAGGCCCTGGCGCCGGCGGTGGCCACCCGGGTGTCGAGGCTCCTGGGCAACCTCCGGGTCTTCGACCACATGCCTCCGCTCTGCAACGTGGTGGTG
>JAJYYG010000086.1 GCA_021801235.1 Actinomycetes bacterium
CGGCGAGGTGGTGGAGGTGCCCTCCAGCCAGCTCCAGCTGGGCGACCTCTGCGTGGTGGAGGCCGGCCAGCTCATCCCCGGCGACGGCGACATCGTCGAGGGCATCGCGACCATCGACGAGTCGGCGATCACCGGCGAGTCCGCCCCGGTCATCCGCGAGTCGGGTGGCGACCGGTCGTCGGTCACCGGCGGCACCCGGGTGCTCTCCGACCGCATCGTGGTGCGCATCTCGTCCAAGCCGGGCGAGACCTTCATGGACAGGATGATCGCCCTGGTGGAGGGGGCCAGCCGCCAGAAGACGCCCAACGAGATCGCCCTCGACATCCTGCTGGCCGGGCTCACCATCATCTTCCTGCTCGCCGTGGTGTCGCTCCAGCCGTTCGCCATCTACTCCGGCGCCACCCAGTCGATCATCGTCCTGGTGGCGTTGCTGGTCTGCCTGATCCCCACCACCATCGGCGCCCTGCTGTCGGCCATCGGTATCGCCGGCATGGACCGCCTGGTGCAGCGCAACGTGCTCGCCATGTCCGGGCGCGCGGTGGAGGCGGCCGGGGACTGCTCCACGCTCCTCCTCGACAAGACGGGGACCATCACCTTCGGCAACCGGCGGGCCACCGAGTTCGTGGCCATGCCCGGTGTCGACCGCGACGAGCTGGCGTCCGCGGTGCTGCTGAGCAGCCTGGCCGACGAGACACCGGAAGGCCGCTCCATCGTCGAGCTGGCCGAGACCTCGTACGGCCAGCGCGCCGCGGAGGTCCCCGGAGCCGGGCTGGTGCCCTTCACCGCCCAGACCCGGATGAGCGGGCTCGACGTCGACGGCCGGTCCATCCGCAAGGGAGCGGCCGACTCCGTCCGGAGGTGGGTCGAGGGCCGGGGGGGCACCGTCCCGGCCGAGCTGGCCCCGGTGGTCGAGGGGATCGCCACCGGCGGCGGCACCCCCCTGGTGGTCGCCGAGGGCACCCGGGTGCTCGGCGTCGTCCACCTGAAGGACGTGGTCAAGCCGGGCATCGCCGAGAAGTTCGAGGAGATGCGGAGGATGGGGATCCGCACGGTGATGATCACCGGCGACAACCCGATGACCGCGGCGGCCATCGCCGCAGAGGCCGGGGTCGATGACTACCTGGCCGAGGCCACCCCCGAGGACAAGATGGCCCTCATCAAGAAGGAGCAGGCCGGGGGCTTCCTGGTGGCGATGACCGGGGACGGGACCAACGACGCGCCCGCGCTGGCACAGGCGGACGTGGGGGTGGCGATGAACAGCGGCACCCAGGCGGCCAAGGAGGCCGGCAACATGGTCGACCTCGACTCCAACCCGACCAAGCTGATCGACATCGTGGAGATCGGCAAGCAGCTGCTCATCACCCGGGGCTCGCTGACCACGTTCTCCATCGCCAACGACGTCGCCAAGTTCTTCGCCATCATCCCGGCGATGTTCGTGGGCGTCTTCCCCGCCCTGCGCACCCTGAACGTCATGCGCCTCAGCTCGCCGCACTCGGCGATCCTCTCCGCGGTCATCTTCAACGCCCTGATCATCGTCGCCCTGATCCCGCTCGCCCTCAAGGGGGTCAGGTTCCGGGCGGCGAGCGCCTCGGCGGTGCTCAGGCGGAACCTGATCATCTACGGGCTCGGCGGCTTCGTCCTGCCGTTCATCGGCATCAAAGCCATCGACCTCGTCATCACCGCCATGGGGGTCAAGTAGATGCGTCGCCAACTCCTCACCGCCGCCGCCATGTTCGTGCTGCTCACCGTGGTCACCGGCATCGTCTACCCACTGGTGACCACCGGGGTCGGCGAGGCGTTCCTGAGTCGCCAGGCCAACGGCTCGCTGGTCCGCCAGGGCGGCACCGTGGTCGGATCGTCACTGCTGGCCCAGGGGTTCACCGATAAGGCCGGCAACCCGCTCCCCCGGTACTTCCAGCCCCGACCGTCGGAGACCGGCACGTTCCCCTACAACGGGTTGGCCAGCGGGTCGGACAACTACGGGCCGTCCAACCCGTTGCTGATCGGTTTCGTCCCCGGGGTCAACACGGTCGGGCTCGACGGCCGGCCGTCGAAGACCAACCCGTTCGCCACCCCCGCCGACCCGCTCTGCGTGCCGGTGGACGCGACGCGGCTGGAGACGCCGGTCACCAGTCCGACCCCCGGACAGACCTACGCGAAGAACCCCGACGGCACCTACGTGTGCGATCCCGCAACGGTGCCCGAACGGGCCATCGCCTACCGCCGGTTCAACGGCCTCGCCCCCGACGCACCGGTGCCGGTCGACGCGGTGACCGTGTCGTTCTCCGGGCTCGACCCGGAGATCTCCATCGCCAACGCCGATCTGCAGGCCCCCCGGGTGGCCCGGGCGCGCCATCTGCCGCTCGCCACCGTCACCGCCCTGGTGCGCCGGAACATCGACGGTCGCAGCCTGGGTATCCTCGGTGACCCGGGGGTGAACGTGTTGACGTTGAACCTGGCGCTCAACCGGCTCCGCCCGTAGGGACGCGGAGCGACGGGGAGACGGGAGGTCGGGCAGATGACACGAGGCACGCTCCGTCTCTACCTCGGCGCCGCCCCCGGCGTCGGCAAGACCTACGCGATGCTCAACGAGGGTTGGCGCCGCAAGGAGCGCGGCACCGACGTGGTGGTCGGGTGGGTGGAGGAGCACAGCCGGCCCCAGACCGACGCCCAGCTTCGGGACCTCGAGGTCTGGGGTCGGCGCCGGGTCGAGTACCGGGGGCACACCATCGAGGAGATGGACGTCGACGGGCTGCTGGCCCGCCGCCCCGAGCTCGTGCTGGTCGACGAGCTGGCCCACACCAACGCCCCCGGCTCCCGCCACGCCAAACGGTGGGAGGACGTGGAAGAGCTGTTGGAGGCGGGGATCAACGTGATCTCCACGGTCAACCTCCAGCATCTCGAGTCACTCAACGACGTCGTCGAGCGGATCACCGGCATCGTCCAACGCGAGACGGTCCCCGACCGGGTGGTGCGCGGCGCCGACCAGCTCGAGCTGGTGGACATGGCGCCCGAGGCCCTTCGGCGGCGCCTCGCCCACGGCAACATCTACCCGGCCGACCGGATCGACGCCGCCCTGTCCAACTACTTCCGCGTCGGCAATCTCACCGCGCTGCGCGAGCTGGCCCTCCTGTGGGTGGCCGACCGGGTCGACCAGGAGCTCCACGACTACCGGGAGCGCCACGGCATCGCAGGCCCGTGGGAGACCAAGGAGCGGGTGGTGGTCTCCCTGACCGGGGCCCCCGGCGGGGCCGTCCTCATCCGGCGGGCGGCACGGATGGCCATGCGCACCAAGGCCGACCTGGTCGGCGTGCACGTGCGGACCGACGACGGCCTGACCGGCTCGGGATCCGAGGGTCTCGCCCGGAACCGCGCCCTGCTCCACGAGATGGGAGGGCGCTACGTGGAGGTGGTGGGGGCCGACGTCGCTCCCGCGCTGATCCAGGTGGCCAGAGCGGAGAACGCCACCCAGCTGGTGATGGGTGCCTCCCACCGGAGCCGGCTCACCGAGTTCGTGCGTGGGTCGGTGATCAACTCGGTCATCCGGGGGGCCGGTGGTGCGCTCGACATCCACGTCATCGCCACCGATGCCGGAGGGCACAGGGACGGGCGCCCCGGAGAGGAGACGGACGGCGACGCCGGCCCGGGGCGGACCGTCCCCGCCCGTCACCGCCCCACGCTCCTCTCCCCCCTCGCCGCCCGCCGGAGGATCGGGGCGCTCCTCCTCGGGGCCGTCGGCTTCCCCCTCCTCACCGTGGTCCTCACCGCCAGCCGCAGTCACGTCGACCTGTCGGTGGCGCTCAGCTCCTATCTGCTGCTGGTGGTGGCCGTGGCCGCCATCGGTGGGGTGTGGCCCGCGGTCCTCGCCGCCTTGGCGGGCTTCCTGCTGTCGAACTTCTACTTCGCCCCGCCGCTGCACACGTTCACCATCGC
>JAJYYG010000139.1 GCA_021801235.1 Actinomycetes bacterium
CCCTGAACCGGCCCATCGTCGGTATGGCGGCCACCCCCGACGGGAGGGGCTACTGGCTGGTGGCCTCCGACGGCGGCATCTTCGCCTTCGGCGACGCGGGGTTCTTCGGGTCCACGGGATCGATGGTCCTGAACCGGCCCATCGTCGGTATGGCGGCCACCCCCGACGGGAGGGGCTACTGGCTGGTGGCCTCCGACGGCGGCATCTTCGCCTTCGGCGACGCGGGGTTCTTCGGGTCGATGGGCGGCCGACCCCTCAACGCCCCCATTGCAGGCATGGCGGCTTCCGGCGACGGGTCCGGGTATTGGATGGTGGGTTCCGATGGCGGGATCTTCTCCTTCGGCGCGGCCCAGTTCTACGGATCACTGCTCTCCGCCGGCTCCTCGCCTGTCCCCGGGCCCGTCCCGCCGACGACCGTCACCCCGGCTCCCGTGTCGCAGTCGTCTTCACCATCGGCGACCGGGAACCCCTCCTCGAACCTCCCTCCCTCGCCGAACTTCCTCGATGCCTGCTATCCGCACAACACGGGGAGCACGTGCATCAACGAGGCGATCCAGGCCACCGACGACGCCCGTAGTGCCGAGGGTCTGGGCCCCCTGCACCTGCCGACCGACTTCGTCGCGCTCACCCCTGCGGAACAGCTCTTCGTGCTCGTGGACGTCGAACGGGTCGACCGAGGGCTCCCGCCGGTGGTCGGGCTCGATGCGACCCTCGATGTGGACGCGGCCGCAGGGGCGGAGGCCAACCTGGATCCGCAGGCATCGCCGATGCCGTCGGGCATGAGCTTGGTGGCATGGGCCTCGAACTGGGCGGAGAACGGGAATCCGCTCGGGTCCAACTACTTCTGGATGTACGACGACGGACCGGGGAGCGGCAACGTCACCTGCACCGCCACCGACACCGCAGGGTGCTGGGGGCACCGGGACAACATCCTCGGACTGACGGCGTACCAGGCCGAGTACGGCGGCACCCTCCTGATGGGCGCGGCCGAGGCGGTGCCGCCCGCGGACCAGGGTTGGGTCTCCGACACCGAGCTGATCGTGCTGGCGACCGGTCCTCAACCGGCCTACGTCTACACCTGGGCCCAGGCGGTCGCTGCCGGCGCGTCGTAGGTCTTCGTCCGACCGGCGCTATCGTCGGAGCGTGGTCGTACGAACGCAGTGCGGTGCGAGGGTGGACGGAGGCAGCGTCGACGACGGCCCGTCGGAGGACCGTCCCCTCGATGACGCCGAGTTGTCGGCGCTGGCGCTCCAGGCCGATCCGGATGCACCGATCGCCGAGGACGCCGTCCCCCTGTCCGTCTACCTCGCGTCGGCCCCGGGTCCGCTACCCGGGTGGTACATGCCGGCGGCGATCGCCCGCCCGGGCAACCCGTGGCGGCTGGCCGTGGTGGTGGGTCTGGTGGCGGTGTTCCTGACCATCGAGGCGATGGGCCTCTGCAGCACCTACGGCCAGTCGCTGTTCCACTGAGCCGGGGCGTCAGGGTCGGGAGGCGGGTCCGTCCGGAGCGCCGGGCGTCGATCCCACGAGCTCGGGGTGCCGTGCCGCGACCATCCGGAGCATCCCGTCCCGCCACGGGACCGACGGGTGGCCGACCAGGCTGTGCATGCGGGTGAGGTCGATCTGGACGCTGTCGATGGTGTCGGTGGTCGGGGCGAACCGGGCCTCGATCCCGGTGACCTCGGAAAGGTACCCGCACCAGTCCTCGATGCTCACCGGGTCGTCGCCGCCCCAGTTGACCACGGTGGCGGGGACGGAGGCCGCGCGGAGCAGGGCCGGGACCATGGAGACGATGTCGTCCTCGTGGAGGGGGTGGTAGACGCTCGGTGCGTCCGCGTGCACCGGGATGGCGGAGCCGCCGATCATCATCTCGAGGTGGATGGCGGGCCAACCACCGTGGTCGCCGTAGGGGACCGACAGGCGGGCGATAGTGGTGGGCAGGCTGAACCGCTGCGCCGCCCAGCGGGCGCTCGCCTCGGCGGCGATCTTGGAGATGCTGTAGGTGCGGAGGAACGGCCACACCCCGTGATTGTCGCCCAGCGGGTCTCCTTCGCCGAACACATGGTGTCCCATGGGCTTGTACACCGCAGTCGTCGAGCAGTGGAGGAACGCGCCGGCATTCCGGTGGTGCTCCATCAGCGAAAGGAGGCCCCCGGCGTTGGCAGCGAGATCGTCGTCCCAGCGGTTGGACTTCGCCACGGCGAAGTTGACGACGAGGTCGGCGTCCGAGGGGAGGTCGCCCACGTCCCCGGTGGTGAGATCGATCGGGACGCACTCGATGCCGGCCGCCTCCAGGCGGCACCGGGCGCCGTCGTCATGGAACCTGGCCGCTCCGATCACCCGGTTGGCCGCAGCCAGGTTCATCGCCACCGGCTCGGCGACCTGGCCCGTGACTCCGGTCACGACGATCGTCTGGCCCTCGAGCACGGATCCTGACATCGGTCCCCCTCACGGTCCGGCCGGGCGGACCCCGGTCACACGATCCTAAGCCCGGATCGACGGACGGCCACTCGGGCCGGCGTGCGGAACCCGGTCGGGGGAGCGGCGCGCCGCCGGCCGGATCCGTGATAAGGGTGGACACCACCCACCGCGATGGGTCATACTGTTCGTTCAGTCGGCTTCCACCGCTTCGACTCGTCGTTCCTGGTCAGCGGGTCGCGTTGTCGGCGCGAAGGCCCGACGTTCGACCCAGACGCTAGAAAGTGAAGTCTCCATGAGTGCCACCTGGCGCAAGCACGCTGCCTGCCGGGGCATCGATCCAGAGGTGTTCTACCCGGTCTCCGACGAGGAGGCAGGTGAAGCCAAGGGGATCTGCGACCAGTGCGCGGTCCGGGAGGCGTGCCTCGAGCACGCTCTGGCCAATCGGGAGCGCGAAGGCATCTGGGGTGGCGCCACCGAGCGTGAACGCCGACGGATCCACCGTCAGCGTCGGAAGTCCGCCTGAGCATCGAATCCGGACCCGAGGATCGGGGAGGGTCGGTCGCACCCGCCGGGGGCTTACCCCCGTCGACCGGAGCGCCATTGACGGACGTGGAGGCGCGCGTCCTCGGCTGCCTCATCGAGAAGCAGTGGACGACGCCCGATCAGTACCCGCTGACCCTCAACGCGCTCGTTGCCGCCTGCAACCAGACCTCGAACCGGTCGCCGGTGGTCCACTACGACGACGAGACGGTCGAGAGCGGGGTGCGCTCCCTGAAGCAGAAGGGGCTCGCCCGGTTCGTCCATCCGGTGCACGGTCGGTCCGCGCTCCGGTACGAGCACCGCCTCCCCGACTCGATCGCGAGGGACGACGCCTTCCCGACCCTCCTGGCGGTGCTCCTGCTCCGCGGCCCCCAGACGGTGGGCGAGTTGCGCTCACGGGTGCAGCGCCTGCGGCCGGTGGGCGATCTCGGGAGCGCAGAGGCCGCACTCGCCGCCATGGCGAGATCCGATCCGCCGATGGCCTGGCGCCTTCCGCGGCGGCACGGACAGAAGGAGGACCGCTACATCCATGCCTTGGGCGATCCCGGTTCCGCAGCCGCACACCCGGGAGGAGAGGGCCGTTGGCCGTCCCCGGTGGGCATCCTGGCGGACACGGCGACGGCGGACGAGCGGGTGTGGGCGCGCGGGCCGGCCCCTACGGGCGGGGAGCCCCACGGGGACGACGGGATCGAATCCCGGCTGGCGGCCGTCGAGGAGGCGGTGGCGTCGATCCGCCACGACCTCGCGGACATCCGGACGGCGCTCGGAATGGACGGGCCCGTCGCCGGATCAGACGGGCCCCCCGGTCCGGTCTCTTCGGCTCCGGTCGCTCCGGACGCTCCGGACGCATGAGCACCGGGGTGCCGGTGGCGACCGCGGCGGCCCTAGAGTCGGGACCACGCAGCCCCGGCAACCGGGGTC
>JAJYYG010000169.1 GCA_021801235.1 Actinomycetes bacterium
GGGACCCCTGCTGTGTGGTCCCCGGCTGCGACGAGGCCGCCCACCTCGAGATCGACCATCTCGTCCCCTACGCCGAGGGCGGACCCACTTCGCTCGCCAACCTCGCCCGCCTGTGCCACTGGCACCATGCCTGCAAGACCCACCGGGGCTTCGTGCTCGCCGGGTCGCCGGGGTCATGGGAGTGGATCCCACCCCCGAGAAGCGGCCAGGCCGGCAATGCCCCACCACCCGGCGACGGGGGCATGGCGGGTAGCGACCTGCGGGAGGCGGACGACAGCCCACCCGAGGGAACAGAGGGCACCGCGCCGGGAGCGGTGGTGACCCCGCGACCTCGGGGCGGTGGACCCGGGATCGATGCCGGACCAGAACCTTCCGGTCCTGACCACCCCCGGTCCTGACCTGTCCCGGGTCCTGACCGCTCCGGGTCCTGACCGGTCCGGGGTCCTGTCCGGGTCCGGGTCCGGGTCGCGTTCTGTCCTGGCCCTGACCGGTCGGGTCCCATCCGGTCTCGGTCCTGACCGCGTCCTGTCCGGGTCCTTACCGGGTCCTGACCGCTCCGGATCCTGACCGGTGCCGACACGGATCCCGATGATCCGCTGGGCCGCCGCATGCCCGCCCGTCGCTGCGACACCCACACCGGGCGGCGACGCTCCGGAAATCGGGCACTGACCGGCACCGACAGGCCTCCGACCGACAGGCTTTCGGTCAGCAGAGGCGAGTGTCGAGTCTCCGATGGACGGAACCGGTGGGACCCTTCGGATCCCCATGCCTGACATGCCATGTGCCACGTACAACGTGCTGCAGGGAATGGTCCTACTCTCCGCTCTCCCGCCTCTTGCGTTCTCGCAAGAGGCGGGAGCACAGGGTTCAGGCACCTGCACGCGCCGCAACCTGGTCACCACCGACCCAATCGGCGCCCACCATGCGCCGGCATACCCGGGTATCCAACCCCGATGCCCCGGCAAGTCGGGGACTGCTGCCCTCACCGGGACCCTCCCGGGCCCGGAACGGGGCCCTCCCGGGCCCGGAACGGGGCCCTGGCGAGCGCCCGGACCCCCGGCGGCTACCCGCCGGCGCCCGCCGCATCGGGGGGCTCGGTGGCAGCCGGCGTCCCGAGCGCACCGAAGTCCGGGGACCCGTCCGCCAGATCGCCGGCGCTGGGCAGGGCGCCCAACCAACTGGCATCGATCTCGGAGCTGAATCCCTCCTGGTTCGCGTCACCTCCGGTGTCGCGCAACCACGCGGCCAGGTCCTCGGTCCCCGTGTCGCCCTCGGAACCCAGCGCCCACAACGGCATCGCCTCGGCACCGGGCATCTCCAGCCGGATGTCGCGGTACCGCTCCATTCCCGACCCGGCCGGGATCAGCTTGCCGATGATGATGTTCTCCTTCAGCCCGAACAGCTGGTCCGACTTCCCTTCGATGGCAGCCTCGGTGAGGACCCGGGTCGTCTCCTGGAAGGACGCGGCCGACAGCCAGCTCTCGGTCGCCAGCGACGCCTTGGTGATCCCCATCAGCTCCGGCCGGCCCTCCGCCGGCGTCTTGCCGTCCTGGAGGAGCTGGCGGTTCACCTCGGTGTAGGACCGGCTGTCCACCCGCTCTCCCGGCAGGAAGGGCGCATCGCCGGGCTCGGCCACCAGTACCCTCCGGAGCATCTGTCGCACGATGAGCTCGATGTGCTTGTCGTGGATCGAGACGCCCTGGTCCCGGTAGACCTTCTGGACTTCCTCCACCAGGTACTGCTGCGTCTCCCGGATCCCCTTGACCTCGAGCAGCTCCTTGGGGTCCTTCGGGCCCTCGACCAGGGCGTCACCGGCGGCGATCTCCTGGCCGTCCGACACCTCGAGGTGGGCGCGCTGGGGGACCAGCACCGACTCCTCCTCGCCCGTGTCGGAGACGACGGTGATCTGGCGGCCGCTCTCCTCCTCCTCGATCCGCACGACGCCGGAGTGACGGGCCAGGACGGCCGCGCCCTTCGGCGTGCGCGCCTCGAACAGCTCGACCACACGGGGGAGGCCGTGGGTGATGTCCTCGCCGACGATCCCCCCGGTGTGGAAGGTCCGCATGGTGAGCTGGGTTCCCGGCTCGCCGATCGACTGGGCGGCGATCACACCCACCGCCTCGCCGAGCTCGATCATCTGACCGGTGGCCAACGACTGCCCGTAGCAGGCCACACAGATCCCGTGCTCCGCCTCACAGGTGAGCACCGACCGGGTACGGATCCGGTTCACCTCAGGGTCGTCACGCAGGCGGGCAACCACCTCGTCGGTGATCACCGTGCCGGCCTCGATCGTCGACTTGTCAGAGAGGGTGACCGGTTCGACCACGATCCGTCCGTGGACCCGGGTCTCGAGGTAGGAGCGCTTGCCGGGCTCGTCGGGGACGATGTCCTCGATCCAGATGCCGCGCGTGGAACCGCAGTCGTCTTCCCGGACGATGAGCTCCTGGGCCACGTCGACCAACCGGCGGGTGAGGTACCCCGAGTCGGCCGTCCGCAGTGCGGTGTCGGCCAGTCCCTTCCGGGCCCCGTGGGTGGAGATGAAGTACTCGAGCACCGAGAGGCCCTCCCGGAACGAGGACTTGATCGGTCGTGGGATCATCTCGCCGCGCGGGTTGGAGACCAGGCCCTTCATACCGGCGATCTGGCGGATCTGCTGCGAGTTCCCGCGGGCACCCGAGTCGACCATCATGTTGAGCGGGTTGAAGGAGAGGGTGGACAGCGACCTCTCCATGGCCCGACCGACCTCGGAGTTGGCGGACGTCCAGATCTCGATCTCCTTCTGACGCCGCTCATCGTCCGTGATGATGCCGCGCTTGAACTGGGCCTCCGCCTTCTCGGCCTCCTTCTCGTAACGGTCGAGGATCGACTGCTTGTCGGACGGCGTCTGGACGTCGTTGATCGAGATGGTGAGCCCCGACTGGGCCGCGTACCGGAAGCCGAGCGACTTGATCTTGTCGAGGCTCTGGGCCACCTGGTACTTCGGGAAGCCCGAGGCGATCTCCTCGACAATCGTCCCGATCCCCGTGTTGCGCTTCCCCACCAGGTCGTTGATGTAGCGGTAGCCGTCGGGCAGCGCGGTGTTGAAGAACATCCGTCCCGCGGTGGTCACGATCTCGACCGGCGTGGACTCGTCGACCCCGACCAGGGTGCCGTCCTCGGCGAGCTCGGCACCGTTGGTGAGCGCGATCGACGTGGCGAGCGGCGAGCCGGGAACGGGCCGGACCGTGATCTTGGCGTGCAGGTCGATGTCCCCTGCGTCGAACGCCGTCTCGACCTCGTAGGCGTGGCGGAACACCCTGCCCTCACCCTTGGCCCCGTCGACCTCCAGCGTCACGTAGTAGATGCCGAACACCATGTCCTGAGTCGGGACGGTGATCGGACGCCCGGTGGCCGGGGAGAGGATGTTGTTCGCCGACAGCATCAACACCCGGGCCTCGGCCTGTGCCTCCGCCGAGAGTGGGAGGTGCACCGCCATCTGGTCCCCGTCGAAGTCGGCGTTGAACGCGGTGCAGACCAGGGGGTGGACCTGGATGGCCTTCCCCTCGACGAGCACGGGCTCGAACGCCTGGATCCCGAGCCGGTGGAGTGTCGGCGCCCGGTTCAACAGCACCGGATGCTCCTTGATGACCCCTTCCAGCACGTCCCAGACCTGCGGCCGGCGCCGCTCCACCATCCGCTTGGCGGACTTGATGTTCTGGGCATACTCGGCGTCCACCAGCCGCTTCATGACGAAGGGCTTGAACAGCTCGAGCGCCATCAGCTTGGGCAGCCCGCACTGGTGCAGCTGCAGGGTCGGGCCGATCACGATGACCGAGCGACCCGAGTAGTCGACGCGCTTGCCCAGGAGGTTCTGGCGGAACCGGCCCTGC
>JAJYYG010000117.1 GCA_021801235.1 Actinomycetes bacterium
CAGCTCGTGGCGGCGATGCTGCGCGACCCCGACCACCTGGTCGTCGGGACCCCGCCCGCCGAGATGGTTCCCGAGCTCGCCCCCGCTCCCGGGGATCTCGTGTGTCCCCGGCTCTCGGGAGTGTCGCCGTTCCACGGCACCGCTCTCGACTCCTGGCTCCGCAACCTGGGGGTGACCACGGTGGTGGCCACCGGAGTGTCGGTCAACCTCGGGGTGCTGGGCCTGGTCATCGAGGCGGTCAACCACGGCTACCAGGTGGTCGTGCCGCGGGATGCGGTGGCGGGGACCCCGAACCGGTACGCGGACGCGGTGCTCGACCAGACCTTCCCTCTGATCTCGACCGTGACCACCGCCGACGAGGTGATCGCCGCCTGGGCCTGAAGTCCCACCGGGCTCCGCCTACGGGGCCGGAGTCTCGATCCGCTTCCGCCCGACCAGCCAGTAGGCCAGGGCGTTGCCGGGATTGGCGACGGTCACGATCCGCCAGAAGCGCTTGGACCCCCGGATCTGGTCGGCGTCTCGTCGCCGGAGGTCGACGAAGGTGAAAGCCGCCACGATCAGGTCCACCACCACGAGTAGGGCGATCAGCTGCGTCCTCCGGTGTGCCATGGTCCGATCCTGCCAGACCGGCGGGTCGCAGGTCTACAGGGTCCGGGTGCCGTCCAGTTGGATCATGGCGTTGGTCGGCAGCTCCTCGACCGAGATGTCGGGGACCGGGACGTTGAACGGCCGGTACTTGGGCACTGCGGTCTGCCGATAGCGCGTGGTCGAGTGGACCGGGTCGCCGTCGAACTGGGGGATGACCTTGGTCCCGAAGATCTCCAGCATCTCGTGGACCTCGTCCTCCATGAAGGAGTCCGACGGCAGGCCGAACACCAGTTGGTCACAGCCGACGGTCTGGTACCTGGCGACCTGCTCGGCCACCTCGTCCGGCTCCCCGCACAGCATCCAGCCCTGCTCGATCAGATGGTCGAGCATTGCCTCGTCGCTGATGGTGTGGGGCCGCTCGGGCCACACCGGGACGCCGTCTTGATGGGGGATGGTGTCGTGGTAGTTGCAGACCAGGGAGTAGAGGTAGCCGCGGCCCCGGCGCAAGGCGACCTCACGGGCCTTCTCGCGGTCCTCGAGGCAGATGACGGCGTTGGTCATCATCACGTTGTCGTTCTTGAACTGCCCGAGCGGCTCGGTGCAGTTGGCGATCCCCTCCTTGTAGGCGTCGATGCGCCCCTGCAGGTTGTAGATGGGCTCGAAGTTGAAGGCGATGGCGCCGATGCCCAGCTCGCCAGCCTGGGCGAACGTGCCGGGGTTCCCGCACCCCACCCAGATCGGGGGGTGTCCCTGACGCCGGTAGGGCTTGGGGAGGATGTTGTGAGGGTAGGGGACGGTGAAGCTCTCCCCCTCGTAGCTGTAGTCCTGCTGCTCCCACATCCGGGGGATCTCCTTGATGACCTCGTTCCACTCCGCCTTGGTGGAGTTCTTGTCGAGGATGTTGAAGGAAGCGATCTCGTGGCTGCCGGCACCGCGACCGGTCCCCCATTCGAAACGGCCCTCGGTCACGTGGTCGAGCATGGCGACCCGCTCGGCGGACCGTACCGGATGGTTGACCCGGGGCGAGAGGTTCATGATGCCGGTGCCGAGGTGGATCCGCTCGGTGGCGTGGGCCAGGTAGCCCATGGTCACCTCCGGAGCGGAGGAGTGACTGTACTCGGTCAGGGAGTGGTGCTCGCCGATCCAGACGTACTTCCAGTTGTACTTGTCCGCCTCCACCGCGTAGGCGAGCTCGCGCCGGAACATCTCGTGCTCACACGCCGGATCGTGGGCCGCCGGGCCGGGGAGGTACCCGTTGAGAAAGACTCCGAACTCCATGGCGTGGTGCTCCTCCCGGCTCGAGGCCAATGCCCGAACGGTACCATGGAGGACCGATAAACTGCAACGTGTTCCAGATTTTGGCGCGGCGCACATTCCGCAACGCCGACGGCGCGACGTCGCCTCCGGGCGCGGATCCCACGCGCCGGACGCGGACGAAAGGGGGCCGGTGGAGACCATCGACGGACTGATCCGGAAGCGGGCCGACGACGGCGCGGTGGGCCTGCGTTACGAGGACCGCTCGTGGACCCACGCCGAGGTCGTGGCGGCACAGGCCGAGCGGGCGGCCCTTCTCGCCCGGCGCCGGAGCCCGGGTCCCTTCCATGTCGCCCTGCTACTCGACAACGTACCCGAGTACCTGTTCTGGCTGGGGGCGGCGTCCCTCGCCGGTGCGGTGGCGGTCGGGGCGAACCCGACCCACCGGGGCGACGAGCTGGCGCGCGACCTGGCGCACACGGCCTGCCAGCTGCTGGTCACGGACGCGGCCCACCGGAAGCTGGTCGACGGTCACGACCTCGGTTCCGCGCTGGGCCCGGAGCGCATCCTGGTCATCGACTCCCCCACCGGCGACTCCCCCACCGGCGGGGCCACCGCCTACGGACAGGCACTGGCGGCCGTCCGGGGGGCGGCCCTCCCGGATCCCGTCGACACCGGAGTGACCGAAGAGACGCTCGGGCTCCTGCTGTTCACGTCGGGGACCTCCGGGGCGCCCAAGGCGTGCCGCTGCACCCAGGGGCGCCTGGCCCGTATCGGCACCATCGTCGCCCAGATGTTCGCTCTGACCAGGGACGACGTCTGCTACCTGGCCATGCCCCTCTTCCACTCGAACGCGCTGATGGCCGGGTGGGCGCCGGCCCTCGCCGCCGGAGCGACGATGGTGCTCCGCGACCGGTTCACCGCGTCCGGCTTCCTCCCCGACGTCCGGCGGTACGGGGTGACCTACTTCAACTACGTCGGCAAGCCGCTCTCCTACATCCTCGCCACGCCCGAACGTCCAGACGACGGGGAGAACACCCTGCGCCAGGCGTTCGGCAACGAAGCCGCCGAGGCGGACGTGGCCAGGTTCTCCCTCCGGTTCGGGTGCGCCGTCCAGGACGCCTACGGGTCCACCGAGGGCGGGGCCAGCGTCACCCGCACGCCGGACACTCCCCGGGGAGCACTCGGGCGCGCCCTCCCCGGCACCAAGATCCTCGACCCGGAGTCCGGCGAGGAGTGCCCCCGGGCCCGCTTCGACGAGCACGGGCGCCTCGTGAACGCGGACGAGGCGATCGGCGAGATGGTGAGCGAGTCGGGGGGCGCCGGCTTCGAGGGCTACTGGCGCAACGACGCCGCGGACCAGGCCCGGCTGCGCAACGGCTGGTACTGGACCGGCGACCTCGCCTACCGCGACGAGGACGATTTCTTCTACTTCGCCGGACGCGACTACGACTGGCTCCGGGTGGACGGGGAGAACTTCGCCGCAGCACCCGTCGAGGCGATCCTGGTCCGCCATCCCGACATCGTCGTGGCGTCGGTCTACGCCGTCCCCGATCCGGCCGTCGGCGACCAGGTGATGGCGGCGGTACTGCTGCGCACCGGTGCCCGCTTCGACCCGGTGGCGTTCGCCGACTTCCTCGCCGGGCAGGGCGACCTCGGGACG
Organism: Actinomycetes bacterium; assembly: GCA_021801235.1. Classification (GTDB taxonomy): domain Bacteria; phylum Actinomycetota; class Acidimicrobiia; order Acidimicrobiales; family RAAP-2; genus DASZIT01. The sequence goes on from JAJYYG010000117.1 coordinate 3,506, forward strand.
AAGGCGGTGCCGGCGTTCGTGCGGGTGGCGGACGACCTCCCCACCACCGCGACCTCCAAGGTCCTCAAGCGCGTCCTGCGGACCGAGCGGTGGCGGTGCCACGACCCGGTCTGGTGGAGGCCGCAACGGGACGCCGGCTACCGGCGGCTCACCCGGGCCGACACCGAGCGGCTCGACGCCGCGCTCGGGTCCCGGTGAACGGTCGGGGTCCGGACCTCCTCCCCCTACGCTCACCGGGATGACCACGCGCTCCGACACGCCCGGAACGGGACAGGACGGAACCGGGGGACCTCCCGGCGGGGATCCCCAGATCG